>JAABPW010000195.1 GCA_011391785.1 Verrucomicrobiota bacterium
ATCGAAGACCTTTCTTCGCCGGTACAGTGGACCATGTGCCGGACAGGCGAACTGTCTGGCTGGTCAGGCGCAGCCTACTCGGCGGGCGTGAAACTGCGCCGCGAACTTGACGTGCCGGTTGGCCTGATCAACAGCTCAATGGGCGGCACGGGAATTCTCATGTGGATCCCGCGCAAGGCGATAGACGCCAACCCCGAATACAAGGCCGTCAGCGATTTCATCAACTCGCGAGACCGTAAACGGCCTGAGGGGAAAAAGGCACTTCTCGAAACCTTCCAATCAATGAGAAAAGTGATCGACGAGAACGAGAAAGCCATCGAAACGGGCGAACCATTCATTGAATCCCCGAAAATCCTCTCGCTTGATACCGCCAAAAGGGGCCAGTGTCCGACGGTGAGTTACAATGCCCAGATCCACCCGCTGGTACCGTTCGCCATTCGCGGCCTTTTCTGGTATCAGGGCGAACAAGATGGGGGCGGAAAGCCGGGCAACCCGCTTGGCAACAGGTATGTGACGCTGCTAAAAATGCTTGTCGACAGTTGGCGTAGCGAGTGGGGCCAGGGCGATTTCCCGGTAATCGTGGTTCAGCTCCCCAACTGCTTCGGCACGCCGGACCCGAAAAAACCGGAAGGCGAATACTGGTGGTCAACCATCAGGGAGGCGCAGGATCAAGCGGTGAAGCTGATCACGAATTTGAGTCTTGTTGTAACCATTGATGTTGGCGATACCGACGTGCATCCTCGGAACAAACTTGACGTCGGCCTGCGTATCGCGCAGGCAGCGCTGGCACGGGTTTACGGGAAGGAAGTCATTGCCGGCGGGCCGGTCCACAGGAAGCACAAGATTGAAGGCGACCGGATCAGGATTTCCTTTGACCAGGTCGGCAAGGGCCTGATGGTTGCCACGAAAAAAGGATATGATGCGCCCGTCGAGGACCTTCAGGGCAGGCTGAAGTATTTTGTGATCGCAGGCAAGGACCGGAAATGGCACTGGGCTGATGCCGTGATCGACGACAATACCGTGCTTGTCTCCTGCAAGGATGTTCCGGCGCCGGAAGCCGTACGGTTCGCACAGTTCCAGAACCCGATCGGATTTAACTTCTACAGCCGTGACGGCTTTCCTGTTGCACCATTCAGAACGGACAACTGGACTGACGGCATGAAGACTCCTGACGAATCGATCGGCGTCTGGTACCAGGGCGCGCTACGCTGAGCAACGGCCCCAAAAAGCGGGACGTCCCAGCTGCGAAATTGAAGTATAATGGGAAATACCGACTCGTCGTCAGCAGGTGAAGAAATGGAAAAACCATGAGAACAACAATACTCTTCTGCTTAAGTCTTCTGGCAGGCACACTTTCCGGAGCTGACTTCGTCATTACCATCAGCTGTGACGGCATGGGTTCAAGCTACATGCAATCCATGATGGACGCAGGCAAAATGCCCAACCTCCAAAAGTTCGCCAGCGAGGCAGCTGGCACTACCAATGCAAGGGCCGACTATGATATTACCGTTACGCTTCCCAACCATGTTTCGATGGTCACAAGCCGCCCGATCCTGGGCAAACAGGGCCACAACTGGAAAAGCAACACGGACCCGAAAAAAGGGCAAACCCTTCATCCCGCCAATGGAATCACTGTGTCGAGCGTCTTTGATGTCGCACATGATAACGGCAAACGTACCGGCATGTGGGCAACTAAGAGTAAATTCTCCCTTTTCAAGGTGTCTTATGATGCTGAGCACGGAGCACCTGACACGACCGGACCGGACAATGGACGAACCAAGCTGGATCAGTTCGTCTATGAAACTGCATCGTCTAACGTCACGGCCCGGTTCATTTCCGACATGACCAGCCATCCCTGCAACTACGCCTTCGTCCATTTCGGGGAAGCCGATGGAGTGGGCCATGAATCCGGCTGGGGCAGTGATGCCTATTTCAATGCCCTGATGAATCTAGACGCGTGCATTGGCCGGATTATGAACATGGTCAAGACAGATCCCCTCCTGAAGAACAAGACAGCCGTCATCGTAACGGCCGATCATGGTGGGGAACTCAAACAACATGCTCATCCCAACAATCCACTTAATTACACCATCCCATTTTTTGTCTGGGGAGCAGGTGTCACCAAGGGAGACCTATACCGCATGAACAAGGCAACCCGCTCCTGTCCGGGCTACAGCCGACCGGGTTATGCGGCCAAGCCACAACCGATCCGCAACAGCGACGCCGGTAACCTGGCGTTGTCCCTGCTTGGACTTGGCCCGATCCCTGGTTCCGTTGTCAACGCCAAGCAGGATTTGAGGTATTGAGGCAGGATTTGAAAGCGGTGAAATATGATAATCTTGGCCAGGAATTTATTGGCCACGCCCCCACCCCTGTCACTCTACAATCTCGCGCGTCAGAGGCGCTATCCCGGCACCCGTCACCAGGCGCGGGCTAATCGGCGCCCAATAAAGCCGGGTAATCCGACAGGCCGGCGCCGTCCCCTCCAATCGCAACAGATAATAAAGTTTGCCGGTCCTGACCCGCGTGGGGAACTCCACAGATTGAGAAAAGCGCTTGTTGCGCAAGGGGATCGCCCGTTCATAAAGCGTTCGTCGTCCCTGGCGAATAGCCAGAACAGGATACGTATCCCCCTCCACCGTGCCTTCCACATAAAACACCCTTCGCCCCGGTTCGGGCCTTTCCGGAGACGTTAAGGTGTACCACCGGTAGGGTCGATCAGCCCAGTCATTGCGCGGTATTATCAAAGTGGTTTCTCCGACCGCCCGGACCGTCTCCCCATTGTCCTGATACATCAAGAACACTCCCTGTGACTCATTAAAGTCGGAAAATTTCACCTGCATGAAATCGTAAAGCGAAATGGCAGGACCGGGCTTGAGGCGCACGATTTCCGCCCGATCCCAATCTGTGGATACCAGGCGATCAAAGACCACATTGGCATCCGGCAGCTCACTGCGGTTGCGCAGAGAGTATCCCTGGCAGATTACCCCCGTCACCACAAAGCCCCCTAACACGACCAACCCGAAGCGGTGGAGAAATCGCGGGCGACATCCCAGAAAAAAAAAGGCGCCCAAGCCGGACAAAACAAATACTACCCCGGCACCTGCCGCCCAGGCTGGGGCCGACTCATTAAAACAGACATACGGCAGGAATACGCCTCTCAACAGCCCCCCCATCACATCGCACCGCTGCATCGCCTGAACCGGGACAATAAAATCGAGCCTGATTTCACCCAGATGCGACATCACAAGCCAAAGCATCCACGCCGAGAGGGCACCCATGAAGAAAAACAAAAAACGCCCTTCCGCGCGAATCCGGCTCACCATCCAC
>JAABPW010000196.1 GCA_011391785.1 Verrucomicrobiota bacterium
ACGACCTGCTGGGCGTGTTGCGCCAGCAGTCGATGACCACCCTCGGGTTGACTTATTTCTTTGGCGCCATGTGGGGCGTTGGAGGACTTACCTTCGGGCTGGCGATGCGGTATCTCGGCATGTCGCTGGGAATGGGGGTGGCGCTGGGCTACTGTGCCGCCTTCGGGACGTTGCTTCCGCCGATCTTCAAGATTTTCATCCCTTCCGTGCCGGTGCCGGAAACCATCGGTCAGATCGCCGCGACGACCCCCGGGATCATCACGCTGGTCGGTGTGGCGGTGTGCCTGCTGGGTATCGCGGTGGCGGCGTTGGCCGGCTTCACCAAGGAAAAGGAAATGCCGGCGGCTGACAAGCACAAGGCCATTGCCGAGTTCAACTTCTCCAAGGGAATCGTGGTCGCCACCTTCTCGGGCATCATGAGCGCCTGCTTTTCCTTCGCGCTGACAGCCGGTACCCCCATTGGCGAGGCATCGGCGGCGGCAGGGACCTCCACCCTCTGGACCGGGCTTCCGAAACTGTGCGTTGTTCTTTCCGGCGGGTTTACCACCAACTTCATCTGGTGCGTGCTTCTCAATCTCAAGAACAAGACCGGCTACCAGTATTTCAGCCGCACCGTCGAGTCCCCCGCTTCCGCCCAGGCCCCGACGGCCGGGAAGCCTGCGCTGTCCGTCGAAGACAACCGGGTGCCGTTCCTGAAGAACTACATGTTCTCCGCGCTGGCGGGGGCGACCTGGTACTTCCAGTTCTTCTTCTACACGATGGGCGAAACGCAGATGGGCCGTTTCGGATTTGCCAGCTGGACCCTGCACATGGCCAGTATCATCATCTTCAGCACGATGTGGGGCTGGTATTTCCACGAGTGGAAGGGCGCGAGCAAGAAGGCCCACGGGTATATCACGGCCGGTATCGCGGCGCTGATCATCTCGACGATCATCGTGGGCTTTGGCACCTGGCTCAAGGGCCAGACCGGCGCCGGTCATTAATATCCGGGAGAGGCAATGGAAAATCTGAATGAACTGACGGCGCTGTCCCACGAATTCGGGGCCGTGACCTATGTCAAGGGCGGCGGGGGAAACACTTCGGTTAAGCTCGCTAAAACGCTCTGGATCAAGCCCTCGGGGATGACGTTGGCGGGTCTTAAAAATGCTGATTTCATTCCGCTGGACAGGCCCTCGGTCAGGAGCCTCTTCACGCTGGCGCTGCCGGATAGCCCGGCTGCCCGCGAGGAGCTGGTCAAGAATACCATGGCCGGTGCCGTGCTCAAGGGATACAAGGGCCGGCCATCGGTCGAGTCGCCGCTCCACGAGATCCTGGGCGGGAAGTATGTGGTTCACACCCATCCCGAACTGGTCAACGGGATGACCTGCGCGGTGCAGGGTAAATCCATATGCGCCCGGCTTTTCCCGGAGGCGATGTGGGTGTCTTACATTGATCCCGGCTATACGCTCTGCATGGAGCTGTTCAAGCAGCTCGAAGCCTACGTGAAAGTGCATTCCAAACAGCCTGCCGTTATCTTTATCGAGAACCATGGCGTCTTTGTGAGTGCGAACGACGCGGAGACGATCCGTGCTCTCTACCAGCACGTCATGCAGACGTTGCAGGCGGAGTATCAGAAAAAGGGCGTGGCCGGGTTCGTCCCGGGCCAGATATCGGCCGTTGATCCGCAATCCCCTGAAGGGGTGTTGCTCAAGTCCATTATGGGCGCCGAGGCGGAGCATGTTGCCTGCACTCCGGTGGTTCCCGTGGCGGAAGGGCCGCTGACGCCGGATCATATCGTGTATGCAAAGTCATGGCCGTTCATGGGTAAGCTGGACGGGCAGCTGATCGGCAAGTTCAAGGAGACGCATGGCTATTTCCCCAAGATCCTGGTCACGGACAAGAGGATCTACGGGGTGGGGCAGAGTGCCCGTAACGCCAGCCTGACGATTGAGCTGGCCCTCGATGGCGCGGCCGTGCGGCGGTATGCCGAGGCCTTTGGCGGGGTTCAGTACATGACGAAAAAGGCGACAGATTTTATTGAGAACTGGGAAGTTGAGTCATACAGGCGGACGCAGGTGTCATAAAGGAGCAATAGATGAAAAAGACGAACGAATACAAGTTGGCCAAGGAACGCTATGCCGGGCTCGGTTTGGATGCCGACAAGGCCATCAAAGCGGCGCTTGAAATCCCGGTTTCAATCCACAACTGGCAGGTCGATGATATCGTCGGATTCGAAGTTAAGAGCGCGAGCGCCAGCGGTGGCGGCATTATGGCGACCGGTAATTATCCCGGCCGCGCGCGGACCCCTGAAGAAGCCAGGGCGGATTACGAGAAGGTCCTGAGCCTGATTCCCGGCAAACACCGCCTGAACCTGCATGCCTTTTATGCGGATACCAATGGCAAGCGGGTCGAGCGCGACGAGCTCCAGCCCCGGCATTTCGAGTCCTGGATGGAGTGGAGCCGGAAGAATCGCATTCCCCTTGATTTCAATCCCACCTATTTCGCCCATCCGAAAGCCGATTCCGGTTTCACCCTGTCGAGCAAGGATGAGTCGGTGCGCAAGTTCTGGGTCCGGCATGGCATTGCTTCGCGCCGGATCGCCCAGGCCATGGCGAAGTCCAATAAGGGCGTCTGCCACGTGAACCATTGGATTCCGGACGGCTCGAAGGATCTGCCCGCCGACCGGTGGACGCACCGGTCCCAGCTGACCAAGTCGCTGGATGAGACGATTGCCCAGGAGAAGCGTGTTGATAAGAGCAAGTGCCTGGACTACGTCGAGAGCAAGCTGTTCGGCCTCGGAAGCGAGGAGTATGTGGTCGGGTCGTCCGAATACTACAGCAGCTATGCCGCAAGCCGGAATATCGGCCTGTGCATGGACATGGGGCATTACCACCCGACGGAGACGATCCACGACAAGATCAGCAGCTTCCTCCAGTTCCACAAGAAGCTCCTGTTGCATGTCAGCCGGCCGATGCGGTGGGACAGTGACCATGTGGTGATCTTCAACGACGACCTCAAGAACCTGTTCCTGGAAATCGGGCGGGGCGGGGCGTGGAAGAAGGTGGCTGTGGCAACCGACTACTTTGATGCCAGCATCAACCGCATTGCCGCTTATGCCATCGGGTTGCGGGCGACGCGCAAGGCCATTCTCTTCGCGATGCTGGACCCGTCCCAGACGCTCAGGAAGATGGAGGAGGCGGGGGATCGCGCCGGATCGCTGGCCTTGATGGACGAAATGAAGTTCATGCCGATCGGCGCCGTCTGGGCCGAGCTGTGCCGCCGCGATGGCGCACCGCAGGACATCGAGTGGATGGACAAGGTCAGGGCCTATGAGAAGAAGGTCCT
>JAABPW010000197.1 GCA_011391785.1 Verrucomicrobiota bacterium
CAGCTCACCCCCGAGCCGGTTCCCGCCGGACTCGATTACGATTTCTGGCTGGGCCCAGCCCCCTTCAAACCCTACAACCGGCACCGCACCCACGGCACCTTCCGCGGCTACTGGGATTATGACGGCGGCGGACTCGGCGACATGGGCATGCATTACCTTGACCCGGTCCAGTACATCCTCGGAAAGGACGATACCAGCCCGGTGGAAATCGAGGCCGACTCTCAACTGCAACACCCCGATGCCGCCCTCCCCTGGCGGCGCATCCGCATGAAATACGCCGATGGGTGCGAAATCATCCTGGATGGCGACAATTCCCTCGCCGGCGCCCCCTTCATTGAAGGGCCGAACGGAAAGTTATTCAAGGACTTCAAGTCGGACATCCCCGACCTCGACAGGAAACTCCGCGAACTGCCTGATCCCCCACCCCAGCAGACGGATTTCCTGGATTCGGTCCGGCAACGCAGGAAATTCGCACTCAACGAAAGCAACGGGCACCGCTCCTGCACCCTGGTGAACCTTGCCATCTGCGCCGTGCGCCTGGGCCGGCCACTCCATTACGACCCTGTTGCCGAGAAATTCGTCAACGACGATATGGCGAACCGCCTGATCGACCAACCCATGCGCGCCCCCTGGAGGATATAATCATGAAACACCTGCCATTCCTCACTAAAGCCGTAACGGTTGCCACCCTCCTCCTTGCCGGACTGGCCCCCGCGGAAAACACCGACATGAGTGCCGTGATCGGGATGATGCCGGCGCAGAACGCATCCGAAGCGAAGACGGCATTTGAGGCCGTCGTGAAAGGCGGCAAGCCCGCCATGCTTTCGCACTGCGGGAACGTGCTCGCCCCCGGCACCGGCGATGACCACAAGGTCCGGTACCTGCTTGGCGGTCTGGCGTTCCATGTCACACGCCCGGGCGCCGCCGCAGAAGAGCGGCAGGACCTTACCGCAGCCATGCTGGAAACCCTCCAGAAGGTCCAGGATAAGCAGATCAAGTCCTTCTTCATGGGGCTGCTCCGCTGGTGCGGTGGACCGGAATGCCTGGCTCCGCTGGGCGCTTGCCTCACCGATCCAGACCTCGTGGAACCTACAACCCAGGCGCTGCTGGCCATCAAGGCCCCGGGAACGGCTGAAGTCCTGCTCAAGGCGCTGAAGGATGCCGACGGTGACCGGGCGATGACCCTGGTCAAGGCTCTTGGCGAGCTCCGGGCTGACAATGCAATTCCGATGATTGCCAGGTTCGCTACCAGCACGAACACCAACACACGCCGCACCGCGCTCCAGGCCCTGGCAGATATCGTCCCATCCGACAAGAACAGACGGACCGGCGAGGGATCCCCCTGCGAGATCCTGAAAAAAGCCTGCCAGTCAAACGATCCCCTGGAAAAGGCGCTCGTCACCGCCCTGCTCCTGCATCATGCGCAGCGGCTGGCTGAATCCGGCGCAACCAGCCAGGGCGCCGCCCTGTGCCGCGAAGTCGCCTCGCTCGCGATGCAGCAGGGCCCCGAATATCTGGCGCCAGCGGCTCTGGACACACTTGCGGGGATTGCCGGCAAGGACGCTATCCCGGATCTCGTCAAGGCGATGGGCAGCTCAAACCGGATGGTCAGCGTGGCCGCCATGAAGACGCTCATTTCGTTGAAGCCCCCCAAGGCCGATGCCCAGCTGGAAAAGCTCCTCACCCGGGGTGACGTCCATCTCCGGCTTGCCCTGCTGGCTACCCTCACAGATGCCGAGCGCGCGGCCCATTTCGACGCTATCGCGTCGAACCTCGGGAACGAGGATCAGGACATGCGCCACGCAACGATCCAAGCCATGGCGACCTCCCGGGGATTTCCGCTCCTGCTGGAGCACCTGCAATCCGGCAATACCAATGATCTCCCGGAAGTCAAAAAGGCGATCCTGCTCGCCGCGGGACCGAAGGACATGAAGGCTGTCGCAGCCGCCATGGCCAAGGCGCCCGTGTCCGCACGCCTCCAGATTCTTGACATACTTGCCCAGCGGCGCGCGACGTCATGCTTTGACGCCGTGGCAGCAGCGGCGTCAGATGCAGACCCGTCGATCCGGCTTGCCGCAATGAAGGCACTGGGTCCCATCGCCATGCCGGAACAGCTCCCGAAGTTGACCAGTCTCCTGCTGAAGGTCTCGGACGCGGCAGAACAAGCGGCGGTCATGAACTCCGTCATTCTTGCTTCGAAGGCGATTCCCGAGGTCGAAAAACGGGCGGAGTCCCTTCTTGCCGTTTTCCCGTCCGCTTCGCCGGAAAAGAAGGTGGCCATTATCGGAACCCTTTCCATGCTTGGCGGGCAGAAGGCGCTGGACACCCTCACGGTGGCCTCGCAGGACGCGGACAAGACCATCCGGAATGCCGCCATGGGCGCACTTGCCAACTGGCCGGATGCCTCGGCGGCCGGGGCCATGCTCGATGCCGCAAAACGCGCACCGGACCTCACCCAGCAAGTCCTGCTCCTACGGGGTTATGTGCGCGTGGTGCGGGCAGGCAGCCAGCCGCCGGACAAGAAGCTCGGCATGTACAGCGCCGCACTGGCCGAGGCCAAGCGGCCCGATGAGAAAAAACTGATTCTGGGCGCCCTGGTGGATATCAAAAACATTGACGCGCTCCTGTTGCTCGACAAGTATCTGGATGACCCTGAAATCCGCGATGAAGCCGCCGCACTGGCGGTTCTTGTCGGCTGCGCCAACGGCGACTACAAGGGCTTGTCCGACCCGGCGGCACGGCCGGTTCTGTCACGGTTGGCGGCGATCGTGAAGGATGAAAACACGAGGAAGAAAGTGGAAGCACAGATTACGGGGATAAAATAGGGAGTAATCATGAAGACAAAACTCACGGGACTGATAGCGGGAATGGCCTTGCTCGGCTCAGGGTTGGCGGCAATTTCCCATGCGGAAGAGGAGGGGTTCGTCCCCCTTTTTAACGGCAAGGACCTCACGGGCTGGATCGGGGACACAAAGGGCTATGTCCCCGAAGACGGCAAGATTGTCTGTCGCCCGGGCGGCAACCTGTACACGGAAAAACAGTACAGCAATTTCGTGTTCCGTTTCGAGTTCAAGCTGACGGCCGGCGCCAACAACGGGCTCGGCATCCGCACCCCGCCGCAGGGTGATGCCGCCTACGTGGGCATGGAACTCCAGATCCTGGATGACACATCCGACAAGTACAAGGACCTGAAACCCTACCAGTTCCACGGCTCCATCTACGGAATTGTCGCGCCAAAGAAGGGCCACCTCAAGCCCATTGGCGAATGGAACGTCCAGGAAGTGATCGCCGATGGCC
>JAABPW010000198.1 GCA_011391785.1 Verrucomicrobiota bacterium
CCCAACCCATTCCTGCCGGAGACCCTGAAGTTCCGCCTGTACTTCGGAAGCCTTGCGGGAATCATCCTGGCAGGGCTGATACTCTACCGCATAGGGATGCCCATCACCCCCCCGTTCAACCTCAATATAGCCATCCCGGCCGATGCGCTCAATCACATCAGCGAGAAATACGGCTAATGCTTTATCGCCAGTATCCTCAGCGATAAACCGGACGACATCTTTCTTGGACTTGAGCCGAGTGAGCGGCATCGAGGGCTTGCTTTCATTGTACCGGGTCAACTCATCATTCACCTTGGTCGCCGACCAGGTTTCCTGAACCGGGGCGGCGGCGACATTAGCCTTCCGCGACTTGATGAAAAGAATCAGGTAAATGCCCCCATACAGTCCACCGTAGAGGTATGCCTTGCTCAAGAACAGGGAAGCATCACAATACTGCGGCATGATGACCACGGTAATCAGCCCCGCCGGTATTACGGCGTATAATAACGCCGCCAGGGACCTGGGCAGAGACCAGTCTGGCCGAAATTGCTTTAAACAACCTAGCGCTGTGATACCGATGCAGATCAGGCTAAGCCCCACGCTTAGACTCAAAACCCCCCGCTCAATAAATGCGAATGCCGGGCGGCGGGGGTTGTAGTGCACAACGACTTTCGAGCCAACCGGGTATTTCCGGGCAATCTCATGTCCGTCCGGACTTTTGACGAAACCCAGGAAACCCGGGGCTAATCTGGTCCCCGTCATCCGCTGCCCTTGAACCATGTATTCATAGGTCACTTCGGTGCCATAGGTGGTGGCGCTGTCGGGCCTGCTACGTTGCGAGATGACGCGGCACGAAAGGATCGTTCCCTCAACTTTAGAGGACGCCAGGATCATCTGAACCTTGGCTGTCAAAACATCCGCAGGGCAGATCAAAATGGCCACGAGCAGGATTGACACCATTATCCCGGCCAACAAATAGCCTGGAATATCTGCGAATGATTTTCTCAAGATTCCTTACCTCCGAGTTCCTTATACCACATGGTCACACTCACCCGAAATTCATGTACGTGCCCTTGGGACCCGTCAGGGCATCATCCCACTTTTTGGGCTTCACGGCGCCGATATATGCAATTTTCTTGGATGACATGAGCGAGGGCTTGCCATCGCGCTCACGGACCGGCAGGGTCGTGGTGTCGAACTCCTGCTGCTTGATGGTCGCGGACTCCGGAACCTCATATTGGACGTAGAGGGTCGTCACGTCCTGGTCGGAAAAGAAGAGGATCTGGGCGCCGCGTGGAATGCAACGGTATTCCCGGTTCGTAATGGCATTGCTGGTAAATTTCCTGATCTGCGTAAAGCCATCCTCGTTATACGCCACCGTCAACACCCGCTCCCGGTCCAGAATCGCAGTATGAATGAGGGTCGAGTCGACAAACAGCTTCTCAGGCGGCGACACCACCTTGTAGCGGCCGTCCTTCCACACCAGCAACAGCTTGTCGAGCGAGGAGCATTCGAACAACAGCGTCCCGGCAATCCCGTGCCCCAGGTATCCCTTCACCTTATCCAGGTTGATCTTCAGCTCCGACGCGGTCAATTCCCGCATCTCGACCGCCTGGAAAGCCTGGATCACGGTCCGGCGCGGGAATGACGCCCCGTGCTTCTTTTGCAGCTGCCGCAGGTACCGTACCGCATAGCCGGTAAGATTGGCCAGATTCTCACGGGACTCCGCCAATTCGATCCGCAACGCCTCCATATCCGACTGGTTCTTCGACAGGTCAAACAGGGAGATGCGCCGGATCGCAATCCCCAGCAACAGCTCAATATCCCCGTGGGTCAAGTCGCGCTGGAGCTGGGACAGGAACGGGTCCAGCCCCTGCCGGACCACCTGTTCAACCGCCTCGGGCGATTCGCACGCTTCAATGGGTTTATACAGCCGGTTTTCGACAAAGATCTGGACCAGGGCCTTGCGATGCAGCTCCTCGGTCAGCTTCTTCTGCTGAACCTTCAGCCGCCGCTTGAGCAGTTCCAGGAGACGCGCGGTATTATGCTGCAGCACCTCCTCCACATCCATCTCCACCGGCTTGCCATCCCGGATCACCATGATCCGGCTGGCGATCTGCGCCTCGCACTGGGTGAAGGCATAAAGGGCCTCGACCGCTCGGTTGGGGTCCTGCTCGGCCTGCAGCAAAATCTCGATCTCCACCGCCTCGGCCGTGTAGTCATTGATGCTGCGCAGCTTGACCTTCCCCTTGCGCGCGGCCTCCTCAATGGAGGCGATCAGGGAATCGGTGGTGGCGGCAAACGGGACCCCGCGGATCACCAGGGTCTGGGGATCCCGGATTTCGACACGGGCCCGTACCCTGACAAACCCCCTGCCCTTGTCATACCCGGTCACATCCATGAGCCCGCCCTGCTGGAAATCAGGAAACACCTCGAACGGACGCTTCTGGAGAATCGCCACCTGCGCCTCGAGCAATTCGGTGAAGTTATGCGGCAGGATGCGGGTTGAGAGCCCGACCGCAATCCCTTCCGCCCCCAGCATCAGCAACAGCGGGATCCGGGCCGGCAAAGTCACCGGCTCCTCATTGCGGCCATCGTAGGAAGGGACGGTATCCGTCAGGTCGGGATCAAAAATCTCATCCCGCGCCAGTCCCGTGAGCCGGCACTCGATGTATCGGGAGGCGGCCGCCGGGTCGCCCGTGAGTAAATTGCCGAAATTCCCCTGCCCCTCGATGAGATACTGCTTGTTGGCCAGCGTCACCAGGGCATCCTCGATGGAGGCGTCGCCATGCGGATGGAACTGCATGGTGTACCCGACAATATTGGCCACCTTGATGAACTTGCCATCGTCATTCTCGGCCAGCGAATGCAGGATGCGGCGCTGCACCGGCTTCAACCCGTCATCCACATCCGGGATCGCCCGGTCCCGGATGACATAGGAGGCGTATTTCAGGAAGTTGTCGTTCACCAGGTGCTTCAGCGGGCCATCCGGCACGGCGGCGATGTCGCGGACCACGGTCCGTCCCCGCGCCTCGCCCGCCTCGCCGCGGGACACCACGGGTGCCAGCTCCTCCCCGTCAAAGAATTCCTGCTGCTCACTCATGACTCAACCTCAACCACCAGGTTATTCATGATGTACTGGCGCCGTTCGGGCGTATTGCGGCCCATGTAGAAGCCGAGAATGGAGGGAATGCTGTGGCGGTTCCCGACGGTCACCGGCGTCAACCGCATCTGCGGACCAATGAACTGCTTGAACTCTCCCGGCGAGATCTCGCCCAGCCCCTTGAACCGGGTCACCTCG
>JAABPW010000199.1 GCA_011391785.1 Verrucomicrobiota bacterium
CGGCATGGAAAACCAGAACCGGCAGCTCTGGGATGACGCGCTCGGGTACTACATCGAGAAAACCGGAAACCTGCCTGGCACCAGGGTTATGGACAAGGCCGTGGCGATTGACATGTTCCTGGGCCAATGGTGGGCCAGTCAGCTCGGGTTGGGGCCGATCTATCCGGCCGACCGGACCCGTGGTGGGTTGGCGAAGATTTATGCCGTCAACCGTTATACCGATACGGGCACAGGCTACCAGCCGGCGTTCAGGGACTTCCTTGGCACTGGCGATACCGGTTGGCAGATGTTCGTGCACCCGGGAAAGATCCCGGGCAACACGATCCTCTACTACAACGAGGTGATGAGCGGTTTTGAATACGCCGCTGCCGCCACCATGCTTCAATGCGGCATGGTCGACGAGGGGATGAACATGGTGAAAGCCATTTCCAAGCGCTATGACGGACGCCTTCGCGGCAAGGGAGAGGTGCACATGGCCTCGATGTCCACCGTCACCGGCACTGGCAGCCCCTTCGGTGAGGACGAGTGCGGAAAATTCTACGCCCGTGCGCTCAGCAGTTGGTCGGTGCTGCTGGCGCTGCAGGGCTTCAACTACGACGGCCCCCGGAAAACCATTGGCTTCCAGCCTGTCTGGCAACCGGAGGATCACGCCTCGTTCTTCTCCGCCGCGAAGGGGTGGGGGCTTTTCACGCAACGCCGGGCGGGGTCCGGGCAACAGGACGCCCTCGCGCTGGAATCCGGCACGCTTGACTTGCAATCCGTTGTTCTCACCGTGCCCGAAGGCAGGCAGGTCTCCGGGGTTCGCGTGCGCCTCAATGGCCGAACGGTGCGTGGCCATTCCCATCAACAAGCTGGGACGCGCGTTGAGATCCAGTTGAAGCAGAGCGTCACCCTTAAGGCTGGTGCGTCCCTCGAGGTCGAACTGACACTGGCCCCCCTGAAATGACGGCCTGCACTGGTTAAGTCCCTGATTGCGAGTAATCCTTCCTCGCACAGCGCGGTGCTACAACTGGTGTTGCCTGCAGAGCCCCTGATGTGCCTTTGGTTGTAGCACCGATCTGTGATCGGGATTCCAGGGACGGATTTCTCCCCGCGCACAGCGCGGTGCTACACTGGGCTTTCGCCCAGGGCCCTCTTCTGTGCGGCCGGGATTCCCATGGCCAAAACGTCCATCATGATAGCCATTTCGTCCATTGTTCATTGCCGTGGACCCCGGTATTATTCAAGGCAAACAGGGGTTAAAGGGAGGTGCCTGATATGAAGTCCATTATCGGTGGTGTCTTGTTGTCCGTTGCCACCATTGTTTCCGCCCAGACGCTGCAAAACCGTTCCGCTGGCCTTGCATTCGACCTGGAGACCGGGAAGTACACGCTGACCATCGGGAACACGGTTGCGATCAGCAATGCCTGCGCGACCATCGAGGGATGGTCGTCCGCCGATCCCTGCTGCCAGCGGAAGATCACCGCACGCAAGAGGGACAGGCTTGTGGTTGAATGCTCGCGGCCGGATGCGCCAGCCCTGTTGCTGGAGTTCACCCTGCGCCCGGACCACCTCGAACTGAGGGCCGGGATCAAGAATACAACAGCGGCTCCGGTCCGCATCAAGAAGTATGAGCCGCTGACCGGCGGAGTGGTTTGTCCCGGTGGCGAATGGTCGGAGGTTCGGACGCTCGATGCGTCTTCCGGTGCCGCCCAGAACCGTGTTACGCGCGATGCTGTCCGCAGCAGCGCGAACAACCTGCTCCTCACGTTCAGGCAGGCGGGCGTTCGCCGCTCGCTGGTGCTGGGCGGGCTGAAGACGGCCGACTTCACCAAGTGGGCG
Source organism: Verrucomicrobiota bacterium (assembly GCA_011391785.1). Lineage (GTDB taxonomy): Bacteria > Verrucomicrobiota > Kiritimatiellia > CAIKKV01 > CAITUY01 > JAABPW01. The sequence goes on from JAABPW010000199.1 coordinate 1,822, forward strand.
CATGTCAGGTCAGGCAACGCCGCAGCAGTTGAATGCTATGATCCCGTCGGCCGGCTGGTCGAGCCGGGCGAGACGTATATGCCGGAGGACAGTTTCTATGTGGATGCCGGGACAGTGAATCCGTTCGAGGCGCTGGAGAAGTACGGGCTGGCCCTGCGCGAGGCGACCGGCGCGAAGCCGAATCCCTATGACTTTCCGACGGTCTGCGCGTGGTATGCCGGCGTGTGGAAAACGCCGGGCGCCCAGAACAATCCCGGGGGATCCGCCTACAAGATCAACACGAGTTCCGGCCTGGTCGAGGAATCGCGGAAGATGAAGGAGAGTGGCTTCCTCAACTACTCACGGGTGGCAGGGCGCCTCGTGCCGGATGGCTACACGCAGCAGAATCCCCAGGGCTGGTGGGATGACGAACACTGGGCGAAGCACGGCTATTACACCGCGCCGTATGAGACTTCCGCCCAATATGGCGCCGGGGTTCACAGCAATGGCGTACTCGCCTTTACCTATATCCAGCCTGTGATCCAGCCGCCGCAATACGGCAATCGAATCAGCCTCGATTTTCGCGAGTCGCATAAGGACTGGCTGCTCAACAAGGACGTGGCGATGGGCGGGCTGGATTATTCCCTGCCGGTTGTGCAGGATCACGTGCGTTCCCGTTTCGGCGCGATGCGCGGACACATTGACGGGCTCATGGTGGACTACTGTGACGACCTGTGGATGATGACAATGCGCGGGCATTCGGCAGAAGAACGCCTAGCCAGGACTGCGTGGGAGACGATCCCTGCAAATGCGACAAAAGTTGAATTTGCCGACAAGCATATGACGGCCACCGCGTTCTACCGGACCTTCTTCCGCTGCGTGAAGGATGGGCTCGGTCCGAAATCCTGGCTACACGAGCGTTGTTTGTGCCAGCCCGACAACGACCTGCTCCTCGGCATCGCCGACTCACAGCGTACGGAACATGATTCCGATAAGATTTCGCCGGGCCTTGTCAGCCGCAGCGGCCTGCGCTGGTACAAGAATCGGGTAGTCATCGCTTATGATATGGATTCCAAGGAACTCAACAGCGCCTGGAAGGTCGGCGGCTGGACCGGCAAGGACAAGGACGGCCGCAGGATGATGCTGACCATGGCCTATGTCGCGGCGAGCAGGTTGCTGACAGCAAATTCCTTCAGGGACCTGTCGAAGGAAGCTCTTTACGATTTGAGCCGCACATTCCCGTATCCGACTGAGCCGCGCAGCGCCCGGCCGGTGGATGCCCTGGTCTGTGACGGCTGGCCCCGCGTCTACGATTTCGCCGTGACACCAGACTGGCACCAGGTCACGCTCTTCAACAACACCCTGCCGACCCGCGAGGAAACGATAACGGTTCCTCTGGCGGGCGACACGGCGGATGGCGCGCTGGGACTGGATCCGGCGGCGGAGTATCACGCCTACGATTTCTGGAAT
>JAABPW010000200.1 GCA_011391785.1 Verrucomicrobiota bacterium
GAGTCATGGGCCACGTCCATCAACACGGCCATGGTCCGCGCCGCCACCGGGCGCCTTGCGGCAAAACTGAAGACCAAGGGGCCCGTCCTTGAGGGACTCCGTTCCGTCACAACGGAGTCCGGTTTGTTGGGCTTGTTCGACCAGGCCTATCAGCTTTTGAAGCGTGAACAACTCGCCGCCTGTCCTCCGATTGCGTTTGTGCGGCGCAAGGACTATGGGCTCAAGGGAACGAATGGCACCATGTTCGGCCAGCGGACGGGGCAGGGCGCCGCCATCCTGGCCTATGATCCCGCCACTCCCGACGTGCCACCCCGCGTTATCTTTGAAACGCGCGAGGGGTTCATCTGGGACATCAGTCCCTCCTATGACAATAAACGCCTGCTGATGAGCTACAAGGAATCGGTGGACCAACCCTTCCATGTGTGGGAGATCGGGATCGATGGTACCGGGCTGAAGCAGTTGACCTCCGGGAACTGGCATGACTTCAACCCGGTGTATTACCCGGATGGCCGGATCGTGTTCAGTTCCTCGCGGGTCGAGTCCTTCTCGCTTTGCCAGGATTACATTGCCTCCGGGCTTCATATCATGCAGGGCGACGGGTCCGATATCAGGCGAATTGATTTCACCACGCTGTCCACCATGGCTCCGGCCATCCTGCCTGACGGCACAATCCTGTGTACCCGCTGGGAATACCAGGACAAGAATATCTTCCAGTGGCAGGGGTTGTGGACTTTCAACCCCGATGGGCGCCAGCTGAAACTCTATTTCGGCAATACATTCACCGTCCCCAATGCCCGCTATGGCGGCAAGCCCGTGCCCGGTAGCAGCCAGGTTCTTATCACGATGGCCACACACCATTACCCTCCGATCGGGGATATCGCCCTGGTGGACCGCTCTGCGGGTATCGAGTCCCCGGAGGGCATGCGCAAGGTGACGTTTGAGACCTCCTACATCATCACCCGCGGACGGGACTGGCAGGATAAGAACTGGGCCCCGGGCGACCTGTATTATCCGTGGTCCGTCACCGACCCCTGTCCGGTCAAGGACGGCGTCTTCCTGGCTGCCTTCGGCCGTGCTCCCGCTGCGCAAAAGCCCGGTCGCTTTGCCTTGAGCCTGGCCCATTATGACGGCACGCGCTTCGAGCTGATGGCCCTGCCGGACGCATCGTGCTTCTTTCCGGTCATCCTGAACAAAAAAATCCTGCCGCGATGCATTCCGGGACAGGTGCCGACCGAAGCCGGCGAAGGCACCTTTTTCGTGCAGGATGTCTATGACGGGCTGGTCCAGCAGGGAGTTCAGCGCGGCCTGGTGAAAAGCCTCAGGGTTGTCCGGGTCCTTCCGAAGAAATGGAACACCGAGGGGCCGCGTTACCATGATCATTACCCCCTCGTCGGGTATGGCAGCTATTACATCAAGGAAAACCTGGGCGAGGTGCCCGTCGATGAGAACGGGTCCGCCTACTTCAAGGCTCCATCCAATTGTGAGCTCTACTTCATTGCCCTGGACAAGGATGGCAAGGAAGTCCAGCGGATGGGGTCCGTGACCCAGATCACGACCGGCGAGCAAGTGGTATGCGCCGGTTGCCATGACGACCGGATGCGGAGTCCGTCCCTCAGCATGCGCCCGGCCAGCCGGTTGCAACATCGGCCGGATACCATCATGCCGCCACCCTGGGGGGTGGGGACCTTTGATTATGTCAAACACGTCCAGCCGGTATGGGATCGTTACTGCGTCTCCTGCCATTCGGGGCGCAACCCCAAGGCGGCGCTTGATCTTTCCGGCGGCAAGACGCGCTTCTTCAATATGTCCTACGACAACCTGATCCGGCGCAATATGGTCGTTCACTACTACCTCAACCAGGCGCCCACCGGTGTTTTTCCGGCGATGCAGACCGGATCCCGGGTGAGCCCGCTGACCCGCCTGATCGAGGGCAAGCACCATGACGTGAACCTCGACGACCAGAGCCGGCGCAGCGTCTATGCGTGGATCGATTCCAATGTGCAGTACTACTCCACCTGGGACATGAGTCGTCCGCATACCATTGGCGGGCGCGATGCCTGGATGTTTTGCGAGGGCAACCGCCGTGTGACCCCGCAGCCGGAACCCTGGTGTCGTGAGTTCGCTTCCGCGTTTTCCCGGCATTGCCAGAATTGCCATGCCAATGGCTCAGCTGGTGATGTGGCGAAAATGACGAGACCCGCCACGTCCTGGTATGATTATGAACCGCTCGATAGCTGGATTAATCTTTCCGCACCCGAGTTCAGTCGTATCCTGAATGTGCATTTGAGCGCCGCCGCGGGCGGCATTGGGGTTACCGGCAAAGCCGCCAACCAGCCACCGTTCCTCCTGAATGACACCTCGGCTCCGGCCTATCAGGACCTGTTTCGCGCGATTCAGGCAGGAAAGGCCGCCCTGGATGCCCGGCCCCGCATGGATATGCCCGGTGGCGTTATGGTGCCCCAGGAACGGAATTTCGGAAAAGTGATGTAACAAGCATACCGATAAGTAAAGGACAGAAAGCCATGAAGTATATCCATAGACTGCTAATGACCGGGGTACTGGCACTATCGTCAACATGTCTGGCGGTCGAGCCGCTGGTTGTGGGGGTGGGCCAGTCATCATTGCCGGATTCACGGGAGGCCGGGGCGGAGGCCGCCCGCAAGGCTAAGGTCGCGATGGGAGAAAATCCGCCCCGCATGGTGCTGGTGTTTGCCGCCAAACGGCAGCTCGACACCAATCTGGTGGCCGGTGTAGCCGGCGAGTTCGACAGGAAACTCATCCACGGTTGCGAAGGCTATTCGCCTCTGACCACCGAGGGTAATTTTGCCGATCAGGGACATGCCATTCAGAACGGGGTTGCCGTCCTGGTCCTGGGTGGCGCGGCGACCATCGAGGCGGCTTCCGCGAACGTGGGCGATCTCAAGGGTGACCGCAATCAGGCTTTCCGCGAATGCGGTCGGGTCATTGGCGCCGCCTTGCGGCCACGGATCGAGGCCGCCTCGAAGGGCAAGTTGGTTATGACCTTCGGCAATCAGCATGTGGGCGACAACCAGTCCTTCGTGGATGGCCTGTATGCGGCGGCTGGAAAGCCCGTTATCGTGGTGGGCGCCGCGGCGGGAGGACCTGACTCACGTCAAATTATCAAGGGCGAGGTGGTTGTCGGGTATAACGTGGCCATCCTGCTGTCCGGTGACTTCTCGGTAGGAACAGGCCTGGCCGGGGGTGGTCAGGATCTTGTCCGTGTCACCGAAGAATCTCTTGCCGCAGCG
>JAABPW010000201.1 GCA_011391785.1 Verrucomicrobiota bacterium
CGCCGATCATCAGGGCCAGGTCATCACTCCCGACCCGCTTCTGCATGGTGTCCATCGCCTCATCCATCTTCATGCCCAGCCGAGTCTGATGCAGGAACATCCCGAATTCCTGGGAGATGGGATTCTGTCGTTCCCGCACGACCAATTCGATCGCCTGCTGGACGCTGAATCCCGCCTTGAGCGCGTTGCTCATGTTGACCAGGCTGTCCACCAGTTGAAGATTGAACCGGGCCAGGCGCCGCTTCCGCATCACGCCCAGGACGATCCGGGGAATGTTCCACCCCAGGGCCGCAAGGATTCCGCCCAGGATCATGCCGACCAGGAACGACTGCCCGTCAAATCCCCCGAACAGCAGGAACCCCAGCAGGAAGCAAACCGCGGCCGAGGCCGAGGCCAGTTCCAGGATCCGCCGCGCCGGAATGAACAGGAACAAGTCATCCACCTGCCTGGCGGCATCCTCGGAATACGCCTGGGCATAATCGGATACCGCCGCCCGGTAGGTCTGCAGGATGAAAAAGGTGAGCCCGCCCAGACTGAGCAGGTACAGCCCCGGTATCAACCAAAATATGACAAAGGGTCCCATCAAGCCTCACTCACAACGTCGTCTGCCGTTTCGGATCAAAAAGGGTCAGGTCCACGGCCACGCCCCGCGACCGGAGATCATCCAGGAACGTGGGAATGGCGCCCGTCGGGGTAAACCGACCCACGACTTTCCCCTGCGCATTCAACCCGGATTGCTCAAACACAAAGATATCCTGCATGGTGGTGCGTTCGCCCTCGCTCCCGACAATCTCGGTCACGGCAATCACCTTCCGCGATCCGTCACTCAGGCGCGATTCATGGATGATCACATCTACCGCCGAGGTGATCTGCTCCCGGATCGCCCGGATCGGAAGATCCATTCCGGACATCAACACCAGGGTTTCCATGCGGGAGACGACATCGCGCGGACTGTTCGCATGAACCGTGGTCAGGGACCCGTCGTGACCCGTATTCATGGCCTGGAGCATATCCAGCGCCTCCCCGCCGCGACACTCGCCCACCACAATGCGGTCCGGCCTCATGCGCAGGGCATTGCGAACCAGGTCCCGGATCGTCACCGCCCCCTTCCCCTCGATATTCGGGGGACGCGATTCCAGCGACACCACATGATCCTGCTTGAGCTGGAGTTCGGCGGCATCCTCAATGGTAATGATGCGCTCATGGCCCGGCAGGAAACTGCTCAGGACATTCAGCAGGGTCGTTTTACCCGATCCGGTTCCCCCCGAAACGATGATGTTCTTGCGGGCCTCGACGCAGGCCTTCAGGAAATCACGCATCTGCTCGGTCCAGGTCCCCATGCGCACGAAATCATCCGCCGTCAGGGGAATGCGGGAAAACTTCCGGATGGTCAGGCAGGGCCCGATCAGGGACAGCGGATGGATAATCGCATTGACGCGGGATCCGTCCTTCAACCGGGCATCCACATACGGCTGGCTTTCATCAATGCGCCGTCCCAGCGGCGAAACAATGCGCTCGATCACCGCCAGGACCGACTTGTCATCCAGAAAGGTGCGATCCGTCAGCTCGATCCGGCCTTTCCGCTCCACATACACCTTGAGATGCCCGTTCACCATGATTTCGGTGACATCGGGATCGGCGAGCAGGTCTTCAATGGCGCCGAGGCCGACAGCCTCATCATAAATCTCCTTCACCAGCGCCTGGGGCGTGATTCCCACCGGCAACCGGGGCGCCACATCCTTGACAATACCCTCCACGGTCGTCAGCACGCGCCGGTGCAGTTCCCCCTCGTTGATATGCGCCGCGGTGAGGCGCTTGATATCCATGCGCTCGAGAAGTTCCTTGTGGATCTGCTGTTTCACGGTCTGTCGCTGGGTCAGGACGCGCTCATCACGCTCGGTCCTGACCGGCAGGTGCGCCGCCGGAGGGGGCGGCGTGGCCGCCGGCACGGGCGCCGCAACATGGGCAACCGCAGCATCAGGCTCAATGCGCACGGGAGCGGGACGTTCCGAAAGAAAACGCAAGCCGTAACTCCCCACTTGAAGGGATTGTCCTTCCAGCACCTCGGCCCGCCCATGAATCACCGAACCTCCAACCAACGTTTCCCCGAATGTCAGATCCTCGATCCAGCACCCATGCTCACGCAAGTTCAGGATGAGATGACGGCCAAACACACCGCCGCCGGGCAGGACAATCTGGTTCTCGGCCTCGGATCCCACCATATAGAGACCGGGCGGCAGATCCGTCACTTGAATCGTCCCGTCTGGTTTTTTGATTTCAAGATACATGGGAATCACGGTCTCCGGCTCGGAACCCCTGTTACTGGACGCCCTTGTGGCGGATAACCTGCTGCCTGATGGCGTTCAATCCCGGCAGTTCCCTCTCCAAGGTGTCGAAATTCACCTCAGGAAGATTCTTTTCATAGCTCACATCCTCGGGATTACGCAGCGAGAGGGTCAAGTGTCCACGCATGTTCTCGACAAACACCAGCAGCTCCGCCTCGCGGGTCGTCACCTCAAACGTGACGGTGCTGTACCCGGAATTCACCCGGTTGCGCTCACCGGAATTGGATCGCCCGAGCGTCTGTCCCGTGGCCAGCACGGTGACATCCTGAAGGATGGTCAGGGTGACCCACTCGGTCTTTTCGGGATCCTTCCGCGAGGGGAAAGAGAACGAGCCGATCACATCCACCCGGTCGTTCGGCTGGAGCAATCCACTGACCCCGGCAGCGCCCCCGATGGACATGGAGACCGCGCGCATTTTTCTATCCTTGTCAATCATGGGAGCCAGCCCCCCACCGGGGCGATAGGGCACATCGACATAGGACCACATGAGCGTATCCGCCGCATCCATGCTCATCGTGAGCTTTTTGTCGAGGATCCGGTCAATATCCTCCACCAGGATGGTGTTCTTGCTGACCTCCCGGCCGGGGATGCTCTTGGCCTGCAGATCCTTTTTGACCAGCTTGGCTCCTGCCGGAAGCGCCCGTTTTGCCGCCAGGACATCCACCTGCTTTTCGCTGCTTAAAAACGCGGCGCGCTCCCTCTCGATTTCATTGATCCGGGCCTGGAAATAACTCCGCGTCATCCCGAAGGCCAGCAATCCCACCACAATCGAAATGATCAGTACCACACGTTGTTTCATGAACATCCTCCCTGTCAATCACTCCACGGCACCCCGCTTATGTAGCAGGGTCACGCGGCTTTCACCATCCGAATCTGCATCCCCCACCCGCACACAGCACACATCCGCACCCTTCATGTAA
>JAABPW010000202.1 GCA_011391785.1 Verrucomicrobiota bacterium
GATCCGTTTGTGCGGCAGACAGCCGTTCAAACCCTGATTGCCTGCTCATCCAAGAAGGCGGGCAAGCAGCTGGAAACGGCGTTCCGCAAGGATGACCAATTGAAGGGTGCCATCATGGCGGCCTATCGCCAGCTGGATTTGCCGGCGCCGACGGCCTTGATGGACGTTGTAAAGGACAAGGATCCGGAGGTGCTCCTGGCGGTGATCGAGGGGATGGGCGATGGTGGCAACGGCTATTACAAGCTTGCCCTTCCGTTTATGGGGCAGGCCAATAACGATGTGGCCTGTGCCGCCATAAAGGTTGTCGCATCGGCTGGCGGAAGTGAAGGCGGAGTCCGTTCGCGCCTGGCGAAAATCCTGCACGAAGGGGGCAAGGAGCGGGTTCTGGCGGTGCTTGAAAACTACCAGCCGGAAGACCCGAATCGGAATCGTTATTCTCCGATGCAGGAGTCTTTGGACATCATCGCGGACTTGGGAACCTCGACCTCAACTCTGGAGGATGGCGGGGAGACGAACGCCTTGGGCGACCTGTTCGCCGGATTTGCGACCGAGCCGGCACCGACATCGGCTCCCCCGAAAGTGGTGACGAGCGTTCCGACCAACACGGCCGCGGCCCCCGTTGGTATCCAGGATTTATTTTCCGCCTTCGGGGCCGGCGAAAACGCGGCAATGCCGGCCGGGCAACCGGCGGGTGGGGCGCCGGGCATTGAGGCCAGGGGGAGCGCGGCGGATGAACTGTCCCGCGCGGTGATGGTTTACCTGGCACCCAGCCAGGAGTCCACTGTGCGTTTTACCGCCGCCTTGATGTTGTTGAGGATGGGTAAAGGAACGGGAATCACCTTCATTGCCGAGTCGTTGGACGCGTATCCTGCGGATGAGCGCCTGAAGGTGGCGAAGCATGTGTTGCGTTGCGGAAATGAGAGCGCGCTCCCGTTGCTCAAGCGGTTGCTGCGTGATCCCGCCACGGATGTGCGGCGTTCCGCGGTTGAGGCCATTCTCGAGAATGATTCCGCCAAAATAACCCTGGCAGAGCTGTTGACGGCCGTTTTTGAGCCAAAATCCGTTCTTCGCCCGGCGGATGTGATGAAAGAGCAGAATTACCAGTGGAACCAGATTCTGGCGAAACCTGTGCTCCGGCGGGAGAGCGGGGCTAAGTTCCGGGCCGTGCTTGAGCGGCCAGACAACCCCGCGTTTGATGATGCGCAGCGAATTCTGGCCCTCTACCTGCTGGGATACTCCTGGCGCGACGGCGATCATGCCGTGGTGGAAAAATACCGGGAAGCGGCCAATCCTTTTGTCAGGCGTGCCGCCTGGTACACGATGGGGACGAAGGAGCCGGAGTTCTTCCAGAAGTCGCTGAGGAAGGTGGTGGGGGATTCCTCCGAGTGGGTCCGGCTGGTGATTCCCTCCGTGTACAGCACCGGCTCGGGGTATGGTGCATTCACGGTGTATTTTGACGCCCAGACGATGGTGGATGGGATTTATACCTATGACTACAATGAAAGCCGGAAGAGGCTCAAGCCGACCGTGGTGGCGGCATTGCGTGTCCTGACTGATGATCCGGTCCTGCCGGTCAAGGTTGCCGCCGGCCTTTCTCTTCTGGGGAATCGCGAGACCATCAATGTTGCCGCCCTGATTTCGACGCTGGAATTGCTGCCGGACCAGAGCCTGGTGATCGGCAGGATCCAATCCATGCTTTCGGACAGTTCCTCCGGCATTTTGAGCCGCTTGAACCCGCAGGACACGCTGGCCCTGTTGGATTATCTCACGGCGCGGCAGGGTGAGGAGGACGAGCGGCTGGCCTTGCTTCGGAAGAAGGTCATGGGTGATTCGGTCAGCGGCGCGGTTCCCCTGGCGGTGGTGATGCGGCGGGATGGCCTTGTGAGCCGGGGCGGGACCGGGGGGGCGACGGGGGTGGTGTCGCAGGCGGATGCGCGCGGGGTGCGGACCGTTGTCTTTTTCCAGAATCCGGGATGCCAGGACTGCGAGAGGGTTTCAAAGTGGCTGGAGACATTGCGCCGGCAGGTTCCCGGGCTGGTGGTTGAGGAGATGAATATCCGCAATCCCGATGCCGCACGGGTGAATGAGGTGTTGTCCGACCGGTTTGGTGTGCCGGGAAAATACCGGATGGTGGCGCCGGCCGTGTTCTGCGGGGCGGGGGTGCTGGTCAAGGACGAGCTCAAGTTCGACAGGCTGGCGCAGCTGGTGCGTCAGGGTGAAGCCACCGAGACCGCCTGGCGGGATGTGGATGCCGTCACGCTGGCGCAGGCCGATCAGACCCTGGCGGAGCGGTACAAGGGCTTCAGTCTCTGGGTGGTGCTTCTCGCCGGGTTGCTGGACGGGGTGAACCCGTGCGCCTTTGCCACCATCATTTTCCTGCTTTCCTACCTGCATGTGGCGCGGCGCGGCCCCAGGGAGATCCTGTCGGTCGGCATGGCGTTTGTGGCGGGAGTTTTCCTGACCTATTTCCTGCTCGGCCTGGGTTTGGTGGAAGTGGTTGTGAAGTTTTCCCTGTTGCGGCGGCTGGGGCAGCTCCTGAACGTGGGGATGGCCCTGTTTGTTTTGGGGATTGCCGTGTTCAGTATCTGGGATGGAATCCAGTGCCTGCGCGGGAAGATGTCCAGCATGGTCTTGCAGTTGCCGGTGGCCTTGAAGGACCGGATCCACGGGGCCGTACGGACAAGTGCCCGGCACCGGAATTTCGTGGTGGCGGCGTTTCTGGCCGGGGTGGTGGTCTCGGTGCTGGAACTGGCCTGCACGGGCCAGGTCTATGCGCCGACAATCCTCTACATCCTGAAGACAGGGATCGACAAGGGCGGGGCCATTGCCTATCTGGCCTTCTACAATCTGGCGTTTGTGTTTCCGCTGGTGGTGGTCTTTGGTCTTGCCTACGGCGGCCTGAAGAGCGAGGTCCTGACACACTGGCTGCAGCGCCGTGCCGCCTGGGTCAAATTCGGCACAGCCATCCTGTTCCTGGCCCTGTTTGCCCTGCTGATCTCCGAGGCATTCCCCTCAATATTCTAGTTGGGCACGGCTGTACCCACACTCCTGCCGGATAGGTCATTCTCCCCGTCCGCGTTTTTTGTTCATCTGCGGTTAAACTCTTTCCTCCGGCCAGAAGAAGGCAAACCGCAGACGAACGCAGATGACGCTGATATGAAGATGCGGAAAAGCAGAAGGTCTTGGTTGAACATGGCTACGCCCACACCCGCGCCGGATAAGGCATTCTCCCCATCCGCGTTTGCTGCGTTCATCTGCGGTTA
>JAABPW010000203.1 GCA_011391785.1 Verrucomicrobiota bacterium
CCGGGAACAGCCGATCCCGGGACTGTCGCAAGCCATACGGAACAAGATCCGGTGCCACTTCCGGCGCGGACAACAGACACGGTGACCGCCCCTCCATTTTCGACCACGAAGACATCATTTGTGGCGAGCGACACCTCGTACCCAACCGATATCACGGGATAAAGCGCTATAACACCCAAACGGGACATAATGGAAAAACAAGACGACATCTGGATCCCCTCAGGGCGGCATGATTGGTGCGCGCGGCATCCCCTCCCGTGGGGGGGACGGGGCGGGGATGCCTGCGGCACCGGAGATTATTCCTTGATCACAATCGCCGTACCCTCATTGTCGCCTTGATCCTTGACTGTGACCATATTTTCCCCACCAAGCCTGGTGGACTGATAGATTGCGATCATGGAGCCACTCCCTGTGATGGTGCCGCGTTCCGGATTGCTCACCGACCACTTCAGCGGCAGGGCCGTGGCCGTATTCGTGCCGGCGAACGAGGCTGTCAACACCACGGTTGCGTAATCATTTGTCAGAACTGTATTTGCGGGAGAAATGGAGATGACATTATCCTCTGACTTGGTGGTTTCGCATCCCACCATCACCACTCCCGTCAACACGGCCATCGCCAAACCGGCAAGCAAACATCCCTTAACCTTTTTCATACCAGCCTCCTTCGCTAATGACTTTCTTCGCTTCTATCAGAACACTTCCTGCCACAAGATGTTGGTCACGATCAAATCCGGATGAAACCCGGGAATCAGGGGAACGGGCCAAAGATTGGTGTAGACCACACTACAATCCTTCCTGACCTCGATTTCTTCGCCTGCCATCACCGCACCCAGCACAATAAGGCTTTTTCTGGCATCAACAGAGCCGGCGGCATAAAGTGTTCCCGTCAGCGAAAGACTCATGAATAAAGGTCCCGCATCGCCCATGGTGAACAGATTGACAACCCCGAGAGACACGTCCTTGGTGGGAACGGTTATGCCATCATGGGCATAGATCAGGCAATTCGTACCGGCCGTGCAGGGACTGCATTTCAAGATCAGCGTGCCGCCGGCAACAATTTGAACATTATTTGTCAACCTGACGTCATCGTTAATGGTCACGCTACCGCTAACCGCCAATACACCCGGCCCGCGAATCGTGCCGGTGATGTCCAAGTTTGCCGATTGCACATAACTTGTCCCTCCGCCCAACACCCATGAGCCGATAGTATTGGTGATGATTCCGAGGGGACCGGCGGCATCCGAAATAAGCTTGTCATATCCCGCTCCTGTCGGCCCTGGATCAAAAAGAGGAAACTCGGGGACCGGGTCCGGGGTAATGATTGGAACAGTGGGAGGTGATATTATGTCACTGGAATTGCCGACACTGACAGTTCCATTTGAAACAGTAACGGGCACAACCATGTTAATGTCACCATTCTGGAAGACACTGCCATCAATCACCGCGCCTTTCCGCAGCCACAGGTCGCCATCTCCCCCAAAAAGCGCATAATCAAATGCCGCCGGGGGAATTTCCCCGGCAAAAACCGTCTGCCACACCACGCGACTGCTGGAGACAACTGTGCCCGTTGATCGAAGGGTATACACACTCCCCCCATCCCAGGTCTTGGTCACTTGATAGTCAGGATTTGCCCCCGTCAGCGACCGTGTCGCCATATCACGAAAAGCCGCATCCGCTATCAGCATTGTCTTGGCATGAAATATCCCCGCCTCCGCCGCCCAGAACGCCTTGTCGGAATTGTAGCTGCGCGTCACTTCCACGGCGTTGATGCTTCCCAGTTGCAGTATCCCCAGTCCAACCAGACTCATCGCGATCACCATAACCAGCGCCATGCCGAGAATCGCTCCGGATCTACCGCCTGTATTAAACATACCTGTTGTTTTCATGGCTCAATTCCTCAGTCGGATGCACATGTTGGTGACTCCCATCGTCACAGTGGTATCTGCATTGTTCTGGTCTATTCCCCTGAGCGTCATGGTAACCCTGACAACATCGGCTGTTACCGTTGTGCCGAATGAATCCAACCGCTTATCCACAAGGGTCATACCGGGACCGCCTAAAACCGGATAATAATAGAGGCTTCCCCGCGGCGGGGCGCCTGCCCACTGGGCTGAAAAAGCCCGGACCATCCCATTTGTCATGCGAACCTGAAGGGTATTCGGCCCGGTCAGCACCGTATCAACCGCTCCACGCACCGCCAGGTCAAGAGCATGGAGCGCCACCGCAGTATCGCGCTCCATGTCGGCGGCCGCAAGACTCCTCACCCATCCCCGATAGGTATTGATCAACATCACGCCCGCCATCAGCGCCAGTATCAAAGCCGCGATCATACCGATCAGCAGCTCCACAATCGTGAATCCAGATTGACCCCTGATTTTCATGGGTGCCGCCATTCCTGGGCATAGATCGTCACCATGCTCACATAATCCGGTGCCCTGTTCGTGATCTGCACGGTGATACGCACGGCATCCCGCGCCGTCGATACAGGCCAGTACTCTAGCTTGGCGACCGCATTATTGGTCACCACATAAAAAGGGGTCGAGACCATCTGCTGGGTTAAACTCCTGTATCCCCCGGCCTTCAAATCCTCCATCCAACTGTTCGCACGGGCCACCGCCACGGCACGATCCCTATGGAATGCCAAAGTCCCCAGGGCCTGATAAACATAGGCACCCCCGGCAACCGCAATGACAGCCAGAACCACACAGGCCATCATGACCTCAATGAGCGTCCCGCCTTGTTTACCCGTAACTATTTTCCGCGATTTCATGGTCCTGCCTCACTTTTATATAGTGGCACACGCTCTTTGCGACCCGTCGGACTTTCAACTGTGATGTAATCGTTCCCTATCGCCTTGACCCGGTAGCCATCAAGGGAATCGCCCAACCCAACCACCCCGCGGTCCGTCATCGCCAACGGGCGACTTCCATCCCGCACAATTCCGGTCAGTCGGAATGCAACGGGAGATTCAGCGACGACAACTGCCGGTTCATCCGGGACCACGGCAGCCCGCTTATCCAGTTTAGTGGTATCGAGGTTCCCCTTTTTCTCTTTTGAGATTGTCGCAAGGGCGGCTATACCCTCATTCAGCCGGGCAAGTTGGTCATCCATCTTCCCAACCAGCGGCGTCCCCTCGGGGACTTTGGTCGAAACAAGACGCGCCTGGTATACCCACTCAACATCATAAACCCGAGGTTGTTGAAGCATTCGCCCCTTTAGCCTGAGGTACGCGACCCTGAGGCACTGGGTCGGCTGATCCA
>JAABPW010000215.1 GCA_011391785.1 Verrucomicrobiota bacterium
GGCATGAGCTGATAACTCTTCTCGTCGAGCACATAGATCTGCCGCTCCTTGTCATAAAAGGCGGCATGCACCAGCGGACGGAGCCTTTCAAGTTCAGCACGGATCACCCGAGCCTCGTCAGCCCGCCCAAGGATATCCGCCATGACCGCCAGCTGCTCACGCAGATACAAGCGATAGCAGTTATTGAAGAACTCAGCAGCCCGCTTCGGCGGCCAGTTGCCGCTGTCCATCCCCCGATCCGGGGGGACCCAGTCTCCAATGAAATCCCACTCTCCCCCAAAGGCGCGCACCACCCCATTTGAAGCGTGGGACTCAATGGCCTCAATATGACGCCGGCAAGCCTCAAAATTCCGCGCAACAACACCCCTGTCGTCATAATAAAGATAATTCCGCCAGGTCAGCGCCTGGGCAGCCCCGCCCCAACCTGGACCGCCCCCGCCAGACTTGTACTGCGGCGCAGTGTGAGGCAAATATCCCGTCTCGGGATTGGCGCCGTCACACCAGTCCAACGACCACTTGTCGTAAAACCCGCTCATCCGGTAATTCATGATGCAGCTCTCGATTGACACCTGCCCATCTCCATATCCAAGCCGTTCACGATGCGGGCAATCGGAAAGAAACCCGCTCTGGCTCAACATCTGGACCGTCCACAGGTTAACGTCATGCATCCTGTTGAACAACTTGCTGGAACACTCGAAACTGCCGCAAGTCTCCCAGTCGGCGCCAATCGCCTGCGCCTGGGCATCCTCAAGCCGGGGCGCCGCCGGCAACCCCTCGATGACCGCCCATCGGAACCCATGGTAATTGAATTTTGAACAAAACACCTCGCCGTCCCGTCCCGCCGAAATGAAGCGGTCCATATGATTATACATTTGCATTGGCGTAATGGGCTTCTTGTCGGAATAGCGGATCGTGATTTCATCGCCGGCCTTGAGCCCCCGCAGCCGCAGGCTCAACCAGCCGGTAACATTGGTGCCAAAATCAACTTCATATTTCGTGCCGTTGGTGGCACAAGCCAATGACGGCAATGTTTTGAGCACACAGGTCGGCGGACACTTCTGGGCTTCGGCCGGAATGGATGGAGCGGGCACAACCGCTACAGGACACCAGGACTCTTCATTCACATCCGGATCCGCCCACCGGGGATCCTCCAACCGCGCATCCACCAGCTCGCCCCCCATCTGGTTCCAGCTCCAGCTGCCAAGTATACTCCGGCCACTTGCCTTGCAGCGCCAGCCACCATCGGTTTCAATCCGAACCGGCTTGTCATTGACAACCATGTCGAGCTGGACCCGCGCAATGGCAGTATCGTGCTTCACTGCAGGATTGGCCCGCCCGTCCAGTACCTTCCAGTACCAACCGCGACTGGTCCACAAACCAATACAATTCCTCCCCTTCCGGAGATAGGGCTTCAGGTCATAGGTCACATACAGCGACCGCTTGTGAAAATTGGACAAGGGCGGGCTCAAGACATCCCTGCCAACCTTGGTCCCATTGACATACAGCTCGTAGAACCCCAACACATTCACCGTCACCAACGCCTTTGCCGGGACAGCATCAAGCATGAAACTCCTGCGGATATACGGTGAGTCCAGGGGGGCTGGCACCAGCGAATCGCGAAGCGGAAGCGTCAAAGTACGAAAATCAACCGTAGCAGCAGTCCCGGCTTTGCCATTCAACTCATAGTCGACCCTCAGCTCCTTGACTCGATTTGGCGCAGGATCCCCCCCTAGCTTATCCGCCTGCACCACGAAGCCAAGCGTGCCGTCTTTCACCATGGCCCGCACCCAAGCCGTGACATCAGCAGAACCCCCGCCATCCTTGGCGATATATGTCGCCTTCAGGATCCTCAGATCACCGCCTTTCACCGGCGCCGGGCCCACCACCTCGGTGCTGATCCATTTCGCGGTCCAATCTGAGGGTTCCAGGATCCCCATTGTCCAGCTTGCAGGGGTGCTCCAGCTTGAGGACCCCGCGGTCAGGCCGCCTGATCCGGAAGCCGTCCAGACCCGCACCTTCCAGAAACAGCGCAGCCCTGAGCTCAACGCCTTCCCGCCGTATTCAATCTGGATGCTTTGCCCGGACGCCACCTTCCCGCTGTCCCACAGGTCAGCCTTGCCCTCCTTCAGCAGTTTCTCATTCGTTGCCACCAGCACCTGATAGGCCGTTTGCTTCACCCCGCGGGGAATTTGAATTTGGCGTTTTCTGAATGTTGACTCCTGCGAGTTCGCCTCTTCAATCAACATTCGGCAATCTGCAATTTCCCACGCCAGTCTCGGCTTGGTTGCATCGATCCCCAACGGTTCCTTCAAGGACTCGCACCGAAGTTCCGCGGGAACAACCGGCTTAACGTCCGAGCCAAACCAGCCAGCCTTTGTCGTCCCTGCAACAACTGTAAAACACATCGCGACATACAATAGTTTTCGTATCATCGGCTCTTATCTCCACTGAACCAACTTACCCGATGCCCGTCCTCATCAACTATCCCATCACACCCGCTCAACAAGCCCGCTTATTTCGTGTTTTTCGGCCTTTTCCCATCAACCCCAAACACATCCCTGACCGCCTCCAGGTATTTCATGCCATGCCGCTGGTCAGGCTCGAGATAACTCCCTTCACTCCACTCGTTCCAGGAATTGATGGTGATCAACCTGGGCTGAAGATTGTGTTTATCCACATACTCCTTCGCACACGAGAGATACTTGGCAAACAACTCCGGCGACCGGTTGAAAATTGTATTCCCCTGGTATTTCTTGTACCGGGGATTGGTATCCCAGCCGACTGAGACATGCGGATAAAACGGCACGGAAAACCCGGTGCGCCACTGCTCCCACCTCGCAACCCCCTTCTCACCCCATTCCTTGTAATTCCCCTTGGCATGGACATAGTGCACCCATTGGTAGGTTGTTAAACTGTCAATCCCCAGGGCCTTGACGGTGTTATCCTGGGTATTCGACCTGTCTCCCGGCACATTTGCCGCAGTCGCAGGAATCGTGCCCCACAGGATCGCCTGGATATGAAGCCCCGGAAAGCCGGCAGCCTTGACCTTCTCCCGAAACGAATCAAGCGCCTGCCTCGTCTGCTCAATTCCCCCCAGCCCCTTGATCAAGGTCCCCAATTCATAGATCGAAAAGACCGGTTTCCCGTCAATCTTGTAGTAGGACTTATGCTTCATGTACTTAGAAATGACACGATCCACCACGACATCGAATGTCTTGCGGTCTACGGAACCCGGCCACACCACCTTGTTCGAAAGATGGGACTTCTCGATATTCCACAGCGACCCCGCATCATGATTGGCCCACATCAGGAAGAATTTAATCTTCTTGTTGTTCCGGGCTTTCAGGAACCCGTTGTCGAGGCACTCCTCCAGGAAAGGCTGGTTGTCATACCAATACCAGTCAAAGATGAATACATTCACCCCATGGCTGACCGCGGCATCAATCTTCTTCTTCATGACGCGCGGGTCTGATTCATCCTCATATCCCCAGAGGGGTACATTTGGTTGTTCGTGGCCTGGAACCCCGGGCTTGCAGTCCCTGACAATCTCCCATTCCCCAAGATTCCCCTTCCACCCCGCAATCTCATTCCATCTAGCCTCAGGGTGGTACGCCGGCCAGTAATAGGCGGCAATATCATACCCCTTCGACTCCGCCCCTCCGGCCACTCCCATTGCACCAAACCCTGCAAACATGATTACCAAGCATAGAAACTGAATTTTACTCACAATCATGACTCCTGTCTTATTTCAGGGACACCTTTGTCTCGGTTTTCAACTGAACAACATCTCCCAACTTGGGTTTACCCTGCGATGTCGACGTCACAAGGACCTGGAGTTTGTTGTCGCCGGCCTTCACGGCATCGGTCACATCCAGCACAAACGGGGGCATCCAAAGCGTCTCATACTCCTTGCCGTTCAACACCACCTTTGCCATCACCTCAACACGACCGAGATCCAAAGTTACACGCTGTCGTTTCCCAGCGCCAGCTTCCTTGCCGTGCACAAAGTCGGCAGGCACCTGGAAGGTGATTTCCTTTTTAACCGAAAACCCCTTAACGTCCTTGTCCGTCGAAGTCCAGGTCCCGCTGACAGGCAGACTCCGGGAATCCTGCTCAACAACCACACTCTTCGCCTTTCCATCGCTCAGGGAAAGGGTATACGTCCCCTTCTGGGCAGACAGGGCCGTCAGCCTGTTCTTGTCACCATAGAAGAGCTCAAGACTGGCTGGGGACACATCCTTTCCATCCTGCTGGACATTCACGACGGAAGGCTGCCTCTCTTTCTCACGGAAGATGACAAAATACGAATCGGATGGGTCATTGACGTTGATGCATATCCGCGTCCCATTCTTGTCGGCCTTATAACGGGCAAGTTTCCTGATCTCACCGGTAGCAGGGTTGAAAAGTTCAGGCACCTTGCCCGTCACCCGTAGCGTCGCCTCGAACCGGCCGGTTTTTCCGAAGTTTGAGAGGAAAAACAGCATGCCCTCATCAAGCTGGCGTGCTTTCCAGCGAAGCGGGCAGGTCGTTTCGGTAACAATCGGGGTAAT
This sequence comes from Verrucomicrobiota bacterium, assembly GCA_011391785.1. Lineage (GTDB taxonomy): Bacteria > Verrucomicrobiota > Kiritimatiellia > CAIKKV01 > CAITUY01 > JAABPW01. The sequence goes on from JAABPW010000215.1 coordinate 4,551, forward strand.
TCCCTGCTCCTGCAAGGCTTGAACCGGAACCGGAACCACCTCAACAACTTTACCTCCGGCCTTCTTGAGTTCCTCCAAACGCTTCAGGACCTGCGGCCGGACATATCCTGATGGGGGTATGGCCAGCAGCTCGTATCTGGCGGCCACCTTGCGCCGCTTCTTCTCATCAAAAACAACCCACTTCCCCTTGACCACATCGAGGTTGTGCAGGATTGCATCCGAACCCATGTAGTCATAATCGTAGCCGCCGGGCACCGGATTGGCGGGCCCCGTCATCTGCGGGGCAAAATCACCGATATAGACCGCGACATCGGCAACCGGAATCCCCTGCTGCAACATGAAGTGACAACGCTGCAAATATTTCACCCAGTCCCTGGATTCATTAAACCAGGGAGTGTTGCGGTGGAACGGGGTGCCGAACCAGGGGTTTTTGCCAGGAACCCCATCCCTGGGCTGATGCGCCACCACATGCAGCACAAAGTGATTGATGCCTTCACAAAACATCTCCTCACCTCGCGCCTTGAACCCGTAGGGATGACGCCCCAGATTGATTGCACTGGTAAACGCCTCGGCATACACCCGGCTCTTGCCATTGATATGGGCGGAGGAACTGCCTGCACGACACTCGATGGTTCCGAGCCCCCCGCCAACCCAGAATTCACCGCCAATCTCATCGGAATAACGGCCATAGACCAGAAAGTCACCGGGAAAGCCCCAGTGCCCGTAGTTCTCGCACCAGGTGGTTAATCCATGTTTATGAGCGGCCTCGCTCAACCCTCCAACATAATACTCGGCAATCATGTCCGCGACGATCCGGCGGAGGTCCCAGAGGAACTGGTCGGACACCTTGGCGCTGTCAATCACCCTTCCCGTCATGACGGGCAACAAGGCAATCGGATCATACCCGGCACGCTGCCTGAACTCCTTGTCCAGCCCGTCGGTCCAATTCTGGGCGCCCTTTTCATAGCTATCAATGGTCACCCCTGTCCAGGCCGACTTTTCCTCCGGCGTAACTTCCTTCAGCAATCGGCCGAACATGGAGTCGAAGTGATACTTAATCAGGGACTTACTCATCTTATCGACTTCAAGCCCGGTGGCCTCAGCAGGTGCGGGACCATTTTTCTTCCCGGTGGTGACCATGCCGAAGTAGATAACCGTCCAATCCCCCGCCGGCAACTCACAGGTCAGCACCCCATTCGTGGCAAGCTTGTCCGTCAGGTTGATAATCTCCTTCTGCTTCACCATCGTGGACGCATCATCAGGCTCCACCGTGTCAGGAAACCTATAGGAGTCCCAGGTCGGACTCGGTGTCGGATGCATCCGGCCCATCTGCTTTTCAATCACCTGGGCAACCTTAGGTTCCGATGTCAATTCAACGGCATTGGGCGTCAAATTGCAGGATTCGAGCACGAACTCCTGCGCCATCACTTCCTTGAAACTAAACACTTCATCTCCATTTGGCAGAAAATCCGTGTCTTGATTTGGTGGAAGCCCGGTCTGGATTTCAGATATCAGCTCCTTTTTTCCGTTTTTTATGGCATACAATTTTGAACCCGTCCTGCCCTTGACAACCAGTGCCCTCGCCTTGAAAGGCTCCGTGTGCCGGAACACAAGCACCCCTTTCTGTTCAGGCAGGGCCGTCGCCTTGATGGACACAGCTGGCTTTTTCGGAATTGCCAGGACGGCAACATCCTGGATTCCGGGCTGCCCGGCAGGACGAACCTCCTTCGAAAAGGCTCCCCCCTTGGTCTCGATCTCATTCCACGCAATCCGGCGCATCGACTGCTCCGGCTTGATCCACGGCCCACCACTCTGGCTCCAGCCCGGCGCGTTAAACATCATGATATCCACCCCGACGCGCGCCGCTTCCTTCAGGGCATAATGCGTCAGATCGTACCACTCCTGCGAAAACATCTTAACAGGGCCACCCCCTTCGATATTCCCGATCATGGCGCGCCGGATCCCGACCTTCGCCATCGTTTCAAGGTCCTTCGAGATCCCGTCCCGGGTAACATCACCATTCAGCCAATACCAATAGCAGGAGGGCTTGTACTCATCCGATGGCGTCTGAAACCCCTTCACCAGGTCATCAGCGCGCACCGGAAGCACTTGCGCACAGATCGCAGCCACTACGAGAAACACGGTCAATCCACTTTTTTTCACGCTAACCATATATCCACCTTTTTCGTCACAAATCACCATCTACTGCCATTATTCCACAATCACCCGCGTGACGGTATTCAGCGCCACGTCACCCAGTTTCGGCTTTCCTTGCGATGTCGAGGTCACGAGCACCTGAAGCTTGTTCTCACCAGCCTTCACGGCATCCGTCACATCCAACCTGAACGGGGGCATCCAAAGCGTGTCAAACTCCTTGCCATTCAGCGTCACCTTCGCCATCACTTCGACATTGCCGAGATCCAGCGTCACCTTCTGCCCCTTCCCGTAATCCGCAGGGAGGGCAAAAGCCGTCTCCATAAACACCGAAAAGCCTTTCAGGTCCTTGTTCTTCGTGGTCCAGGTCCCGTTAAGAGGCAGGCTTTGCGCGTCAGTCTCGATCTTCACGATCTTCTCCGATCCATCACTCAGGGAAAGCGTGCAGGATCCCTTCCGGCTCGCTTCCGCAGTCAGCCGGCCCTTCGCGTCAAAGCCAAGCAGCAGATCGCCAGGCGCGATATCCTGACCTTCAGCCTGAACCTTGACCACGGAGGCAGCCTGCTGTTTTTCACGGAAAACGATGAAAAACGAGTCGGACCGGTCGTTGACATTGATGCAAATCCTTGTCCCATCCTTTTCCGCCTGATATCGCGCGATCTTCCTGATCTCGCCAGTAACGGGATTGAAAAGTTCAGGCACCTTGCCTGTTGCCCGGAGTTTTGCCTCGAACTTGCCCGTTTTCCCGAAGTTGGACAGGAAGAACAGCATGCCATCATCAAGCTGGCGCGCCTTCCAGCGAAGTCCGCAGGTAGCCTCGGACACAATCAGCGTAACGCCAAGCTCCTGCAGTGCCTGAACGGGAACCGGGGACGCCGCGACAACCTTGCCTCCCGCCTTCTTGAGTTCCTCCAGCCGCTTCAAGACCTGAGGCCTCACATACCCCGACTCCGGTATGGCCAACACCTCGTAACTGGCGGCTACCCTGCCCCGTTTCTTCTCATCATAGACGACCCATTTCCCCTTCACGACGTCGAGGTTGTTCAGGATCGCATCCGACCCCATGAAATCATAATCGTAGCCGCCAGGAACAGGATTGGCCGGCCCCGTCATCTGAGGAGCGAAATCGCCGATATAGACCGCCACATCGGCAACCGGATTCCCCTGCTGCAACATGAAATGAATTCTCTGAAGGTAGCGCACCCAGTTGCGCGACTCGTTGAACCAGGGGGTGTTGTAGTGGAACGCCGTTCCGAATCCGGGGTTTTTACCCGGCACTTCCGTCCGCGGCTGATGCGCCATCACATGAAGGACGAAATGGTTGATTCCCTCACAGAACAATTCCTCACCACGCGCCTTGATGCGATAAGGATGGTGCCCCAGATCGATGCCGCTGGTGAAGGCCTCCGCATAGACCCGCCGCCGGCCGTAGATATGCGCCGCGGAACTCGCGGCCCGGCACTCAATGGTACCAAGGGGATTATTGCTCCAGAACTCACCGCCGATCTCGTCGGAATAGCGCCCATAGATCAGGAACTCCCCGGGGAATCCCCAATGCCCGTAGTTCTCACACCAAGTGGTTAAGCCATGTTTATGAGCAGCCTCGCTCAGCCCGCCGACGTAATTCTCCGCAATCATGTCCGCCACAACCCTGCGCAGATCCCAGAGGAATTGATCCGATTTTTTAGCACTGTCGATGACCCTCCCCGTCATGACCGGCAGCAGCTTGATCGGATCATACCCCGCACGCTTCACGAAGTCCTTCTCTAAACCATCCGTCCAGTTCTGGGCACCCTTTTCATAGCTGTCGATCGTCACGCCCTTCCAGGCGGACTTCTCCTCCGGCGTAACTTCCTTCAGCAATCGGCCGAACATGGAATCGAAGTGGTACCCGATCAGGTGCTTGCTCATCTTGTCCACCTCAAGCCCGGTGGCCTCCTGGGGCGCGGGACTATTCTGCTTCCCCGTAGTGACCATGCCGAAGTAGATCACGGTCCAGTCGCCGGCGGGCAACTCGCAGGTTAGCACGCCATCGGCAGCCAGCTTGCCGGTAACATTGATGATCTCACCTTGCTTCACGATCAGGGAGGCATCATCCGGCTCGACCGTATCCTTGAACCGGTACGAATCCCAGGTCGGACTCGGCGTGGGATGCATGCGCCCCATCTGCTTCTCGACAACCTGCGCCACCCTGGGTTCCGAAGTCAGTTCCACGGCATTCATCGGAAGATGACACGTCTCAAGCTCAAATTCCTGCGCGGTAACTTCCTTGAAGCTGAAGACTCTATCGCCATCAGGCAGGAAATCGGTATCCCTGTTGCTCCCGGATGAATGGACCTCAGCCACCAGGTCCCGCTTGCCGTCTTTCAGCGTGTACAGCCTCGCGCCGATATTCCCCTTAACCGACAGCGCCCTTGCCGTGAAAGGCTCCGAGTGACGGAAATACATTACGCCCTTCCGCTTCGAGCCGGAAAGGTCCCACGGTGACATTGACACCGACCCGAGCACCCGGGCAGCCTGCCACCCTTCCGGGTTTTTCATACCCGCCCGCCAGCCATCAGCCTCAGCCATACCCGCCAGCCAGGAGCCGTCTGTATTCACGATCTGGGCTTTGCCATCCTTCGGAAACAGGCCGATCGCGGCAATCAATCCGGCCGCACTTGTCTCGCTGTTGTTCACGGATACCGCAATGACATTGTCCCCGCTTTTCAGGTGTTCCTTGATTGATACTTCGTCCGGCTTGCTCCACTCCGAACCCTTGCAAACCTCTTTTCCGTTAATCGAGAGCACATAAGAATTGTCCGCGGAAATTAACATCCTGGCGGAAGCCAGCGTTGCTGGATCAACATTGATTACACGCCTGAAATACCGCGTGCAGCTAGGCGCACTCTTCGATGCATCCTCGGCCGGATGCCATATCCACGAAGCAGCGGCAAGGGCCACTTCATTATCTTTAACAGGGGGATTCGACCCATGGATCGAAACGGCCTTTTTCCTGGGAACTGCCAGCACGGCCACATCCTGCACGAGCGGCTTAATGTCAGGGCGAACCTTCATTGAGAAGGCGCCCCCTTTTGCCGGGATCTCGTTCCAGGTGATGCGCCGCATCGACTGTTCCGGCTTGATCCAGGGGCCACCACTCTGGCTCCAGCCAGGCGCATTGAACATCATGATACCTACCCCGACGCGCGCCGCTTCCTTCAGCGCGTGATGCGTCAGATCGTACCACTCCTGCGAAAACATCTTAACCGGGCCGCTTCCGCAGCGGGCAACATCCGTGTAGATATTCCCGATCATGGCGCGCCGGATCCCGACCTTCGCCATCGTTTCAAGATCCTTCGTGATCCCTTCCCGGGTAACATCACCATTCAGCCAATACCAGTAGCAGTAGGGCTTGTATTCCTCCGAGGGATCCTGGAACCCTTTCGCCAGATCATCAGCCCGCACTGGAAGTGCTTGCGCACAAAGCGCATTCACCACAAGACACAACATTAACCAATTTTTCCTGAAGTTACCCATAGAGCCACCTTTTTTGTATTTTCACTACCCTCGACAACCATCATTCCGCTGTTTACTTCTTGTTTTGCTACTCACTTTTATCACAAGCAAACAACACCACCGGCCCCAGCAATCCGGCAGGCTGAAGTCCTCTCCCATTTTGCAGGCCATGCCCTACCTTCGTCAGGCGCTCCTTGTCAGGTAGCTGCCCGTCAGCCCACAGCCGGTTGTTCCACGTGTTGGCGACCGTAATCACCAGCTCGTTGCCCTTTTCCTTTATCAGGCCGGCGGGTATCGTCACCCTCCACGGAGCGCACCAGACCACACCCAGATTCCGACCATTAAGCTCAACCCTCGCCATTTCCTTAACCGCCCCAAGGGCGAGAAAAACTCCGGAATTCAGACGGGAAGCCGAAACCGGACAGTCGAAAGTCTTCCGGTACACCGCCAAACCGCTATACCCCTTGATACTCGGCTCCAGGCTTTGGGACCAGTCGGCCAGTTTCTCGAAGGTGAGGGACACCTGCCCTGCTTCCGGCGTCACCGCCACGGAAGGCTTCACCCATTTCGCATCAAAGCTTACCTTCCATGGTCCGGTAATATCCAGCACCGGTTTCTTCTCGGCGAAATTCCGGGCCCCACCCATGACCGTGCCGGGCTTCTGCGCTTTGCCACTGATCACGATAAACAGCGCCTGCTCCGCCTCGAAACGCAAGGGGATCGTCATGCGTCCATCAGCCCCAATGCTGTATTCCGGCAAAACCCGGACAGATCCTTCCAGCGGATCAAACAGCCGCACGGTCCGGCCATTCGCACGGCAGGTGATCGCCAGATCGAGTGCCTGCCCCATCGGATTGGCCAGGAAATACACCTCTTCTCCGCTCCCTGTACTCCGATGTAGCCAGCTGATGTCAAACAGCTTGCCACCCTGTTTCGCCTCACAGTCAGGGAGAACGGCATCCCCGGCAAAAACCTCGACCATCGACGCACCCCAGATCACCCGGCCCCGCCCGACTTTCCTTTCACCACGATCCCCCGGCTTTTCGCCCCAGAGTGCATCCGCATGAACCTTGAAGTCTGCCTCATTCTGCTTTACCGCTCCCAGTCCAGGCGTTCCCTCCGGACGCCGGCCAACCAGCGTCAGCCCCTCATCCACAAGCCGCCGGATCCCGGCCAACGTCGCCGCTGTCATTTTCGTGCACTGCGGATCAGCAAGCACGAGATACCGGTATGAAGGCCCCGTCCCCTGCTCTTCGCCTTTTGGCGCAGGAATGAGCGGCAGAATCAGGCGGCCACCCTTGACTTTCGCCCTCGTCAGCAGGACTTCCGCGTTTATCCCGTCAAAGTCATAGCTGGATGGCAAGGCGGGATTAAGCGCAGATTTCCCCGGCACAAACCGCGATGCGCCGTCGCCGACAAAGAAAGCGGCATCGGCCACAAAATCGCCCTGTTGCAGCAGATACTGGCACCGCCCCATATAGCCGATGAACCCCTCGGCAAGGGGCCACCATGAGAAATTCCGGTTGAAAATGTCGTAGTCCAGCATACCCGGTTTCTCATCAGAAGGCTGATGGGTGTATTTATGGATCACCGCCTGGTTCAGACCGCGTGCCCAGGCTTCATGCAGCGTCCGACGATAGTTCGCCGGAGGCGTGAATAACCCCATGACCGGATTGAAGGTCAGGGTCTCGGCCTGCACATACCGGTTGCCGTATATCCGGGCACCTGACGCCGCCGTCCGCATCACATCCACTTCCTGGAGGTATTCACGCCCCCACATCGGGAACGGGTGCCAGAATTCCGCCATCGGGCGGTCGGACCGTCCGAAAACCTTCAGGCCGTCCATGTGCGGATGAGGAAAACTTCCATAGCCTGACTCCGAATTCATTCCGCCGTTCATTTCGTGGGCGCGCTGCTGCAAGCGGCCATAGTAGTCGGACAGCAGGTCTGCCACCGTCGCGCGAAAATCCCACAGGAACCGGAACGTAACCTCCCGGCCTCCCACCACCCGTCGCGCCATGGCAGGCAGGTACGGCAAGAGGTCATAACCGCGTTTCTTCCTGAACTGCTCGCGGAAATCATCCGTCCAGGTCGGCTGCTGGCCCTTGTTGTCGGCGCCAATCTCCCAGCTGTCGGTGTGGAATATGATCGGAGCGCCGCCGGCATTCTTTACGCTCAACTCACGCATTCTCTTCGCGGCCGTATCCATCATCAGGTCAGCACCCTTGACGCTGAGCACATCCACCTCGTAACCGCCACCGTTCCCCATGCGGGCGGGAGCGGCAATCGCCGTCCAGCCGAAACGCATGACCGTCCAGCGTCCCGCCGGAAATTGCCAATCCAGCCGTCCATCGGGTTTCAGGTGCGAGGAAAGATCCACGACATCTTCCGCCGTAACATCACAGGCGTCAGCGCCTGAATATTCCTCTTCCAGTGCGTTATAGAGATGTTCCGGCCAGCCGCCCCACCCGCCGCCGAAATTGGCTGACTTAAGATCCCAGCACTTGATGCCCCGGCGCAGGACCGGCTCATCACCCTGCCGCAAGAGCTGGAACTCGGCCAATCTAAGATCCGATACATGGGCTGAAGAAATCGATAGGCGGAATACCCGGCCAGTTGCTGCCTCGAACACCACTCGCTTCTGCTCTCCTGGAGCCATGGAAAACCGCGAAACCGACTTGAACGTCCGGCCATCGTCAGACGCCAGGATTTCAGCTTCTTTCGGACCGGCATTGGTCATTCCGGCAACGATAGCTCCCGACACCGTGATGGGTTGGGCATAGGTCACATTCAATACTGCCGGGCACCCTGCTCTCCAGAAAGTCTCCGGATCATTGTCCACCGCATGGGCCGCCGGCCAGTACTCCTGTCCGCAATAACCACCTGGCGTATTGTTGGCATTCACGCTCAGCGGCACCGGCGCCCGTGTCGATTTCTCCTTGAATGCCACCACAGCGACATCGTGATAGACGCCGATTCGCGAAAACGGCACCGGGAGCGGTTCACTTGGCGCGCCGGGTCCGTCAAACTGCGTTTCCGCATAGACGAGCTGCTTGGCTCCGTCCTCTTTGCCTACCCAGCCGCCGCCATGCGCCCAGCCATCCACCACACTCGCGGCCATGGTCATCCCGTTCGATTTGGCAAGCCGAAGCGCCTCACCAAACCAGGAATCCCATTCGGGGCTGAGCATCTTTGGTTGCGCCGGAACAGGCCGACCGCCTGCATTGCACGTCTGCATATGCATGACGCCGCCTATCCCCTTCTCCTTCATCGCCGCGAGGTCACTGGCCATCCCTTCGAAACTGCCATAACCTCCCTGGAACCACCAGTATACCCATGGCTTGGCTTCGTGGGGCGGGTTGGAGAATTTTTCCGCCAACTCCAGACCGTCAAACAACCTGGCAGACGCCACACCGACACAGGCGGCAATATACACCCAAACAGTGAACATTATTTTCAACGTCATTCCCTATCTCCCTGTTTCACTGCTGAACTTATAACTTGAGCTTTCTGATATTTCATTTTGCACGAGTGGAAAACATTTCTTATTCCAGAAACGATAACTTATATTCCCGGCCGGTCTTGGTTGAAAAGGAATACCGCTCACCATCCTTCTTGAACAAGACAGGATTACGTCCCGGCAATTCAGACACGATCATGTTTTTCCCGGGCCATGGATTCATCACCTTGCAATCCCCATCACGTCGCGCCCGGATCCGCGCATAGGTCACCATGCCGCTCTTCAACTCACTTGTGACCAGGAAACCGCCACGAGCCTGGAAATCCTTGAACGCCACATCGAAATTGCCCGGCACGCAAGGAAAGAAATGAATCGTGCCGCTACGCGAATTGCACAGCCGCTCCGGCTCCAGCCAGCACGCAATCGCCTTTTGCGCCCTGGTTTCCAAGGGTAACATTTTGGAATAATCCCCAGTCCCGCTTTTCTGGGCATAATGAATCAACCAGGGCGGGTTCCCAAAAACAGAAGTCATGCAAAGAGTGTCAGGCTGCTTGCCCAGCAGGAATTCCACCTGGCGGTTCATGGGTTGTCCATGGGCATGCAGGTTCGACCGGATCGCCATCTGCTTCTCATCCTCCGGACTATCCAGATTGATCTCATCCGCCACATTTACGATAAAGTGCGTCGTGCCATGGCTTGCAACCACAGGGACTCCATTTTTCACCAGGGAGGCAAACACCTTCTCCTTCCCCTCATTCTCAATGATGTAATACGGCGCCATCTTCCCGAGCCGCTCAGCCCACACGCGCCGCTTCGCCTCATCCACCCCAAGCCGTTCCGAAACCTCAATGGCGCGCTTGAACGCCCACTTGGCGGCGGCAATGCAATCCACGGCATCACGGCCGATATCCTCCTCCCGGATCTGCGACGGTTCGATGTGGTAAAATCCATCCGCCCCGCTTTTGACGAGTGAGGCAAAGAAATCCGCAATCCCGCGCAGCGAGGGGTAAACCTTGTCCTTCAGGAATCCATCATCCTTCCCGCCGTAGTCATACTCATCCCAGACATTCTTGAAAGCCCAGACCAGGCTTGCCCAGTCACACTCATTCCTGTCATTGGCCGGATAATCAGGCGACCAGTATTTATCCATCTTGATCGGCGGAACGTATCCACGCAACACCAGCAACCCCTCAAATCCCCGCTCCTTGGCGTAGCCCTCGTAGACCGTCCGGTACATTTTGAAAACGGCCGGATAGTAGGCGGTTACCGACTCATCCCGGCCTGCAACAAAATCGCCCGTATACAATTCCTCGTTAAAGCACAGCAAGCCGCACCAGCGCACCTCGTCATTCTCAAGCTGATTGTAGGCAGCGTCGGATTCATACTTCGCCGGATCCGGATTACTAAACCCAATATGGCGGGACTGGTAACTACCTTGATAGAAGAACGGCAGCGCAACTCGCCGTGCATCGTCGAAGTCACCTGTAAAAATACGGCCGCGTTCGCGCCGCTCATACAAGCTGCGACACCACGCCGCTTTCATTTCAAGCAATCCGGCATACCCGCGCTTCTCGGCTGACTCAAGTCTCCTTCGCGCCTCAGCCAGCGGATCCGCCGATTCCGCCCTCGTCACCACCGTGGCGTAAATCACCAAATCACGTGCATCACCGGGCTTAATGCTCAAAGTAGCCGCAGACCCCGGTGCCTCATCCGGCCGGAACATGACCGGCGCACCAAGCCCCGCCTTCATGTTTGCAACATCAACCGCCCCGGTCGCACCGGCAACTTTGGCAACGAGATAATAATCGAATCCATCCGGGAACGTTTTTTCGGCTAGAAACTGCTGATGAATCCAAAAGAAAGCCCCATCGCTGCCGCCTTGCGGCTCCGGCAAGTCCTTGTTCTTATCGCGATGCCTGTACAAACGGACGGACATCGGCTTGCCCAGCTTGGAGCATACCGCCTTGATGGCAACCACGTTGAGATCAGAAGGCGTCAGCAGGACCTGATAGGTCGCGGAAGCAACTCCTTGTGTCACGCAAAAGACATTGTTTCCGTCGTGAATGCTTGTCCTTACGTCCGGCTGTGCCGCACCCGCAAAATCGTCGCTCAGGATTTGTATCTGCCCGACCGGCTTCTTCCCGCTGAACGGATTCAGCTTTGCGCGGTTCCACACATCGGCCTTCCCGAGGCTGAGCACGAACCTGTCCGGCTTGCCCCACAAGGAAGATTGCAGGCGCTCATTGCTGATGTTGACCCCCATGCCCAACGATTCCTGCTCGCCAAGCACGGCTGGAACCGGCTGCACAAGCTGGAATTTCCGCGCTTCATCCCAGAGCGCCGGCTCCTTATCCCACAAATGAGTTTGCGACATCACCGGAATTGGCGGCGATTCGGCTGCCACCGCCGCACCGGTCACAAAAATGAACACAAAGACTTTGAATAACAGTCTTATCATCGCTCCACTCATTTGGTCGGCGGCAGTTTCGCAGCTTTCACAGGGTCGATATATTCGACCAGATCTCGCAAGGCTATCACCTTGTAATCGTTGTCCTTCAGGTACTGCATCATTTCCTTGAATATCTTCGGGTCGGTTCCGGCAAAACCATGTTCGTAATCCGGCACACCGTGATAGGTGATCACCACCACGGAGCCGTTTGCGGCCTGCTTCACATCTTTTATGAACTTCTTCATGTCCTTCGGGTTTACAGACGGAATATCGAGGGGATGGTCGACGGTTGGCCTGTAGGCCCGGAAATGACCGCCGCGCGCAAAAATGTATTTATTGGAGGACAGGTCGGCAAATGCCTTGGTATTCGGCACGTAACACGGCCACACCTGGGTCGTCGGCTTGGGAAGCCCGTTCTTCACCATTTCATTTTCCATATCCAGGAACGGCCCGATGCCCGCGCCCACGGTGTGGTGCCGGGTATGATTACCGATCTCGAACCCATCCCTGGCCATCTCCTTCATCTGGTCCCAGCTCATGTACCAGTTCTTGTTGGAGAAGGAAGGCAGCGTGCAAAGATAAAAGGATCCATTGAACCCCAGCGATTTCAGAAGTGGCGCAACATAAGTCGCATGCGTCGAACAGCCATCGTCGAAGGTAAGCACGACCAGCTTATCCGGAATCGGCTTACGTAGGACGCCCATCGGATCCGCGGGTGGCCCTGAGCGCTTGAAAAAGCCCGCCTTGGCAATTCCGGGTGCCGGATCATTTCCAAACAACTCAGTGGTAAAAGTTATTGTCCCGGTCTGGTTGAATAAATAAGCAAATTCACCGTTAGCACCGAACGCCACATCGTTGGTTCCATCCAGGGTAAACGATCCGCCTTCCTTGGCACACCAGGTATAGCCGGCTGGACCAGGAGCGCCCGGCCTCCTGTCCCCCGCACCGGCTTCTCCTGCTACAACCATTCCGGCACACATCAAACTCAGGGCAACCACAAGCAGTTTTTTCATTCGTGCAGTCCTCATTTTCTTATAACTCATATTCCCTTGATGAAACCCGTCTTCAGCCGCATCCCCCCCTGGCTTCAGTCTCAAGGCGATTTTCACCTTGGTCCAGGGAACACGGCTTTTACCCGAACAAGCCTGACCGGCCCGAGCAACCCCGAGGCTAGCGGACCAGAACCTGAATTCAACTTTGGAATCTCTCCGGCAAGACCGGGATTTACCCGCCACTGGATGCCACTCTCGTCGAGGTCCATGATCCGGTTGGCAGCCAGGTTAGCCACCTCGACCTCAAGCCGGTTCCCCGATGGCTTCAAAAGCCCCATTGTGTTGACGCGGCAGTTCGGCGCACCGAACACCACACCAAGACAAGTCCCGTTCAAAGTCACCTTTGCACTATTCCTCACATCGCCAAGATCAATGAACCATTCATCCGCCCCTCCTTGAGGCCTATCAAATGAAACGGTATATCGCGCAACTCCGGAGAACCCCTTGAGTAAATCCAACTGCGGCGAAGACGTCCATGTCGTCCATGAAGTCAAATTCGTGACTGTTTCATTGGCAGGAATGACCTCACCGCCACTCAGGAACTTGACATCCCAGGCACCTGTAATTGCCACGGATTCCGCTCCGACGGAACTGTAGGCCCACTTGGGCCCTTTAACCTTCTTATTGGACACCCTGACAATTACCGATCCGGCAGGCTCCACCTGCAAATAGACTTTGAACTGCCCGTTGTCATTGGTGCAGGCGGCAATACCACTCCGCCCGGTCATCGGGTCAAAGATCACGGCGGTTCTGCCTTCCGTTCCAACCGGCACCCATCCGTTGACCTCCTTGTTCCCGGGGGAACTGGCTATGAAATAATCGGTTCCGCTCTTTTCCCTGCGCCTGATGCAGTATAGCCCCTGCTCCGCCATGGGCTCACTCCGAACCCCGGCTTCCTTCATCAACTCCTTAAGATCATCGCCCTTGAGTATCCGGCCCGATCCGATCACCATCCTGGCCACCTTGTTCGACACCTGCGAACTGGAGCCGAACCTGTCGATAAGCCCTCGGAGATTGGCCCGCCGCTCCTCCAGCCGGTTCAGCCCCGGTACATCTTCGGGGAACTTCCCTGCGATAACCACGCTGGCGCCGTCCTCGGCCAGATCGAAGAGACGCTTCAACGTCGTGTCTTCCATATACCTACAGCCACCAACCACGATCACCCGGTGCACACCACCCGGCGATTCAAGCCTTTTGCCGGACACCTTCACGACCTCAGGGTCGAGGAGCATACGGTCGCTGACGTAATCAAGATCATACCCCGCCTCATAAAGTTTCTGATCGACCCCGAAGTGGGTGTGGGAATAATCACTCCTTCCACTCATGGTGATATCGTCATAGGGATAATAAAACAGGATATCCACATCAGGCGCGCCGGACTGCAAAAAGGCCTGGCATCGCGAAACATACCGGTTCAAATCAGCCAAATGCTGCCAATACGGGTTGAAAGGCCCGCATTGGGTCTCCGCCCCGAAAATATAACCAGGCCATCGCGCCCAGGAAGGCGAATAACTCATGGAGTGATACATCGTGTGGTTCACCCCACCCAGCATGTCCAGATCAACTTTCCATTTGATATGCTTGAGCTCAGTCTGGAAGCCCAGCCGCATGCAGTCAGTACGCCCACTCGGACCGACCCAGCACGTGATCGTTTCGGACGCCACCAGCGGCCTGCCCATCACATGGGCTGCAGAAGACTGGATCTTGTGGCGCGCGAAGAACTCAGGACTGAAATTGAACCGGCCGCCCGGGAACCACCAGTCACTACCACCACCGACATCCGCAAACGGGATATCACTGGCAGCCGCCATGTCCAGGGTATTCCCGGGATGGTCGATTGTTTCGCAGGTCAACTGCGACCCATGTTCATTTGCCCATTTCCTGGACGCATTGAAAAAGCCTTCGAGCATCAAATCACTGACAGTCAGCCGGAAATCCCGGTTAACACGCGCGCGCAGTTCACCGCCTTTGGCCCCTGTAAACTCAGGGAGATATTGCCGCAGATCATAGCCCCTCCGCTTCTCGAACTCGGCAAAACCCTTGTCCGTCCAGTTCAGGTCCGCCTCCCAGGAATCATCAAACCAGCCCCGCGGCCATTCGCCCTTCCCGAAGGACATCACCTTATCGATCATCCCGAGATGGCTCAGCATTGAAGACGCGGAAAGGTAATCAACAACCCATCCATCACCATCCGGAGTCGGGTAACGCACACGGCAGGTTCCCCGTTCGATCCTGGCAACACATACCAGCCAGTCCCCATGCCCTTCCGGCGCAATCCAGTCCAGCTTCCGATCAATCCCGATTTTAGCGGTCAGGTCCACCTTTTGCCCGTCTGCGGAAA
>JAABPW010000205.1 GCA_011391785.1 Verrucomicrobiota bacterium
TTCCGATCTATGCTGAAGCAGTATTACAAGATGGGCGATGACGGCAAGGCCTCGACCTCTTCTGCCGGCTCCGAGATGGACAACACGCTGGTCCAGTTGTTTGTCAATGCCGGACGCCAGTTTGACCGCCTGAACGATACCCGCGGCGGCCTGGTTCAGAACCGTGCCACCCTGGCCTCAACCAGTAACCTTTTGGTCAGCACCGAGGGTGAGTTGGCGACCACCAGCAATACCCTGGTCAAGACCGAAGGCGAGTTGACGGTGACCAAGCAGGATGTCGAGAAGAAGAAAGAGGAGATCACGAGCCTCAACGGCGAGATCGAAAGCAAGAAGGCCGAGATCGAGAAGAAAGATGGCGAGATCGCCAAGCTGGGTGAAAAGCTGAGTGTCAGCGAAACCAAGATCGAGCAGGGCAAACGCTATATCGCCAAGGTCGAACTGGAATTGAAGGCCTGCAAGGGGCAATCGGACACCAACAACCTGCCCAGGGGGATTCAGGGGCAGATCACGGTGGTCAACACCAATTGGAACTTTGTCGTGATGGATATCCTGCCGGATTCCTCCATGGTTCCGCTGACCGACCTGACGGTGCAGCGCGAGAACATCTTCGTTGGTAAAATACGGGTTTCCGAGGTGCGGCGCGAACAACGCGTGGCGCTGGGCGAAATCATGATGGATTACCAGCAGGTGACGCCGCTTCGTGGCGATACCGTCCTCTATTAATCACGGAGAGCTTCCTCATGATGCGAGCCCTGTCATGCCTGGTTGTCCTGATTGGACTTCTCCTTGCCGGCGGCTGTGCCACCAATGCGGATTCCGACATGCCCTGGAATACCCCCCAATCCTGGGAAGGCGCCCCCGGCATCCCCGGGCTATCCAACCCGGGTCGATAAGGTCCTTTTAAAAGGCGCGGGCCACTGAAACTCCAATGGTGCGGGGAGCGCCGCTCTCGCCCACATAGCCCGAGGGGGCGAGTTGATAGGAGAAGGCGAGGGGGACATAATCCTGGTCGAACAGGTTCCTTACCCAGGTCTCAACGCGCCACGTTCCGGTGGTCACACCCAGTCGCGCATTGACGAGGGTGAAGCTGGATTGGGACGCCCCATTGACGGCATCGTAGTAGTAACGGCCAGTTCCCACGGCTTCCATGCGGATGAACCCGGTTGTTTTGCCGCCCAGGGGTTGGGCGTATTCCGTTCCCGCGTTCCAGGTGGCCTGCGGGGCGAAGGGGAGCTCGTTGCCGCTGACATCCTGGCCTCCGGACGTGCTTCCTGAACCGAATTCAGAGGCCAGCACGCCCACTCCGCCGAACAGGCTGAGGCCGTCCACCGGATGGATCGCAAGTTCCAGTTCGCCTCCTTGGCTTTCCGCCTTGCTCGTGTTGTCCAGATAAAAGACTCCCGGAGATCCGGCGGGAACATCCATCTGCAGGTCGTTCCAGGCGGTGTGGAAGAGGGCGAGATTGGCGGTGACGCGACGATTCAGCCAGTCGGTCTTAAGCCCCGCTTCAGTGGTTACGCTGGTCTCGTCCCCATAGGTGGCGTGACCCGGGATCGCCAGGGTGTTAAAGCCGCCCGCCTTGTAGCCCTTGGATACCGCTCCGTAAATGAGGGCGTTTTGAGTGAGGTGGTAACCCAGCGAGGCGCGCGGGCTTATCTGGTTGAAGTCAGCGCTGTCGTTGGCCTCCGATCCCGGCATCACGGGAATGGAGGCGTAACTGCGGCGGTCAGCGGACCGGTGTTCATAGTCGTCGCGAATACCCAATCCCACTTCCAGCTTCCCGGCCAGGGTGATGGTGGTCTGCCCGAAAAGGCTTATTCCGGTGTCGGCAAGATCAGCATCATCATGCTGTTGGTAGGGGAAGGGCAGGCCGAGCATCGGGACTGAGCCTGGCCGGTAGTCGTTGTGGGCGCGCTGGGAATAGGCGGAGTGGAAGATGAACGTGCCGAGCAGCCAGCGGAGATCGGCATGGTCGCTGAGCGCCAGGGGTTTGTTTTCAGGTGAGGCGAGGCGGAGTTCCTCGATATAGGCCGCCTGGGACTCCTCATTGTCGCGCCGGATCAGGTCCGCCGGAGTCATGTCGAGATCGGTCTTGTCATGCGACCGCCACCATTGAAAGGCGGTGATTGAGGTCAGGTCGGCCAGTTCCCCCTTGCGTGTGGCGGTAAAAACGGGCTGGGCAAGGTCGCGTTCTGAGCCGCCCTCGTAGTCGTGGGCGACATGGTGGGGCCGGGCGCGGAGCGAGGCGAGATCGCCCAGGGCGTAGTCGCCATCGCGATCCGACTCGGCGCCGATGCTGAGGCGGTAGGTCCAGGGGCCTTCCTCGGGCCAAAGGATCTGGGCGCGGCCGAAGAATGATTCCCGGCTGTCGAGCCGGTTTCCCGTGATGTCGTTTTGGGTAAATCCATCGCGGCGGGAATAGCCTGCGCCGAGGCTCCCGGCGGTTGTGCCTGACCCGATCGGGCCTTCCCCGGAGGCCCGGAAGTCGAAGAAATTATCGCTCCCGGCAGCAAAACCGGCGTTGGCGCCCGGGGTACGGGTGGGCAGGCGGGGCACAATGTTGATGGCACCGCCAAGGGTGTTGCGCCCATAAAGCGCGCCCTGGGCGCCGCGCAGGAATTCAATTCGCTCGACGTCGAGGAGTTCCTGGTTGGCGGTGGCATAGGAAAGCTGGGGCACGCCGTCAATGATGGTGGTGACAGCGGGATTGTTGCGGCCCGACCCGATGCCGCGCATATAGGGGAAGGTCAGGCGGCGCACGGAGAAATCGCCCAGTGTCAGGTTGGGCACGGTCGGGGCGGCATCGCGCAGGTCGTGGATTCCGGCGGACTGGAGGGTTCCGGCGGTCTGGACAGTGACGGCACCGGGAACGGACTGCAGGGGCTCCGTCCAGCGCCGTGCCGAGACGACGATGGTTTCAGGCGAGTTGGTCTCGGCGCCACCTGACGAGAGGCTGAGGCCCAAGGAGAGCGCGATTGTGGCAAAGGAGAGGATCCGGCATTGCCCGAGGGCTGTGTTGTAAATAGTCATGGATTCCAAATAGAGAAATATCAGGCCTGAATCAAGGACTATTACTCCGGTCATTAAATAGCAGCGATTCCCGTGCGGCGAATAAGATTTACCACGGAGGGACGGAGGTTTGGGGGAGAGGGGGAAGAGAATGTTACGCGAATTTCACGGGGCCGGGGTACCTGCCCCGTGAAATTCGCGTAACACCTCCCGGTGAAGAGAGAAGAGGGTTTTGTTTGTCCGAAGG
>JAABPW010000206.1 GCA_011391785.1 Verrucomicrobiota bacterium
AGGGGAGCTCCTTAAGGTAAGCCCGGAAATCGAGGTTCTCGTCATTTCTCACGCGTGCCAGCCGCCTGAGTTCGCGGGGATTGGTCTCCCACTTCATCCGTTCGGCACCTTCAGGAAGTTCCGGCGGTAATAATTCAACTCGGCGATGGAGCAGAGAACATCGTAAAGGGCATCGTGCTTCTTGGTACCGGGCGGGAGGGTATAGCCCGGCAGGTAGTCCAGGATCATGGCGGGGTTCTCCTTGTCGAACTCCGGACCGAGTTTGGCATCTTGCCAGAGGATTTTCAGGCTGCTGACATCCAGATGCCTATAGTAGAGCCGGGACATAAAGGTGGGGAGAAGGGTCCGGGCGAACCACCAATCGGCATGGATGGTATTGCCCGCGAGCATGGGGCGGTTCTTGGGTTTTTCGGCAGTCGGTCCCACGATGGCGTCGAGCCGATCCGCCAGCATGCGATCAACGGCTTCAACTTCAGGCGCGGCATCGGAGCGGGCGGCCCGGACCAGTTCGGGACATTCCCCGGAAACAAAATCGCTGACGGGGAAGTCGGCTGGAATCCTGACGGCGGTAACCAGATCCTGATCCGGCGGGGCCAGTCGTCGGCCATCCATATCGGTGACCACCATGGCAACCTGGATAAGTTTGGCCTGCTCCAGCTCGAGCGTCGTGTATTCGGTGTCGAACCAGACCAGGTTGGAGCGTGGTGATGTATTCATGTTTAAGCGTCGGTGATCTCGGAGACATGGAAGCCGGCAGACTGGATCATGGCGATATCGGTTGAATGACCCTGACCGCCGGTGGTGAGGTAACCGGTTGTGAAAATGGAATTGGCCGGATAAAGCGCCAGGACCTGGAGTGAGCCGAGGCAGGCTTCGCGTCCACCCGCCACCCTGAGTTCCCGGTCCGGATTGGCAAAACGGAACAGGGACAGGGCCCGGAGCGCATCAGTGGCACTGATCCTGGTGAGTCCCGCCAGAGCTGTTCCCGGACGCGGATCCAGGAAATTGAGCGGAATCGAGTCGGCTCCGACATCCCGCAGGGAGAGCGCCAGGGATGCCCGGTCCTCCAGGGATTCGCCCATACCGATGAGTCCCCCGCAGCAGAGCTCGAGGCCGCTGGCTTTTACCGTCCGCGTGGTCGCCACCCGGTCGCTGTAGGCGTGGGTGGAGCAGATGGCGCCGTAATGCGATTCGGATGTTTCAAGATTATGGTTGTAGCGGTCCACGCCTGCGGCCTTAAGTGTCCTGGCCTGGTCTGCGGTCAGGAGTCCCAGCGAGGTGCAGAGCTGGATCGGGATTTCCCGCTTGATCCGGCGGGCGGCCTCGCAGATCACCTCGATATCGGCAACGCTCGGTTTCCGGCCGCTGGTGACGATGCAATAGCGCATGGCCTTGAGCGTGGCGGCTTCCCGGGCGCCTTCCACGATGGTTTCCACGGATTGAAGATTGTATTTGGGAATATCGGCTTCCGCCTTGCCAGCCTGGCTGCAATAGGCGCAATCCTCGGGGCAATCGCCACTCTTGGCATTGCGGATGACATGCAGGCTGACCCCCATCCCGAAATGGTGACGGCGGATGGCGAAGGCACCCTGCAAAAGGGAAAGTAGTTCGTGATCCTGAGATTTCAGGATCCCCATGGCGCTTTCCCGGTCAAGTTGCCATCCCCCCAAAACACGTGAGCTAAGTTCGTTCCAATTCATGGAAAGTGAGTACCAGAAACTGTTTTGGGTGTATAGCACTAACCAATTATGCCGGGAAAAAATCGAAATTGCCGAAATCGCATTGCCATTCACCATCGTGAAAGTCTATTCTCCATCCCTTTGAGAGCACGGGGTTCTGGAAAAAGGAATAGGGCGGGAATGACGGATCTGGAAACCAGATGGGTCGGAATCAACCGGCGAATTGACGAGGCATGTGGCCGGGGAGGGCGCGATCCGTCCACGGTACAGGTCATGGCGGTCTCGAAGACCCAGTCCCCTGAGGCGGTTGCCGAAGTGGCTGCCCTGGGCGTGGCGACCTTTGGCGAGAACAAGGTTCAGGAAGCCCGCCAGAAAATCCCGCTGTGTCCCTCGCGGCTACATTGGCACCTGATCGGGCATCTCCAGTCGAACAAGGCCCGGGATGCTGTCCGACTTTTCGAGATGATCCATGCTGTTGATTCCCTGCGGCTCCTGGAACTCCTGGACCGCTGTGCCGGCGAGGAGGGGCGGGTATTGCCGGTCTGCCTTGAAGTCAATGTGTCGGGAGAGCGGAGTAAATTCGGGATGCCGCCCCGGGCGGTCGCTGAAGCCTTGCGCGCGGCCGGTTCCCTGTTCAAGGTCAAGGTGGTTGGCCTGATGACGATACCTCCGGTTGCCGAGGATCCCGGGGAGGCTCGTCCCTTTTTCAGGGCGTTGCGTGAATTGCGGGATCAGATGCAGGATTTGACCGGCATGGCTCTGCCCGAGCTATCCATGGGCATGTCGCAGGATTTCGAGGTGGCCATTGAGGAAGGCGCCACCTGGATCCGCGTGGGAACACTTTTATTCGGGCCGCGCCAGAGAAAGGAGTCGCCTTATGAGTCCATCGATTCCTGAATGGGAAGAGGAAGTCAAGCTACCGAAGGTGAAGCACAAGGCGCCGCCACACGGGCCCGCCGGCTGCCTTGTCATGGTCTGTCTCAGCGCGACGGTTATCATCGCCACGGTCGTCCTGGGGGTCCAGACCCGGAGCGGTTGTGAACTGGTTGCGAATTACCTGAAGGGCCAGACGGGGCTGGACTTGACGGTCGGGGGCGCCCGTTTCACCGGCATGACGGAAATGACCCTGACGGATGTCCAGACCAAGCCGACCACCACTCCGCTGGGCAGTTTCAAGGTGCGTGAAATGAGGATCCGGCTGGGGATGGACGGAACTCTGGAATTGGCGCTGGCTGGCGCGCGTTTGGATGTGGTAAAGACAGCGGAAGGCTGGGTTCCTGCTTCGTTTAACAAGATCGCCGCCCTGAATGATGTCAGGGAGACCGCCGCCTTGTTCGCCAGTGAGCCCGGGCTGATCGCGCTGGATATCCGCGATAGCGGCATTATCTGGAACGGGCCTGACGGGGAACGGCTGGCGGCAGTCGAGGGAATGGGGATCAGCATGCGGCCCGTGGCAATGGGCATGCGGCGGCTGATGTTGTTCGAGGTAACGGCCCGGAGTGTGTCACGCCAGGGCGGGGTAAAGGGGCGGTTGCTCCAGCGCCTCTGGGTGAGTGTGCCGGAAAATCCTTATCT
>JAABPW010000207.1 GCA_011391785.1 Verrucomicrobiota bacterium
GGGTGGTTCCAATCAGGCGGTCGGGCTGCTCGAGGAAATTCTGGAGGATCCGGGCCGCCCGGTCACCCTGTTCCGCGAGATGGCGCAGGCGCATGCGGTTGAGGGAAAGCACGCCGACTTCCATTCCCTCGAAAAACGCCGAGCCGAGCAGGCAAAGGGCAATGAGCGTGAAATCGGAGAGGATCATACCTGCACCTCCTCTTCCGAATCCGCCGTTGAGCCGTGGTCGGGAATCTCGATGAGCACCCGCGTGATGCGGTGTTTGCGCATTTGAAGGACCGTGACCCTGACTCCCTGCGTTTCCAGGATGTCGCCGGTCTTGGGGAACCGCCGGGCCTGGGCGGTCACCCAGCCGGAGATGCGGTCCGCGCCGTCCGCCTCGAGCGACAGGCTGAGCTCGAAATTCACTTCCTCGAGGCTGGTGTTCCCGTGGACCTGCCACCGCTTCGTGCCGACGGGATCAATGTTCTGGCTCTGCCCGTCCGGCTGCTCCGCGGCGAATTCGGCGATCTCGTCAAGGATGTCGCCCAGCGTGATCAGTCCGGCGGTGCCGCCGTATTCGTCGATGACGATGGCCAGCCGGCGGGATTGCTGCTGGAAACTGGTCAGGAGCGAGTCCAGCGGGGCGGTATCGGGAACATAGAAATGGGGATGCAGGGAAGAGGCGATGTCGGCGCCGGGGTTCATGAGGAAGCGGGCGACATCCACAAACCCCTTCACGTGATCCATATCGCCGGTAAAGGCGGGGAGGAACCGGAACCGGGCCTTCCGGCAGAGGTCGGGCCAGGACTTCGGGTCGTCCTCGAGGTCGATGCCGATCAAGTCGACGCGGGGAGTCATGACGTCCTTCGCCTGCAGTTTCTCGAGGCGGATGATCCCGTCCATCATCATGCGTTCTTCCTTGTTCAGGACGCCTTCCTCGTGACTCACGTCCACGGCGGTCAGCAGTTCGGCCTCGGTGAGGGCGGGGCGGTGGGGCACGAAGTGCTCCTGGAAGGTGTTGATGATCCTGCTGAGCAGGGAGTGCAGGGGGGTGCAGACCCAGATGAGTGCCTTGAGTGGCTTCAGGTAGTAGATGGAGAGGGTCTCGGGATGGCGCACGGCGAAGCGTTTCGGAACGAAGTCGCCGAGGAAGATCAGGAGCAGCGAGATCGCCGGGATGGCGATCCAGGCGCCGTAATTCGGGAAGAACTGTTCCGCCAGGATGTAGCCAAGGTTGGCTGCCGCCACATTGACCACGGTGTTGCCGATCAGGATGCTGGAAAGCAGGTTGGCCGGGGAGGCCAGCAGGTCCTCGATTCTGCGGGTTTGCCCGGGGTGATGGCGGCGCAGGCGGTGTATCTGCATGGGGGACAGGGAGAACAGCGCGGTTTCCGCGCTCGAGAAAAACGCGGATAAGCCCAGCAATACCACCAGGCCAACTATTTCCCCACCCATTAATGCCGTCATAGAGAAGCCTTTAACCTGCTGAAAGAATAACGGCGGACCGCACAGGTGGCAAGCGGGAAGAGAGAGTTCGGTATTCAGTGTTCAGAGATGAGAGATTCCCCTCGTAATCATAATCTTAATCGTAATCCCTATCTGGGGGCAGAGGATTAAGATTACGATTAAGAGTATGATTAGGATTTCATCAGGATTTCAGTGGGACGCTCGCGATCTGAATACTGACCTCTGAATACTGAATACTAGATTCCCCGTGCTTTTTCCTTGGCCTTGATGATCCAGATGCAGGCTTCGTAGAAGATGACGAGGGGGACGGCGAGGAGGAGCTGGCAGAAGGGATCCTGCGTCGGGGTGATGATGGCGGAGAGGATCAGGATGGAGATGATGGCATGGCGGCGCTTGTCCCGCAGCTGGTTCGAGTTGATGATGCCCAGGTGGCCCAGGATGAGGAGGATCATCGGCAGCTCAAAGGTGAGGCCGAAGCTGATCAGGAGCTTGAGGACGAACCCGGTGTAGCTGGTGACGGTGAAGAACTCGATCCCGATGCCCATCCAGGTGTTGAACCACATCATGATCTGAAGCGCGGGTTTCAGCGCCAGGAAATATCCCATGAGGACGCCGCCGATGAAAAGAAATACCGCCATGACCAGTCCGGCCAGGATCGTCCGGCGTTCCTTGAGGGTCAGGGCCGGAAAGACAAACCAGCAGATCGAGAAGACGATCACCGGCATGCTGAGGAGCAGTCCGCCCCAGAACAGGGTCTGCATGGCGACGGACATCGCGCCCGTCACATCCATGGTCCTGAGGAACAAGTCGGGATTGGGGACCACGCCGGCCAGGGGGGCCTTGAGTATTTTGAACAGGGTTGGTGCAAAGAGCCCGGCAATCAACATGCCGATCCCGAGGGCGGAGGCGCTCCAGACAAGGGCCCGGCGCAGATCGTCGAGATGCTGCAGGAAAGGTTTCACGGCCTCGAGGACCGGATTATCGCTACTCGGCTCGGTCACGGGGTGGGGGCTCCTGGGGTAATGGGGGTTCCTGCGGGGATTGGAGTTCCTGAGGTAATGCGGGCTCAGCACTGTCGGTCACCGCTGGCCAGAGATCGCTTGGTGGTGCCGGGGGCGGCGCCTCTTCCGCCGGGGGCGCGACGTCGCTGGCCACCTCAGGGGGCGCTTCGGGGTTTTGCGCCTCAGGCTCCGGATACCCCTCGCCCGCAACCATGGTCGGCGTGCTGCCGTAGGGGCTTTCCATTTCCTCGTGCAGCGCGGGATCGATGTCCTTCATGTAGTTCTCGGGGGACGTGAGGGACTCGTACTCCGACACGAGCGGGGTGATTTCCTTTTCCAGTTCCTGGTCGGCGGTCAGGAGCTGTTTCTTGAACTCCGCGGAGGCGCGCTGGAGGTCCTGGGTCACTTTCCCCAGTTTCCGGGCCATTTCCGGGATTCCCTTTCCGCCGAAGAGCACGAGAATGGCACCCAGCACGACCATCACTTCCGCGCCGCCGATATCGCCGAAAATGGCAAGCGGTGGTGGGGTCATCAGAAAGAGGGCGCTAAAAGTCATAGACCGAAACAATAGCAGGTCGGGGACGAAAAAAAAGCCCCGTTTTTAGGCGGGGTTAGTTATAGGGGGTGCCCTGCCACCTTGCGTGGCAGGAACCGAACATTTTTGCGACCCGTGGCACAAGGCCACGGGGACGCCCACCCCTTCCTATTTGCGCTTCAGCAGGACCTTCTTCTCATAGGCCCTGACCTTGTCCATCCACTCGATGTCCTGCGGTGCGCCATCGCGGCGGCACAGCTC
>JAABPW010000208.1 GCA_011391785.1 Verrucomicrobiota bacterium
CATCGATCCAGGCACTCCGACAGCGCTGGCGCAGCGGAACGATCCGCCCATCGCTGGCTGGTGGACACGATTCGCAGCCTGCCTAAGCCGGCCGCCATCTTTGCCGCGACCGACGACCTGGCTCTCAAGGTCTTGCGCGCCTGCACCAACGGCGGCGTGAGCACGCCGGAAGAAGTGGCTATACTTGGATGCGACAACAACCCGCTGGTCTGCGAATTCTCGCCGGTCACCCTCTCCAGCGTTGATCCCGACCTCGAACAACAGGGCTACGAGGCGGCGAGGCTCCTCGATCACCTGATGGACGGCACCCCGCCTCCGCGCGAGCCGATCCGGATCCCACCCAAGGGCGTTATGACGCGCCAGAGCACCAACATCCTTGCGGTACCGCATGTGCCGACAGCGCGGGCGCTGCGGTTCATCTGGGAACATTACCGGGAACGCATCCAGACTCCGGACATCGCACAGGCCGCCGGCCTGTCGCGACGGGGCATGGAACATTCCTTCCGGCAGCACCTCCGCCGGAGTATTACCGAGGAGGTCGCCCGCTACCGGGTGGAGCGCGCAAAAGATCTGCTGCTAAAGACCGATCTGAAAGCCTGGCAAGTGGCCGAGGAATCCGGGTTTAGCGGCATCGTGGATTTCTCCCGGGTATTCAAAAGAATCACGGGCATCGCCCCGAGTCACTTCCGACGCCGACATCGTTTATCGAATCCAGCATTCCAATAACAGCACTCTTGCCAGGGATTCCGGCACTGGCCCTGTAAAAAACCTCCACACCAAGCCGGAAACACAGCCCCCCGCAGCGAGATCATCCGACCTGTCGTATCGCGATAATTGCTACAGCGGGCGGAAAAATGATGCCCGGAAGGTCCTGCCGAGCGAGCCCTTCACGTTCACAGAGAGGACAATTTTAGGCGCAAGCTGCACCACCGTCACTCCCGGGTCCACGGAGGCCGCGGAACGCGCCGCGCGGTTCAAGGTTACGGTGATCGAGCCGTTGTTGGCCTGAGTTGGGTCCGAGACCCCTACCGCGATGCCAGTCCGCGTCTCCATCGTTATCACGGAGGCCTGGCTGTCCACGGTAACCAGACCAGCGGAATTCGTTCCAGCCGTCCAGAAATTGGCCGCCACCAGCCCAAGCGACGCCTGGCCTGCCGCTTGAACCGCCGCTGTATTTTGAATGACCTGAATATCCGGATTGGCGGCATAATTCCTTGTTTGGGCTGGAGACATGTCCGGCAGGATGACATAGGCATACGCCGCATTGGTTGGCGCTATCCCGTGATTGAACCAGAGCTTCAGGTAGTTATTGGTATGGACGGTTTTTGATTTACCCTTGTTGATGTCACCCCAGGCGCCTGAACCGGAAACAAACGCTGCCTGCACGTTATTTGCGCCCCCCGGGAAATAATACCCAGCCGTTCCATCCAGAGCACACCAGATTGCAGGGGTCTTGCCTGAAGTCCAACCGATCCTTGGCGGATACGTCCTGCCGTTGAGAATGAACTTTTTCGTGGGCGATGTGCCCACACGGCGGTTTTCAACCGTCGTATGGATCTCATTCGAACTGCCGGCGGTGATCCCCGCCCCAAGGCAGACGACCTCGTTATCGAACATGAACCAGGATTTTCTTCCTGTCAGCATGCTTCCCTTGAAATTCGGAACCGACAGGGACATGCCGGCGACACCGTATCGTCCGGCAACCTGGGCACCACCCACCCACTTCTGGGACGTGGTGGTTCGCTGGCCTGACGCATCGCCACGAGGTGTAGTATCAGCTGTCGTGCCAGGCAAATGATAAGGATCAACAGTAGGCCAGAAATCACCATTAAACTGGGTCTCCGTTTCACCAAGGTACAGATAGGTCATACCGTCACCGGTAAACCACCCGTGGAGATTCTCGTTATTAATGCCTTCATAATTGGCGATACGGGTGGACGACATGCTCAAACCGAAGCAGAAGTTTTTCCGCCAAGCCACCACGCGATCCATACCAGGAAAGTGATATTGCCCTGCCGGCATTGTGGGCGAAGCAACCCACTTGTTAAGCGCGACTGCCGTGGCCGGCGGCGCAAACCGGGCAACCTGTTTAGCGGTATTGATATGCCCCACGCCATTGTCGGGTTGCCTCGAGATGGTTCGTCCACGCACCATGTCCATCATCGCACTGCCGTTGTAGACGAACGGTTGCAACGCTTTAGACATCCATTCACAGACAACAACCTTGTTGGTCTCGCTGATAGCCCATTTCGACCCGTTCAGCAGATTGACCAGCTCCGCGACTTCACCCACAGCGCTGGCGCCGTAACCACCGTTGTAGGGAACCGTGTTATGCTGAATAAACGAGCCATCGCGGTAAAACCCGTCACCACTATTCACATAATTAAAAACCGGACTCAGATTCGTCTGCCCATAGGCCATTTTTTCGCTGTTCTTCTGGAGGATCGCCCTGACCAGAATGGCTTTAATTTCGCCCGAAAGATTTGCCCCTGTCATGAATTTTCCACCATTGAGAGTGATCTTGCTCGGCGGACAGTATCGATCCACCGCAGCGGCATAGTTGTTTATCTGGTTTGGCGTTAATGAGGGATACATCAGCACCTGGGCATCATTGAACAAATGGGGTGCCCCAATTTCCCAGTCCCACCAGTTACCATATTTGAAAGCCGTCGTGGTATAGACATTAGCAGTCATCCAGTCCAGTCCGCCGTTGACTGCCGCCGCCAGTTTGGGGTCGCGATAAAGCGAGCAGCCTGGTGTTGCCCATGCCAGCGCCATTACCTTCAACCGGCTGAAGGAGGCTGTTATGCTAGGCGAAGATTTATTGAACGGAAGATCCTTCCACAAACAGGTGCGCGAGGCACTGGCGTCCATACTTTTCCAGCAAGAGTTGGCAGCCGACGCCCGGCCTTTCAATGAGGAGGGATTCAGATTGGCACCAACCAGCTGTTTCAACCAGTAATGGCGCAGGTCATCGAACTGGTCTGCCCCTGCACTGCCCGGGACCATTGCCTGCCATAGGAAAACGGCCATTGCAACCGCCACCATGCAGCCACGGCCCAGGCCCGTACTTTGCCTTTCTGTCAACATAACTCCTTGCCGGCAAACCTGAAGCGCCTTTATTTCCCGGATTACTCGAACCGGTACCAGTCCACCGTCTGCACATTCTCATTTGGAAAGACCAGGAAAAGAATATGGCGGCCC
>JAABPW010000209.1 GCA_011391785.1 Verrucomicrobiota bacterium
GAAAGTGGGCCATTCCCAGCCATCGTCCAACCGGTGCAGAAATATTGGGTTGAACCATTAGTCACGGGGGAGTTGGTGATCGAGCAGTTCAATAAAGTCCCCGATGGGGCGACGGATGAGCCCGGGCTGGCACCGCCATGGGCGGACACAACGCCCAGGGAATAATTGCTCGCCCCACCGCTGGTCCCAGAGGTCATGAACTGCCAGCTGGGCACCGCCCACACGTTGGTCGCGGCGTTGGTCGCACGGAACGTGCAGTAATAAGTCGTTCCCGCCGAAAGCCCGGTGACCTGATAGCTGATATTGGTGGAGGCCACATTGGTCCAGGATCCAACGTATGAGTTGCCAGTCCAGGCCCCCGCATCGGACACACCGTCCACCTGACCCCAGTAGACATAAACGTCATAATTATCATTGGTTGCAACAAGTTTTGCGTTCAATATCGCCGAGGCGTTTGTTATGGCGGACGGGGCGCGATTCTGGACCGGGATCGAAGACCCGGTCACGACATCACCGTACTGCACAAAGGAATCATGGTTCTGACCCATGTTCATCCAGCAAGCCCAGACCCAGTTGGAGGAGCGCACACCACTCGAAAGACGACATTCATCAATCACACCGTTGAATGTATATTGAGCCCCCCTCCCGGTTCCGCCAATCTTTAGAGAAGGAACGGTTCCATAAAAATTGGTCAAGCCATCCAGCGATAGCGTCTGTTGTTGCCCATCAATATAGAGTTTCTGCGATTTCCCGCTGGCATCAAATATTGCGGTAATATGATGCCATTCGTTCGGGGACGTCGTCACGGAATTCTGGGATATCAGCCCTGTACCGGCCGAATTGAAGGTGGTCAGCCGGACATAACCGCTTGCGCTGATATCAACAGCCCATTTTTTGGATGTGGCGGAATCATTTTGAGCCATGATAACAGGCGAATTGGCACATGATGTATATTTAACCCAGGCAGAAGCTGTAAATGAAGTCGGACTGTTCCCTGTTATCCCAGGCACATTGATATAGTTGCCACCACCGGTAAACGAAGCAGCCCCATCGGCTAGCCCGCTATCCACAGCTATTCCGGTAGCCGTACCGTTGAATTTGTTCAGCCCGGAATCAAGACCTGAAACAGCGCTATTGGTTGTTCGCAGATGCCACACGGCATAATATCCTGCACTCCATACAGCACCACTCGTGGTATACGCCTGCTGGTTCGTTCTTGCCGCATCGCCCCACGTCGCCCAGATTGAACAGTTATTCGTTAGACAAGGAACCTGAACCCATACATAGCTGTTTGAAGTGTTATTGAACTCCTCGATTTCGTAATTCAACTCCTGTCCTGTAAACGTATCGTTGGTCCAGAACCTGAGTTCATAGCCGTTAGTCCCCAGGAACCCCTCATAATTTGAGGTATTATCGGCTGTAAGCCTGACCAGCGCCGGGAAGTTGGTCAACACGCCACGACCCGGGAAATTTGTAAATGTAATTTTCATCGAATAGACACCATCCACGCCCACGCCCCCACCCCCGGCAGGCACCCCGCTGAAACTCGCTGCAGTGTCGGACCAGTCGGAGCCGGAACCGTTGCTCACGAAGCACCGGTACCAGTAGGTCGTGTTCGTGCTCAACCCTGAAACCGCAACACCGAAGGGAACGCCCTCGGAAACGGTTCCTGCCGATACCACGTGGCCCCACGCACCGGTGCCCGACATACCCGCATCATTATCACCCCAGCATATCCACGCTTCAGCAAGACCGCCATCACCCAGGATGCCGTTAAGCCTGCATCCGTTTAACGTGGCATCGGTCGGACCCTGCCCATTATCAACAACCGGGATGTCCGGCGTCGCCAACGTCGTGAAGGACAATGCATTGGTCGACCAGGTCTGCTCACAGGCGTTTGACCCGCGGAATGTGAAGTAATACGTCCCGAACGGGTTAAGTCCTGTCACTAACTTGCTGAAGCTTGCCGAGCTGGCATTGGTCCAGCTTCCCACGTATGCCGTATTCGCCCAGGAGGACACGTTGGTTCCGCCATTCACTGCCCCCCAATGGGCATAGACAACCATCACCGCGCTGGAGCAGGAAAGCGTCCCGTTCAAGGTCGCCGAGCTCTCGGTAACACTGGTCGCCGCCGCCGGGGCAAGTTGAAGCTTCCCGCCGCCTACAGTGAACCTGATTGTATCAACAAACCAGCCAATGTCCCCACCGGAACTGTCGGTTCCGATCATCCAGCGCAACTGGACGTTCTGGTTTGCGGCGCTAGCAGGAAGTTTGACCGTCGTCGTTACAAAGCCAGCCGAATCCGCGCCCCATGCTGATCGGCCGCCAAGCGGATTAGAATAGAGAGTCGAAAGCGTCTTTGAATAGCCGTTGCCAACCCAGCTCCCGCCTGCGGAGATGATATCATACCAAGGGTTGGAACCTATCTTGATATCCAACACACCTCCGTCATAGGCAGTAGTCGTCCCTTCGAAATAGTAAGCATGACGGAAAATGAGCGACCCCATATTGGTGACATAGAGGAAAACAGGGGAAATCAACGCATTTGATGATGTTGTTGCCAGATCAGGAGCAAACGCGGCGTTAGGCGCAGTATCATTTGTCGGAGTCTTGGTCTTCCAGGCAGCGGCAGCTGTCCCTGCGGAGGTCCACCCCGCAGGCAGCCCCGGGGCGGTGACCCCGTCAAAGTTTTCGCTGAAATAGCCATAGATCGTCTTAAATAAGGAAGATCCCGGGGACCAGGCTGATCCGACACTGTTGGAGGCAAAACAGCGGTAATAATACGGCATTCCATACAACAGATTGCTGAGAGTTGCCGAGCATGCACCCTGAGCCACGTTGGACTTCACCACGACATTGGCCCAGGCCCGTGGATCCGTACCGCCATCGGAAGCGCCCCAATAGAAATATACATCCCCCACACTGCCGCCGGTCAGGGCGCCTCCCAATGTCGCGGCACCGATCACGGTGGTCTCCGCGCCTGAGCTATTATCCACCGCTACCGAACCCATCGTCGTAAAAGTCAGCACCCGGTCCGCCCAGACACGGCCCGACGCGTTGCT
Organism: Verrucomicrobiota bacterium; assembly: GCA_011391785.1. Classification (GTDB taxonomy): domain Bacteria; phylum Verrucomicrobiota; class Kiritimatiellia; order CAIKKV01; family CAITUY01; genus JAABPW01. The sequence continues at coordinate 3,063 of JAABPW010000209.1, forward strand.
GCAGGCGAATGTGAAGAAATAGGCCGTGTCCTGCATCAACCCGGCGACATTATGGGAGACATTCGATACGGCCGTGGTCCACGTCCCCACGAACGCGGCATTCGTCCAGGCTGTGGCATTCGTCCCTCCGTCAACCCTATT
>JAABPW010000210.1 GCA_011391785.1 Verrucomicrobiota bacterium
TGCGATGTGGAAAATGTCTGGACCAACCTGCTGACCCGGATGCAGGCGGTGCGTTACTATGTTGCCTTCCGGGTGATGAAGGCGGCGGAAAGCGTTTTTGATTCCGTAACGTGCCTCTCCGGACCACTGGCCGCCTATCGCAAGACCGTGTTCATGGAGGTGCGCGAGGAATGGCTGAACCAGACCTTCTTCGGCCGTCCCGCCACTTTCGGGGATGACCGCAGTCTGACCAACTCGTTGCTGGAGCGGGGGTACAAGGTTGTATACCAGGATGATGCGAGGACGACGACGATCGTCCCCGAGGATCACCGGACCTTCCTCCGCCAGCAGATGCGCTGGAAACGTTCCTGGTTCCGTGAGACCTTGCGGGGGATGGGGTTCATGTGGAAGCGTCCGCCGCTGATGTCCATCTCCTTCTATCTCGGATTCATCCTGCCGTTGCTGGGGCCCGCGGTGGTGGTGCGCTCCCTGTTGTATGTTCCCCTGACCCAGCACCGCTCCCCCCTGATCTACATCATGGGGGTGTTCCTGATGAGCTGCCTGATCAGCTGCACCTATCTTTTCCTGAAGAGGTCGCGTCTCTGGTTCTATGGGATCCTGTTCTGCTTTTATTACATGTTCGTGCTGATCTGGCAGTTGCCGTGGGCGGTGTTGACTTTTTCGCGGACCTTGTGGGGTACGAGAAATTAAGGGGTGGGTTATGAAACGAGTCCTCAATGCGCTTCAATGGGTGGCGCTTCTGGTGGCGGTCGGGGGTATCCTCTGGATTGTCTTCCGGCCTTCGCCCCCGCTGGATTATACCCCCGAGACCTGGGCGAACTGGGATGGGTTCATGACGATTTCCTATGCGGGCGTCACGCGGGACGACAGCTCCATCTATCCCTCCTCGGCCATGTTGAAGTCGCATCTTTCCGCTCTGAAGCAGGCAGGCTACCACACGATCACCACGGCGGATGCCCTGGCTTTCCTGGAACATCGCGCCCCCCTTCCCGAAAAGGCGCTGCTGATCCTCTTCGAGGGTGCCCGCAAGGAGACGTTCATCCGGGCCTATCCGTTGCTGCGCGCGCTGGGAATGCAGGCGACACTGTGCGTGCCGACGGAATCCGTGGAGAGCTGGGACGAATCGCGGCTCAAGGAGCGTGACGTCCGAAAAGTCGCCCTCCTGCCGCAATGGGGCCTGGCGAGCATGGGGCATGAGGCCGTCAATCCCATTGTGGTTTCGGAGACGGAAATAACCGATCATTTCCTGAGCACGCGCAAGTGGCTGCCCTCCGCAAAGCGCGTGGAGAATGATGAGGAGTTCGGGCGGCGCATCGCGCAGGATTACGGTTCTTCCGCCTCGCTCCTGGAGAAGCTGAATGGTGCAGCCGTGCCCGCTTATGTCTATCCTTTTTCCGATGACGGACGGCGTGCTGGCGCCGATCCCCTTGCCGCGGGATTGAATCATGGCGCGGTCACATCGTGCTACCGCATGGCCTTTGTTTCAGCCTCCAATCCCTACAATCCGCCGGGACGGAACCGCTTTGAGCTGTCCCGGTTGCGTCTCAACGGCGACGTGTCGGCCCCGCAGGTCCTCACCCTGCTCAAGCATGCCGCCCCCCTTGCCCGAACCGTCACGGGAATTTCCGGAAATGAACATTGGATTCTCCTGAACGGGGCCCGGGTGACCAATAACGTGTTGAGGCTGGCTGCCGGTGATGCCGCCTGGGTCAGGGGGAGCGACCTCTGGACGGATGTCGAGATTTCGATGGCGGTGAAACGGACGACCGGCGCGGTTGTGACCTGCTTCGCCCGGTTTCTGTCGCCATCCGATTGTATCCGGTTGTCCGTGGATCCGAAAACGATCCGACTTCAGGAATCATGGGGGGGGACTCCCACAACGGTTGCCACCGCCCCGACACCTTCGGGAGAGATGCTGCGAATGACCTGGAGAGTGAAGGGGAACCGGTCCTGGCTGATCGTAAACGAGCGTCCCGTGTTCGACCGGGCTCCTCTGGCCGAGCCGACCCTGTCGGGGACGATAGGCTTTGAAAGCCGGGAGGGACGACTCTCCATCGATGAGTTGGTCGTCAGGCCGCTGATCCGAAAGGCGATTATGAGTGAATCCTGGTCGGCGTTGCCGCTGGAAAAAAGGATGACGACCACGGAGTACCTGCCACCGTTCCCGCCGGAGGGGGGCGTGTTGTCCGCCCAACAGGGTCTGGATTATATCCAGGCGGTGGCGGAAGGGGCGGCGGTGTGGCCGTTACTGACGTCGGCGCACAGCGGGGGCGCATCGGGCCTCGTGGAGGGTGTGAGCGCCGTGCTGGCCGCGAAAGACATGCGGGCCTTTGTCAGGGGATTTGTTGTTGATGCCTCCCATCCGGAATGCGCGCGGCTGTTGCGGACGCAGGGTTTCAAGGTGATGTACCGGGTCGGACCCGGGGAACCCGTTCCGATTGATGCCACCAACCGGGTGGACTATGTGTGGCTGGAAGGCGAGGGGTCCAATGTGCTTTCCTCCGCCCGTGAATTTCTGCACTGGCATCCGCCCGCCCAGCTGATGGTTCAAGAGGGGGGGACGGTGGACCGGGCTATCCGTGGGGTAGGCCGGATTGAGCGTGCAGAGGACGCAGGAAGGGGACAGCCATGAAAAGGGTTTGGATGCTGACCGGCCTCATGGGATGTTTGGTTTTGTCCGGGCAGGCGGGGGAGTTGTCATTGCCTGCCGAAACAACCAGCTGGTCCGTGGTGAAGCTGGTTCAGGCTGGACGGGAGGCCATGGCTTCTGGTGAGCGGGAGAAGGCGCGCCAGTTTGCTGAAGCTTCCGTGGCTCGTGATTCCGGGTATGCCGGAGGCTGGACGTTGCTGGGAACCGTCCGGCTCCAGGCCGGTGAGACGAATGGGGCGGTTCAAGCCTTCCGCACGGCGGTACTGATTTCTCCGCAGGATCCGGTCTCGAACAGGGCGCTCGGCTGGTTGCTCTGGGATTCCGACCGGGACAAGGCGTTGACCAATCTCGACGTGGTGGTTCAGGCGGGGGCGGGCTGGGACCGCGATGTTCTTATCCGGCAGGTGTTGGGTCTTCTGGCTGAATCCGGCCAGTCGCACAGGGCACTGGAATTGTTCAAGCGGTGGAAGCCCGGGTTTACGATGGGCGAGCTGGGGGTGGCC
>JAABPW010000211.1 GCA_011391785.1 Verrucomicrobiota bacterium
TTGATTTTATGGGTCAGCCAGACTCTGGTTGATATTCCGGTGCCGGTGGTGGTGGCGGAGACGGCCACCAATATTCCGGCGATTGTGGTGTCAACCAGTCTCGTGGCCCGTGTTGAGGCGACTGAGCCGGTGCCTACCAATGCCGTATTTGCGCGAGACCTGCCCGCCGGGTTAACCAAGAAGGATCTGGCGCCCCAGTTGGGGCAGGGTCTCATGGTGGAGCGGGCGGGGGTGGTGGAGCGTGTTCCCTTCGGGTTTTTCCGTGGCGCGCACTTCGCCCTGGCTGAAATCCGGGACGGCCAGAAAATCATCGTTTGCTATCTTGAGGGCAACAACAAGCAGATGCCCTCCCTGGTCGGCCAGCGCCTGACGGTGATGGGCCGTGAATACCGGCTCAAGGGCCGGAAATATTCCACCGTATATCCCGAACTGATCAAGCCGATTGTGGATGGGCGTTGATCGCCAATTGACAGGCGGCCTGGTCTAGCCTTTTGACTTGAGCCCCTGTGGGAAGCGGGACATAATGTCGGAGATGGAATTCAATAAAGAACAATGCGACATCTTGAGGAGCATGACACCGGAACAACGGATCATGGCTTTCCTGGCTTTGTGTCGGTCCGCGCGGAAGATCAAGGCTGGCGCATTACGTCAATTTCATCCTGATTGGTCGGAATCCCAGCTCAACATGGCCTTGAGGGAGTCTTTCCTGCATGCCCGTTCTTGACCCGGCGCTTCTTTTCGTTGCTAAACTCAACCAGATTGAGGCTCCCTATATGGTCTCAGGATCGGTTGCGAGTATCGCGTATGGCGAGCCGCGCCTTACCCATGACATCGATATCGTGATCGAACTGGATCGCCCGCATGCCGGACTTCTTTCACTGCACTTCCCGCCCCCCGAATTCTACTGTCCCCCCGCGGATGTCATCCGCATTGAACTGGAAAGAGACTGCGGCGGGCATTTCAACATCATCCACCAGGAAAGCGGATTCAAGGCCGACATCTACCCTGCAGGCCATGACACCTTTTCAGCCTGGGGGTTGAGTCGTCGAAAACCACTTCGCCTCGAGGGCCTGGACATGTATCTGGCCCCGCCGGAATATGTCATTGTCCGCAAGCTGGAGTATTTCCAGATTGGCGGGTCGGAAAAGCATCTTCGCGATATCCGCAGCATGCTGAGGATATCAGCGGCACAGGTGGATATGCCGGAACTGGAGCGTTGGATCCGGGGGCGCCATCTTGAGGAGGCTTGGCAACGCGTGCAAGAGTTGCCCCTTGATTTCACATAGACAGTAGCTTTGCTCATGTTCAGCGGGTGCCCATGTTAATTCCGTGAGCTTCCTCAGGCTCTTGGTCGGAGACCATCCGTAGCTCAAGCTGGCAGGCGCAGAACGAAGGATGGCGGAGAGGGAGGGATTCGAACAGATCGAGGTCATTGCCCAGGGACTTCTCCAGTGCCTCGCCGTCCTCAACTCTCGTATCGTCTGTCGCCAATTCGGCTCTTGGCTTCGCACGGTTCGTTCGGAAATCCTGTCTTCAGAACAGGTCGTTGCTATCGCCTTGCGTCATAGTGTCAGCGACGGCGCGAACATGTATCCAGGCTGGCGGTTTGAAAATGTATCGAATCTTGTGCGTTCCGGGGGCGCGGCGGGATCGTCCGAGGCAACGCGCGGAAGTTGCGTGGCAAGTCCAGATGGGCCGCAAACCCGCGCTCTATCCCTTCGGGATGAAGATTGCATTGAGGGCACAGTAGCTTCGGGGAAGAAAACCGAAGGATGAAGAATATGGAAGAAATGATGCATTTTTAAACCGCCACTCCAGCTACACTTTCGACTTGCCCCTGGCACATAGCCTCCCGCTATTTCTCGGGGTTTCGTCACTGCGACTACAAGGCTTAAGGAACTTTCCGAGCTGGAACGTATGAGGTTATTATCAAAGGAAGAATTCGATTAAAAAAGAAAACAAATAATTAATGACTTGTAGTATTTGTAGAATTGTTTAGAACCGTCCATCAAGAAGCATTACATCTTCATGAGTTATTCGCCTTTATTTAATCTTTTGACAAAATCCAGTCAGGGTCATTATTTGCAACTTATTCATTTACTTCATTAGCTAATCGAGCAATGTTTCAGATTTCAAGATAGAATCCTGAAACGAATACCTCCACTTGCCCTGCTAATCAATGTTTGAAAATTACTATTTACCGAGGCACTCCGCGGCTCATCGGCAACTTTTCTATTTCCTTTTATTAATAAAGGTGTCAAATGACCCACTGTAAGGGGTGACATTCTTAAACATTTCATGAATTTTTCGCGCATCAGGTAAATTGAACCAATCTTGTTCAATATTCGCAACTCGTTCATCTACATTTTGAGACATTGTATCAAACATTTTGCAGTTGTTCGATTTTTGCAAATCTTTTATTATTGGAAAAGTAATGCTATTCATTTCATCTACGCTCACATTTGCACATTGCTCCACGCGATCTAAGCACCTTGAAAACATATATTCATTACCTGCGGCTTCGGACATTGAAACTTTGTTTTGAATCAATGCAAGTTGCATGGAAAAAAAGACCATTGGTAAATTTACAATTAACGACATTTCGTTGATCGACGTCATGGGTAGCCGCATTCTTAAGCAAGGACAGAAAATCATAAGGTCTTTATGATCAATTCTGCCCTCTTGCAATAGTTTAAAAAATAATGAATACGCTGTAGCATATGTTCTTTTTTCCGGAGAATCAAAAACAGAACTCCATTTCGTAAAAACACGGTAATACGTTAAGATTGATAAGTTCGTTGCTTTTCTGATTTGTTCCTCATTAAATTCTAAATCCATCTTTTTATTTATCCACTCTAGTAAACCCATGTTAATTCTCCTTATTGAATTAATTTTTATTAAAACCGTTTTTCTGACTCAATAACAATAGCATTAATCTTTTCTTAAAATTATGGCCACAAGGGTGCTTGGATCATCGTCTAGTCATCGCCATCCCTCACAACCACCATCTATGGATAATGGGTAGGAGTCCCATATTTAACCCTCCCTAGAGGACGGTGGGGTATCCCAGGTTGACGTTAGGGATGGTTGAGGATTGATAATCAATTCCAAGATCTAATGGCCCAAACAATTGG
>JAABPW010000212.1 GCA_011391785.1 Verrucomicrobiota bacterium
CAAGGTGGACCGCGACCTCCGGGCGCGGTCTGACGCCGCCCGGAGGTCGGCGTCCACCTGTGGATGTCTGGATTATTATGAGACCATTAGTAACCCGGAATGAAAGTTTATCAGCCTTTCCCTGAGACGCTGCGGTATCGGGAATATCCTGAGCCATGCTGAAATCAGGGCGTTTGAACGACAACACGCGGGGTAACGCCAAGATCTTGCCGCAAGGCCCGGGTTATCGCGAATAAGTTCTGGCTTCGCGGATTGCCACGCCTGCTTAGCATCCGGTGCAACGCTTTTTCCCCGAAGCCGGTTTCCGCCGCCAAGGCTTTGAATGTGATCTTAGCGTGAACCAAATCACGGAGCATGGAAAGCCCTTCGGAGGTTTCACCTTCCAGAAGGGAGTTCAAGGCTTCGGCATAAAGTGCCCTCGCAAATTTCGGGTCACGTTGTATCCGGTCAAGAACCGTCCGCTTATAATCCTTTGTCAGAGCCATGTTTCATCTCCCGATACCTTGCCCACCGGCAACAAGCAACCGTTATATCAGCGGACTGGCTCCTTTTATCGCCACCCGCCAGCAATATCACCAGAATCCTGCCGTCCATGCCAAAATAGACCCTATAGCCAGGCCCGAAATTCAGGCGTAACTCGCAAATCCCGCCACCGAGAGCCTTGACCGATCCAAAATTACCAGCCTCCAATCGTCTGATGTAGCGGTCAACCCGCGCCGCAACACCAGCCTCTAGGGTGTTGAACCAATCTCCGAACGGAGACCATCCGCCCTCAATATATTCACGTATCTCTATACTCATGTTATAGTATCTTATTTGTTACCATTGTCAAGACTTGCGCTCATCACTCCATGACCAAGTAATCCCTTAGCCCTTAATCCAAAAACTTGATGACCCATCATCCCCATACCCGCCACATATGACCTCAATATCACCTATACTAGTTAGTATTTAGTTCTATACAGTATTCTTGCATTATTGCCAGCATTGTTTCTCAAATAATGCACGGGCGCCTGATGAAACGTTTGCAAACGCATGGGCTTGTGCTATTTTCCCGGAACATAACGAATTTTCCCGGGGGTATCGAAAAAGGGAGGCAATCATGACTACAATGAAAAACACTTCAATGGCACTCTTCGGCGTGGCGTTAGTCGCCTTGTCCGCAAACACCTTGCGTGCCGAAGAAAAAGGCGATGAGCATCCCTGGACCGTCAGCCTGGAACTCGGCAAGCTCGACACCGAGGGCGATTCGTATATCAATGATGCCTACCTGGGCACACTATTGCTCGACTACACCCTGTCGCCCCTGTTCTCCATCGAAGGATCATTGACCTTGGTACCCCGGTTGACGGGAAATTCCTTCACCGATTACTCCTCCGGTTCGCCTGAACATGTTAATCGCCTGGAAGCCGCAACCGGCGCGTCCGACACCTGGGCGGCGGGCGCCGCCGTTGATATCCTGTATCATGTCTCGCCCTGGAAACGGGTGGATCCGTATCTGTCGCTTGGCTATGGTGTCCTCCGATATGGCGAAGCGATCGGCGAAAACGACTATTTCGACACCACGCCGCGGGCAGGCGCCGGGCTGATCTATCACCTCTCCGACTCCGTGGCCGTGCGGGCCGACTACCGGTATTTCCTGAGCGGAGCCTGGAACAAGAGTGTTTCAAACTCGAAACTTGAGGTCGGCCTCGCCTGGACCATCGGCGCCAACAGGCCCATGGCCCTCCCGAAAACAACCATAATACCCGTCACCGAACCACCCGTCACTCCCCCTGCGGGCGGAGAAACCACCAAGCCGGTTGTGGTGCCGGTGCTTCCCGACGCGGATCAGGATGGGTTGTCCGACATTGATGAAACGACCAAGCATCATACCGACCCCAACAATCCCGATTCCGACTGGGATGGACTCAAGGATGGCGCCGAGGTCAGCCAGCATGGCACCAACCCGCTCAATCGCGATAGCGATGGCGGCGGGGTTTCAGACGGACATGAGATCCTGATCGACAAGACCACCCCGACGAACAAGGCGGACGACCGGGAGATGTACGAGTTGCACATCGAATTCGCCGAGAACAGCGCCAAGCTCACGGCACAATATTTCGAGCATCTGGATGTGATCGGCGTAATCCTGAAAGACTCGCCGGACGTCAAGGTGCGGATCGAGGGGCATTGCGACCAGCTCGCCTCCTCATCCGACCGCCAGGCGAAGGGCCTGACCCAGAAACGGGCCGATGCGATCCGTGATTATTTATCCTCCGGGAAATGGAAGATCGCCAAAAAGCGCATGGAAGCCGTCGGCTATGGATTCAGCATGCCGAAGGAGAAGCCGGATTTGACCAACGGAAACCCAGGAAATCGCCGGATCGAGATCTATATCAACCGCCCTGCAAGCAAGCAATAGCCTATCGCTGTTTGTAGAACGGCAGGTATCGGTAATAGACTTCCAGGCATAATGCGGCTGTGGCGGTGGTGTATACCCTCCCGCCACGCTCACCCAGCACGCACACCGGATCCCAACTGCCCTTGGCGGCACCCCGCTTAACCTGTCCGGTCAGCAGCGCCTGCACCAGGGCCTTGTTCCACACGGTAAATTCCGGGACCCCGGACATGTGAAGCGCCAGGGTCGTGTAATACCAGGAATACAGGTTTATGCTGTGATCCTTGGGTGACCACACCGGTAACCGGGCCATGAGGTAGGGAATGGTCTCGCTCTGGCCACGCATGCGGGTCTTTTCCTCCATCATCAGCTGGCAGAACCAGCCCTCGGACGTCATGGTGGGCGTTCCTCCATGCCCCGGCATATAGGCATAGAGCCCCCCCTCCTTACCGCGCCGCACACAATCCAGCCATTCCTCAACCCACCGGAAATGCTGGGGTGGAATCTTGATGCCGGCAATCATGGCGCTCTTCAGGGCCAGCACCTGCCAGCCGGTGACGGACGTATCACTGTCCTTGCGGGGCTCATACCGCCACCCTGCCCCGGGATTTTGCGCCTTCAAAATAAAATCCACCGCCTTTTCAATGGGTTCCACCAGGCGCTTATCACCCGTCAGGGAGTAGGATTCGCACAGGGCCGCCGTTGCCATCGCCTGTCCATACATCTGCCCTTCCCTCTGCAGGTTGC
>JAABPW010000213.1 GCA_011391785.1 Verrucomicrobiota bacterium
TGTCGGCGGCAAAAGTGACCGTTTGCGGGGCAGACAAGGTCAGCGACGCGTCCCATGTACCGTTGATCGTGCCCCCCACCCAATTGAGCGTATCATTGTAGTCCCAGGGTCCTGCGGCATCTTGATTGAAGCCGGTGGTCGCCGCCCGCGTGATACCAGGCAGGGCCAAAAGCATAAGCAGACAAACAAGCCGGGAAAGACTGCCTGGAAAAGAGTCAGAATAGAAAAAGGCTAGTTCACTTCTCATAGCAACCCCAGATTAGTTATCACCAACCAACTTTATTTATACATAAAACCAAGGGCGTCACAACCATTTTACCTGTCAAGAGCCACCCATTGAAGTCAACCAGCTCTGCTTTTAGCTAAACATACAATTTATCGCATGTTCAGCAAAAAGGCGCTATTGGCCGATCGGCCAATACGGCAAAAGTGAAGGAACTATGTGGAGTACGGCGACTTGTCGCCGCTTTACCACAGTCTGGCCTGCCTGGCGGCAACTCATGCGGGGATGATGGACTGATCGAAGACCCTCGTGCCAAGCCGCGCGGAAGAAAAGCCATAGCGGTTCATGACTATTCACTCGCCTGCCCCGATGACCCCCGCCCCCTGTCAGCGTCCCTGTCGAGCGGCCTCAACAAAGGCCTCAACATTCTCCCAGGGCACGGTCGGATCCAGGATGTGGGCTGGCGCCAGCAGTAAGCCGCCGCCTTTTCCCAGCAGGTCTGAGGTGTCACGCACGGATTTGCGCACCTCCGCCGGGGTGCCGTGAGGCATCACGGACTGCACCCCGATCCCACCCCAGAAGGAAAGCCTGTCCCCGTACTTCTGTTTTATCAGCCCGAGGTCGTTGCACTCCGGTTGCACGGGATTCAAGACTTCAACTCCGGCTTCAACCAGCTCGTCAATCACCTCTTCCACCCGGCCGCAACAGTGCATGAATATGATTACCCCGGGATTCACCGCCTTGGCGGCAGCGACGATCCGCTTGACGCGGGGCAGCAGGAATTCACGGTAGGTTTCAGCCGACATCATGCGCCCCTGTTGCGTCACGATATCATCACCCAGGCGGATGACATCCACGCCCGCCCTGGCGAAATGGCCGGCCTGCTGAACCCTGATTTCGGTGATCCGCTCGCAGATGGCGTGGGCGATTGCCGGCTCGAGGTAAAAATCGGTCATGAACGTCTGCATGCCGCGCATCAACCAAGCGATCTCGAAAATGGTCTGGTACATCTCGCCGCAGACGGCATAGCCGCGCTGCTGGTAGGCTTTAACCTGGTCCCCCACCCCTGCATAGCGGTAGGCCTCGCCGAGATCAGGCCAGGCATAGGCGTTGACCTGATCCACATGGCCCATCTTCTCCAAGGGATGGTACCGGTAGTCCGGCATCTCGTAGAGCGTAGGGACCGAGCCGACCCCCCATTCGTCAAAGCTGACATTCGCGTCAACCTTTTCAAAATAACGGGCAAAATCCGTCTTGAGCCTGGTCGGACCGGGCAGAACGAAGCGCGTATCGAAGTCGAAATACTCTTCCGGCGGCAGGTCGGACCCCGTCCTCGCCCGGTAGGTCTTCATCAACAGCGGGGTGAACGCGCCCCAGCTTATCTCGAACGGGACACGGTCAGGCGTCCCCTTGCGACTCAATGCCTGAATGACTCTGTCTCGTGCATTCATGTTCTCCCTTTCAGCCGGCGCGGGTTCAGCGCACCGGCGTTTTGACCATCACCGGCCCAAGCAGGCCTGATTCCAGAAGTCCCGAACCCCTATTGAAGCCGCCGACGTTGGTGCGCGTAACGCGCTTGTCGGCCGGTAGCCCTGAATCGCCGATCAGCCTGTTCGGCCACAGGTTCACCACCTCGATCTCCAGATGGTTCTCCCCGGCCTTGATGGCGCCGGAAATATCGACGCGCCACGGATGGCACCACACCATACCAAGATCTTTTCCGTTCAGCCTGACCCGCGCCAGCTCCTTGACCGTCCCGAGATCCAGATACACTTCTGATCCCTGCAATCCGCCATCCGAAATTCCGGGAGAACTGAAGGTTTTCCGGTATACCGCCGTCCCACTGTAATACTTGATCCCTTCTTCCGGGCGCTTGGTCCAGTCTTCCAGCTTCTCGAAAGCGACCTTATCCGGACCGCCCCATTTGGCATCAAAGGAAACCTCCCACGGTCCCGCAATCTCCTGCACCGTTTTCAGTTCCGGAAAATTCTTATGGGTGCTGGCTTCTGACTTCCGACTTCTTCCCTTAAATACCACAAAACAACTTTCATAAGGGGCAAACTCCAATGCAATCGCGGTCCAATTGTCAGCCGTATTTTCAGCAACAGCCAGCTTGCGGACCTCTCCCGTCGCCGGATTCCATAATTCAGCCTGCAGGCCGCTCACCCTGAACGTGCACGTCGCTTTCTCGGCACGGTTATTCCGGTTGGCAATGAAATAGATCTCGGCTCCCTTGGTACTCCGGTGTATCCAGTCGAGAAAAGCATTGGGCAGTGCGTTTGACACGGTGAAATCGGGGCGCACCTCCATCCGGGCAAGAATTTCCCGAGGCGAGATGCCATGGACCACGCGCCCTTTCCCGAACTTGCGGTCGACGATTCCTGTCGTTTCGCTGCCCCACAGCTCGGTGGCAATGGATTTCACTTCCGCATCACAGAGCGGATAATCCTTCAGCCCAGGCGCCTTTTCCGGCTTTGGACCAATCACGGTTGCCCCTGCCGCCACAAGAGTCCTGAGTTTCCTGATGACCTCCACCGGCATGGTCGTGCTATCGGGCAGGACGAGCAGGCGGTAACTCATTCCATCCCCGCTTCGCTCTCCGAGCTTCGCAGGGCAGGCGGGCAGGACAATCCGCCCCCTCTTGACCGAAAGCCTGTCGAGCATGATCTCCGTGTTGCAGACGTCGTAGTCATATCCCGGCCCGAGCGCAGGGTCGATGTGCTTTGGGGGAACGAAATTCGGACAGCCATCGCCATTGTAGAACAACACATCACCGACAAACAGCCCCTGCTGGAGCATGTGGCTGCAGCGCGCGATATAATCGCTGAAGCATCTCGCCTGGTTCCACCAGGTGATCTTGCGGTTGAAATGGGTGCCGGCACAGAATTCGGTGCCGGGA
>JAABPW010000214.1 GCA_011391785.1 Verrucomicrobiota bacterium
GGTCAGGTCCCCCTGGAGCGTATCGGCGATCCCCAGGAACGTCATCGAACCGCCCCCGCTCTGTGTATTCAGCTGTCCGGCGCGCTCCATAAGCTGGGTCTGGATGTAGAAGATATCACCGGGATAGGCCTCCCGGCCGGGCGACCGCTCCAGCAACAGGGAGATCTGCCGGTACGCCCAGGCATGCTTCGTGAGGTCGTCAAACACGATCAAGACATCCTTGCCCTTGCGCATGAGATACTCGCCGATGGTGGCGGCGGAATAAGGCACGATGTACTGCTCGCCCGCGGTGGCGCTATCGGTGGCCGCCACGACAATGGTGTACGAAAGCGCGTGTTTCTCGGCCAGGACCGTGGCCACTTTCTCCAGGGCAACCAGGGCCTTGCCGATACAGCAGTAGATGCACACTACGTCCCGCCCCGCCTGGCTGAGAATGGCGTCCACCGCAATGCTGGTCTTCCCCGTCATGCGATCGCCCAGGATCAACTGGCGCTGCCCCTTTCCAACGGGAACCATGGCGTCCACGATCTTGGTGCCGGTGAACAGGCACCGGTCAACCGGCGCCCGGTGAATGATGGGAGCGGAGGGCGCAAACACAGGCCGGCTGGCCTCGGGAACAACCGGCCCGCGGTTGTCGCAGGCGTTGCCGAGCGCGTCCACCATGCGCCCGATGAGGGATTCGCCCACGGGAATGGAAAAGGGCTCGCTGGTTCCGGTCACGGACTGGCCCAGGCGAACCTTGGTTTCATCCCCCAGAAGCAGGGCCAGGACATCCTCCTGGTCATATCCCATGATGATGCCCTTGTTGTCCCCGCCGAAATCCACCAGTTGCCCGTTCAAACAGGAGGGAAGACCGGTGATCCGGACGATCATCTTCTTGATGTCCTTGACCACACCGGCTTCGGTAAACTTGATTTTAAAGGGTGATAGCGCCATACGCGGTGAGCTGCTCATGGAGCCCCTCCTTGATTTCATCGGTCAGGTCTTTTTTCTCGATCAGGGCGTCAATCAGTCCCGGGTTGTCTCGCTTGATTTTCTTCACCAAGCCGGCCTGGTACGCCAGGACCAGCTCGGGCAGGAGGCGATCCATGAAGCCGTTTGCCAAGGCATAGAGAAGAATCACCTGCTCAACGATGGGCACCGGCTGGTCCTTGTCCTGCTTCAGGATAGCGGCCACCACGCGCCCCTTCATGAGCCGTTTCTCCACCGCCTCCGACACCCCGGCCTTGATGCGGGTCAATTTCTCGAGCTCCTTGAACTGGATGTACTCCAGTCGCAGGATCCCGGCCAGCTTCCGCATGGCCGGCCATTGCACCTTGCTGCCGATACGGGACACGGACAACCCGATGTCGATGGCGGGCTTGAATCCCTCACTGAACAGCGGGGTGCTGACATAAAGCTGACCGTCCGTCATGGAGATGATGTTGGTAGGGATATAGCCCGTCACGTCACCCTGCACCGTCTCGACGACCGGGAGGAAGGTCATGGAACCGGAGCCCCGCTCCGGCCTCAATTTCCCGGCCCGCTCGACAAGCTGGGAGTGGAGGTAGAAAATGTCGCCGGGATAGGCGTCACGTCCCGGGGAACGCTCCAGGAGAAGCGACATCTGGCGGTAGACCCAGGCATGCTTGGTCAGGTCGTCGAACACCACGAATACATCGCGGCCCTTTTCGTACATGAAGTACTCACCCAGGCTGGCCGCCACATAGGGGGCCAGGTACTGCTGCCCGACCGAAGACGAGGCCGTGGCCGACACCACAATGCCATAGCTCATCACATCGTGCTCCCGGAAGAGATCTATCACCTTGTTCAGCGACGCCTCGGCCTTGCCAATGCAGCAGTAGATGCAAATCACGCCCTTGCCCTTCTGGTTCAGGATGGCATCCGTGGCGATGGTGGTCTTGCCTGTCACGCGGTCGCCCAGAATCAGCTGGCGCTGCCCCTTTCCAACCGGATTCATCATGTCGACGATCTTGACCCCGGTTTCCAGGGATTCCTGCAGCGGGGTCCGTTCCAGCACGCCCGGGGCATCACTGAAGATGGGGGCCCGCTTGCAGCACTTGATTGGCCCCATTCCATCGATCGGCTCGGCAAGCCCGTTGACCATTCGCCCGAGGAACTGCTCGCCCACGGGCACGGTACAGACCTCGATCGTGGAATACAGCTTGTCGCCAGGCTTGATCTTGGCCCCCTCCTTGACAATCATCACCAGCTCATAGGTTCCGTCAAACCCGACCAGAGTCCCCTGGCTCCCTCCCTCGAAATGCACCAGCTGCCCGTTCATGCAGTTGGTCAGCCCGGTGACATGCGCGATGTCCTGCTTGATTTCGGCGACAACCCCGTATTCCTTGACTTGAAGGGGTGAAATTTTGAAAGCCATAGCCATGATTTAGTATCGGTCTCCTTGCCTTGGGAAGCTGACAGGATAAGTCATCGAGGCTCGCATTATTCCTTTTTCTCCGCCGTCCCCTTGCCATACCAGCGGAGAAAGAATAACGCGCTGAACACCCCCAGAAATCCGAGAATGATGTAGATGATGATCCAGGTGGTCCGCTTGTCGGGCCGCGGCACATCCATGACCGGCCCCCCGAACTTGATGGGTTGCTCCCGGGGCTGGAACAACTCCTCGAGGCGCTGGACCCTTGTGGCCAGCTCGCGCACGGCCTCGCCCTGCCTGCGGGCAAAGGCCACATATTCCGGGCTCACCTGCCCGGGCCCCTTTTTCGCCTTCAGGCCCTCGATATCCTTCAGAATCACACGGGCCTGGGCATCGACCGCCTTGTAGGTGTCCAGATCCTTGGTAAGGGTCAGGATGTGCTGCGCCCGGCTTTCCAGGCGGGGGACCAGGTCGCTCAACCCTGCCCATGGATCCCGGATCTTGACGTCAAACACCTTGCTCTCACCCGGGGCCAGCTCAATATCCTCAAGGGCGGCATAGCAGACCTCCTTGTCGGTATCGACCCCGATCTGGAGACCACCCGCATCCACCACGTCCGTCGTCTTGATCTCCGCGGGAAATTCATGCCGCAGCGGCACCTTCTTTTTCTCTGTCAACGATGGATTGGTCACCTT
>JAABPW010000216.1 GCA_011391785.1 Verrucomicrobiota bacterium
AACCAGTATTTTACAGAGCGATTCACGCACGTCTTTGTCGTCTTCAACAACCGCAACGGTGATTTTGTGATTCTTCCCGGATTTCATGCTTATCTCCCGAGTCGGATTATTAAACGGACCAGCATACTGGTCCCGTTCGATCCCGGCTCATACTCACATTTCCCCCGGACCTTTTGCATCCGTTCAGCAATATTATTAAGGCCGTCCTGGCCTGGCGACAAATGGGAGGCTGACAGTCCTTTCCCATCATCTTCGATTTCCACGACCAGGCCGTCAGGCTTCATCAGGATGCGTAGAATCACAATCGTGGCACCAGCATGCTTGACAACATTATGCAGGCTTTCCTTCACAGCCAGAAACACGTTATGCCTTGTTTTTGAGGACACGGTAATGACCGGCATATCCACGGGTACCGCGAGCCGGCAACGGATATTGGAGAGCGTAAGGAAATCCTGGGTATACTTGCATAAATGCTGAACAAGACTTTCGAGTGTATCGTTGGCCGGATTGACAGCCCAGACCACTTCATCAAGCTCCCGCGTAAGAGTACTTGCCGTGTTAAATATTCTATTAAGGTGATGTATTACAGACTCCGGACGGCTCAAATCGGCCTTTGCCATTTCGCTCTGCAGCCCGATCAGGGTAAGATCCGCGCCCAGACTGTCGTGCAAGTCCTGTGCGATGCGCGAACGTTCTTTTTCCATGTCCTGCTCGCTTTTCAAACGCAAACCGACAACATATCGCCAAATTGCCAGGGTCATGCTTGCCAACAGAGCCGCAATAATGACCCAAAACCAGGCCTGCCTGGTTACAGGAAGCATAATGCCCAGAGTAAGGCGTTGCGGTAGGCCCCGTTTACGATCACGCAATTCTACGCGCCATACGTTTTCACCTGCACCGGCTATGGCTTTAACAATGCACCCACGGTTGTTTTTAAGATAGGGCATCCATCTGCTATAGATGTACAATTCGCCATCGCGTGCTCCCGCATCGGTCAGTTCCAGCACCATTTCACTTTTTGAACTGGTGATATTCTTTATTTCCGCTGCACCACAGTAAATATGCAGGCTGGATCCTATAAGCACAGGTTTATCATGCGCGCCGTCAAGATCGGTGAAACAAAGGTGTTCAGAAGCGACGGGCGCCAGCGCGCGCGTTGTCCACGAGTTTTTCGTTACCCCTAGAAATCGGTTATCCCAGAAAGACCAGACGGCATAGCGCCGTTCATACCGCATCCCCGCCTTGGCGAAATCAAGAGTCACGGTGCCTTCCTTGGGGTTCGGGTTCCAGAGAAGAGCAACGGTCCAACTCCCCCAACTGCGCCGGACATGCCCTACCAGCCTCGGCCAGTCCGAACTGGTGCAGAGATCCAGGACAACAGTTCGCTCCCTTGCTGGCGGCGTCATGACCTGCATGTTGCGCCAGTACGGCCTGAAACTGTCCCAGTAAAGCGGGTCCGACGTGATTGCGGTACCGCAGGACAATCCAACCATGCTCATCCATGTTCGCACTACGGGCCAGCCGCCGGGAATCTCGCTGAGATTGTCGATGTCGGAACCGATATAGTATGTGTCGCAATCCACCGCAAACCATCTGTTGTTCAAATGCAATGATCTGAGCACATCCAGCATGGCATCACTTACGACGGAACGATTGGAATAAACCACTGAAACATCCACGAACCTGTTTGTTTGCGCGGAAAGCACAGGCGATCGGTTGGCATCTGTTCCGATTCTGCTTGCGTCCACGGATCCAAGCACCGCCCTGTTCGGCATTTTGTCACAGTACAGAATATACGGCTCCTCCCCGGAAGCTTTCCGGATTGCCGCATACCCATTCCGGCAGTTTTCAAAAACGGTGTGCCGATCGTCGTTTTCTATTTTTTGGGCTGGAAAATAAATCTTGAGGTAGTTGAACCCTCTTTTCATAGCACTGTCTATCCGGCGAGCAACGACCGAGAAAGAGTCAGACTTAGAAATGTCCCCTTCGAATCCAAGCCGCAACCCGAACCTGATTCCATGCTTACTCAGCCTCCGGGCAAGATCAGGAACCCAGTCCGCACCAATAACCTTATCGCCATCAGGATCGTTCTCGACATCGTGATCGATCTGAATCAAGCCTGGATCCAGATGGCCGTTTGAGCTCAGGACTATTCGGGCAATTTGCTGGAGCTCCTTATCCACTTCCTTTTTCTCGAGGAAATTCCAATTATTCCATCCGGACAGAGCAGGCTTGTTTGTTCTGGCGCCATGCGTTTCGGCTACCCATTCAGTCCAGACTTTCAAGGCATAAATCGGCGGGTCAGTAAGCAAAACAACCGCCTGCCCCCAGCGCTCTTGATCCGGCGCCACAAGTATCCCATCCATCAGGGACCGGATCATCATCGTAAACCGGCCGGAGCCTTTGTGCCGGATCTCAGTTTCCAGGTAAGCAGAAGGCTGTCCGATCGGCCCGAAAAGGAATCCTGATCCGTCTCTTCTGTAAAAACCGCCGTATTCCCTGATGCCCGCGAGGGTCGTGATGTTGCCCAAGGAATGGGCCGCTTTGTGGTCCTGCATATCAACAATGCTCTGACCGAGTGCGGTAATAAGCCACTCATCCGGATTTCCGGTAACCTGCGCCTTCATGATGACCGGCCGCACGTCGATGAGTTTAATGGGACGCAGGCCTAGATTCCGTATGCCGGCCTGGAACAACATGCCCTTTCCAGCCGGCAACTCGGCAGACTTGAGCCTCAAATCAACCTGTTCCTTTTTAAAACGCACCGTTGATTCCAAAACTTTTGCCGGCCCATACGGAGTGGGTATAGTTGAATATGAAGCATCCGAAAGCAGAGCGCCTTGAGCGGAAACCAACACCTGAGTTTTGCCGGAAATCACAACGACCGCCGAATAATCAGACATTACAGAGGTCAAGCCAGGTACAGTGAAAGAATAGGCACGTCCAGCAGCGCCTGTTTTGTTGCCGTCCCTGCCAGTGCTCGGGGTCTCACTGGAGAGGAGCGTGAGCGATAAAAAGACGAGCAGACAGAAACACAGGCCAGATTTTAGATTTTGCCACAA
>JAABPW010000217.1 GCA_011391785.1 Verrucomicrobiota bacterium
GTTCTTGCGGGGGGTAGTTTTCCTGTATTAAAGCCAGAGCCTGACATGATTTTAGCCATCATCACAGCCGCAGGAATGAAAGCGGAAAACACCTGGGTGGTAGGGGATAATTATACCGATCTGGAATCCGCCCGAAGGGCCGGTGTCCGGAGTATCTTTGTCACTTACGGATATGGTGATCCCGGCCAGGAAGAACCGACCCTGCGCTGTAGTACCTTTGGCGAAGTGATAAAGGTGTTTCAGGATGGCTGTTCCGGTGTTTGATTTGACTGCAACGCAATGGGGGTTGCTGGCGCTGGGGGCATTTGCCACGGGTTTGTCGAAGGGCGGTGTTGCCGGCGTTGCGATCCTGGGTGTTGCGTGCTTCGCGAACGCGCTACCAGCGCGCATGTCCACGGGAGCCTTGTTGCCATTGTTGATCGCAGCCGATCTGATCGGGGTGGCGTTCTACCGGAAGCATGCCGAGTGGCGGTATGTGTGGCGCCTTACGCCGTGGGTGGTGGTAGGCGTGGTGGCGGGCGCCCTTGCCCTGGGGCATGTTGATAATACCCAGGTCGCTCGATTGATCGGCGTGATTCTGGTTGTAATGGTCACGCTGCACTTCTGGAGGCAACGCACCGCACAGGATCCCGAGGCCTTCGCGACCCGATTGCCCCACACCTGGTGGTTTGCCGGCCTAACCGGATTCCTGGCTGGATTTACAACGATGGTTGCCAATGCGGCGGGGCCGTTAATGATCCTTTACCTGTTGGCGATGGGGCTGCCGAAGCTGGCCTTCATCGGCACAATGGCGTGGTTCTTTTTCCTGCTGAACCTGTTCAAGGTTCCTTTCAGCGTCGGGCTCGGACTGATCAACGGAAACTCCTTGCTGCTTGATGCGGTATTACTCTTGCCAATGGTGCCGGGGGCGCTGCTCGGGCCAACGATTGTCCGGTTCATCCCCCAGCGGGCGTTTGACCGGATGGTGCTGGCGTTGACGGTGTTGGCGGGACTACGGCTATTGTTTCAAGGCTGAGCTTCCTCAGCCAGTTTTGGCTATTCGCCGGGATTCAAGGATAAACAGATAGTTTTGCGGTTTTGGGGGCGAAAGGCTCGATCTTGATGGTGTTAGCGCCACTCTTGAGAAGTCGCGTAATGTCGAGCCGGAAGGGCTTGCCGATAAACCCGCCGGCATATTTCCCATTTACTGTAATGTTCGCCGCGGCTTCAGGCACAAGTTCGTCGAGTTCAATGAAGATGCGTGACTTATCCAAATCTACATCAGCCGGAATCGTGCAGGATCCTTCAAAGGGATTAGCCTCCACTGGGCTGGCAATGTAGTGCCTTCCCGCGGCAAGACGCTTCAATTCATTTTCCACGACAGAAGGTGTGTCATTCAGGGTGATGCTTTGGGGGTCAGTCCCCTTCAGGGTGACATGCTTGTCTCCTGCGGTACACTCAGCGTCCAATGTCTTGACGATGCCCAATGCCGGGTCATCACCCGCCGCGAGACTGCTAATGTCCAGCCGGCGTGCACCGGAATCTATTATCTGTTGCAGGCGTGCTCGTACATCACGGCTGCGCTGGGCATCACCCGGCACGCCGTAGATTGCCTTCTGGACAACGATTTTTGACTTTTGGGCAGGCTCAGTAGATGGCCTGCTCACGGAAATTTCCCGGATTGGTTTTGTGTCGGCATCAATGCGAGCCGGGAGTTTGCGGTCATGGGTCTGGAAAACAACCAGTACGCTTTCCAGTGGCTCTAAGGTCAGGGAGAATTCACCATTAACATACGGCACAGATGTCAGTTCATTGCGCATGGCGTCCCAGATTTCGGGCGTGCCTTTCACCCTGGCGCCGAATCTGAATTTCCTGGCCTTGGTGTCGATGTTCTGGTTGCAGACAAGGAAGATATCGCAGGCGTCCTTCTCGCGGTGCAATACATGAAGCCAGTTGCCTGTATCGCCCTCGAGGACTTCCAGAACCGGCGGAACGGCGGCGTCTTTTGCGAGGACCTGGGATAGTTCCGCCACGGACGGTTTTTCAGGGAGCAGGTACGATTTTCCGCCTTTCCCGTTCTGGTTGCAGACTGTTAAGCCGGGCTTGGCGTCCTCGCCCCAGATAGCCTTGTTTAGTGCGGCAATATCGGAGGATCCTTTGCCGAGAGTTGAGGATTTGGACGGCAGGAATCCATAGCCGATGACGATGCCGCCCCTGTCGAGGAATTCCCTGGCCTTGGCGAGCGAAGCATAGGGGATCACTTCAACAGGCGGGATGATCAGGACCTTGTAGTTCTCCTTGTGGAGCGTGATCTCCTTGCCGGAGAATGAGGCATCGTTTTCAAACGCATCGTAATTCAGCCAGTCACAATCATAGAGAGCGTCCTGGATGGTGCTGGTCAATTCTTCCGGACGGATGGTGCGACCGGAATGGATGCTTTGGCCTACATGGAGGAATGCAATCGGGCAGACATGTTTTCCGCCAGTCAGCATCATGCTCAAACGGCTGGAGTAGTCGGCCCAGACGCGGTAGAGCGGCCAGCGTGGTTCAAAGCCGCCGTTATAGAAGTAAGGCGGAAAGTCGCTGTCAAATGGGGCGCGCGGGTTAAAAGAGTGGGGGATGAGCATGTTGACGCCGCGGACCTGGTGCCAGTCGGCAAGCCATTTCATTTGGGGGTAGGTTACCTTCTGGCCATAACCGCCGTAAATCTCGGTGAAAGCGATGTCGTTTGCCTTGTTGTAGGTATGGGAAACGGAACTGGCGATCTTGGGCATTTGATAAGAGCCCATATGTCTTTGTCCCGGATACAGCTGATCGCAGACAAGGTCGATGCCCCCCATATCGCTGTATTTCTGAAGCTGCATCATGTTTCCACCGGACATGGACCGGCTAAATATGTCGCCATTGTGTTCCATGAAGTGCCCCATGGAAAAGACCTTGTGCTCCTGGCACCACTTGGACATGCCGCCGTACATGGTGCGGCCCCAGGACTCAGCGAACACATTGAGGTAGGTCTGGAAGGCGGCGATTTGCTCCTCGCCGGCAAGTTTGAATTTGTAGCCCACCAGCAACTTGGCC
>JAABPW010000218.1 GCA_011391785.1 Verrucomicrobiota bacterium
AGCTTGCCGCCGAACTTCTCCATCCAAGGTACGAGCAGGTTCTTCATGAGGGGCGGTGAAAAACCCAGGGTATGGCAGGTGAACAGGACAAAGCGGGGGTTATCTGACATCAGGGGCAACAACAGATCCAGGAGCTTCATCAGGTTTTCCTCGAGGATCCACTTCTCGCCCTCCGGACCTTTCCCGTAACTTGGCGGGTCGAAGATAATCGCATCATATTTCCGCTCGCGGCGCCCTTCCCGGGCCACGAACTTCGTGACGTCATCGGTAATCCACCGGATTGGTGCGGCTTTGAGCCCGCTGGCCTCGGCATTCCGGCGCGCCCAGTCGTTGATATCCGGAACCGCATCCACATGGCACACCTCGGCGCCCGCCTTGGCCGCCAGCAGCGTCATCGCCCCGGTATAAGCGAACAGATGCAGCACCTTGCATGGGGAGCCATGGGCCTTCACCTCACGGGTCACCCAGTCCCAATGACAGGTATGCTCGGGGAAAAGCCCCATATGCCCGAACCCGGTCGGCTTGATGGTGAAGGTGAGGTCATCCCACTTCATCGGCCACTGGGGCGGCGGCTGACGGGTAAACGTCCAATGCCCGCCACCGGTCGTGCTCCGGTGATAAACCCCGGCCGCCTGCTTCCAGAGTTCGGGCCGTTCCGGGCGCCAGAGCGCCACTGGAGAGGGGCGATTGAAGACATGCCCGCCAAACCGCTCGAGCCGGCACCCATCACCGGCATCCAGAAATTCATAATCCGCTGTTGTTCGTGCTGAAAGTTCCATGAAAAAAACCTATCACAGAGACCCATCCGAGTCCCGCTATTTCCCTTTTACCGGCTCACAACGGAGCAAGGGTAGCAACCGCTGGTGGGGCGACCAGCCAAACCCTTCACCACCGGCGTTACCGGGCCACTCGACCTCGAAATTCAAGCCCTGTTGGCCGGCTGACCCGAAATACGTCAGGATGGTCAACCGGTGCAGCCCCGACTCCAGCGGCACTTCCGCCGTCCGGACTTGTCCCGCCGAAGCATCATTCTCAATCACCATCCGGCCATCCAGATATAGACGGCATCCACTATTGGCACCTGCCTTGAATGAGTAAACCGCCCTGACTGGAGCCTGGAAATACCCGTCATACCTCATGGCAAAATGGCTCTTTCTCTTGCGGCTGCTGGGGACCGAATAGATCACCCCCATCGGATTGCCATCAACCCCGATCGCATCAGGCACAACCTTCGTGGTGTTCAGGTCGCTGAACAGCTCCTGATAGGGAAGAAATCCGTTGTTGGCATCCTCGTAATAAGACCACTTCAGGCCGGCACCCAACCCCTCCTGCGAAGGCAAGGCCTTGAAATAATCGGCCTCGGTTAACACCTTCTTGCTCTCCCGATAGGGTAAGGCCTTGTACAAGCCGATGAACCTCAGCGCCGGCCGGTCACGCGCCTCGATCACACGGAATCTGATTTTTTTCGATGTCACATCGCCAAAGGGAATCACGCGCTTGTGTCCGATCGTCCGCCCCGCTGCAATACTTTTCCAAGTCCCATCCTGCCAGGACTCCAGAATGAAGGACGAAATCCGTTGGCCAGGCTCAAGATACTCCTCGACGACCAGATTATTGAATGTGCAGGGCGCAGAGAATTCTGCCTCGATGGTGAGGTTCGCAACCCCAGCTGGCGCGATACAGGGCCGATCGCGCTTGTCACGCAAAAGTTTTCTGGGATTGTAGCCCTTGACTCCGCCGACCACCGTCAGTTTGGCATTTTGCAACAGATTATCACGGAACGAGCCATCAATCCACTTGCGCAATTCAATCAGGCGGTCAACCTGGTTTGTATTGAAAACACCTTTCGGATCCGGTGCCGGACTCAGGATCAGCACCGCGCCGGATGCAATCGAGGCATAATAGGTATCCACGAGGAACTCCAGGGAACGCGGTTCACCGCGGCCATCCCAGTGCCAGCCACCGTTCAACACCCGGGTGTCGCCTTCCTGGGGGATGAAAAACAGCTCCTGTCCGCGGAGCCGGGAAAGATCGTCGGTGACCTGCGGCAGATTCCTGCTGATCAGTTTATCAAAATGAAACGGCACCCAGTTCTGGTTACGGAGCTCCGGCATCAGCGGCAATACGTTCCAATTGACAACATCGCCAACAGCCGACTCATTGCCACACCACCTGATACCGAACCCGCACATTGCCACAAGGCAGCGGGGCTGGTAATGGTAAATGATCTCGTAAATGCGGTTCCAATCCTCCGCACCGTTGGTCCCTGCACCATCAAACCATAACTCGGTGATCTCGCCATACCGACCATCCAGCGTTTCGAGAAGCTGTGTTTCGATGTAGTCCTGATAGGTCCGTCGCTGTTCAGCCGACATCTGCCCAGCCCTGAGCCGGTTACGGGGGATCACGCTGCGCGGATCATGTTCATCCCACAGCGAAATATAAAGGCCGAACTTCAATCCTCCCTTGCGACACGCATCAGCCATTTCCTTGACCATGTCCCCCTTGCCATCCCGCCAGGGCGAACTGCGAATGCAATAATCATTCAACCGGGAAGGCCACAGGGCATAGCCGTCATGATGCTTGGCAACAAACACAATCATCTTGGCCCCCATTGCCTTGTGAACCCGGACCCACTCGGTTGCGTCAAACCCAACGGGATTGAAACTCCGGGGATCCTCCTTGCCCGTCCCCTGCTGATGCCCGGACACCGTACTCATGCCAAAATGCGGGAAGGTGATGAATTCCATGTCGAGGTAGGCCAGCTTCTCCCGGGTAGGCTTCACATTCGCCGCGCGCACTGCAACCTGCGCCAAGGTTTCATCCGGGGATGCCGGACGCGAGATTTCCCGATCATAGAAAGCGCGCATCCATTTCCACTGCTTGGCATTTTCAGGAGTAATCGGCTGCGGCGGGAACTGATAGGCAGGCATACTCGCCAGCTCTTTTGGGAGTTTTGCATCTACAGCCTGAACCGTAATCGTCAGCAAAACCAGCACACTCAGACTAAACAACAGTTTTTTAACCATCGAACGTTTACAGATCGGAAGA
>JAABPW010000219.1 GCA_011391785.1 Verrucomicrobiota bacterium
CCGTGGCTGTCAGCGCCGACCGCATGGATTTTTCCGCCCAGGTGCACCAGCGAATTCGCGACTTGAAGAGGGAAAATCCCCGCAAGGTCCCCGTCAGGCAGGAGCCTTCAAGCCCTGTGCATCTACAATGGTGGCGGCGGGGGCTGGCCCTGGCGGCCTCCATCCTGGTTCTGCTTGGTGTAAGCATTGGAGCCTACTATCTGAAACACCCGGCGATAGCTGTACTGACATCTGTATCGGGTGATGTGTTTGTGACGTCCGGAGCAAGGACAGCCAAGGCCAAGCCTGGCATGAGGCTTCTGACAGGCGCCAATGTGGTTGTGGATGGAAAAAACAGCGCTGCGGTTATTGTCTGGAAAGACGGTAGTTATATGCGACTGGATGGGAATTCCATGCTGACCATGCTTTCCGTTGATGGCCAGAAAAGATGCTTTCTTGCGCATGGCGATTTGAAGGCCGAAGTCAGGAAACAGCCGAAAGACAAACCGCTTGTCATCAATGCCCCCTATTCGCAGATGAAGGTGCTGGGAACTACGCTCCGGGTAACGTCAGACTGGAAATCCACTGATTTGTCGGTCGTGGAGGGCAAGGTGAAGATGGAGCGCCTTTCGGACAACAAATCCATCGAGGTATCGACACGGCACTCCGTAATCATGAACGAAGATAATTCTACGGAGCTTGAGGCGAAACGCTTCTTCTGGGCTGACAGGTTTTCGGGAAGCAAGGGGGGGACGGGCAAGGCTGCAGGAGTTCTAATCCAGCTGCATGACAGGGCCAGATTCAAGGGGAAGTAATGGCTTGACTCCCTCGCCCTTCAGGGGAGAGGGACGGGGTGAGGGTGTTCTGAGCATAACGAAGCAAGGAAATAGATATGAAAATATCAACATTGATTATAGCCATGGCAGGAGCGTTCATCTGGGGTCAGCCGGCTTTTGCCGCGAATATTGTCGTCACAAATGTTACCCTGGCTCCAAGCGTGGAACCGGGTCAGGTGTTTGTGCAGTGCGATGTGAGCTGGGATGCTTCCTGGCGGGCGTCGTGGACGGAGTCCGGCACCTGGACCAACTGGGATGCCGCCTGGGTGTTTGTGAAATATCGCATAACCAGCGACGGCGCTTGGAATCACGCGTCCCTCAGCGCAAATGCGAGCGAGTATACATCGCCTGCAGGCAGTACGATCAGTGTTGGTCTGAGTACCAACAGTGGCGGGACAAACTTCGGATGCGGCGTGTTCCTTTACCGGTCCAATGAAGGCAGTGGCTCGTGGACAAATTTCGGCGTCAAGTTGCGCTGGCGTTATGCGGATGACGGCGTGGCCAACACGGCAAGGGTGGATGTCAGCGTGCATGCCATCGAGATGGTTTACGTTCCACAGGGGAGCTTCTATGCAGGCGATGGAACGACAACAAGTGTTCGGGGGCAGTTTTGCAGTAATACGACAGGAACGGTGGCCTTCCAGATAACCAACGAGAATTACACCATTACACTCGGCGGAAACACGGCCAGTAGTCTTGGCAACAACAATGCGTCCGGGATGAAAGCGGCTGATGATTTCAACAATGCTACGCCAAAGACGCTTCCTGCGGCATATCCCAAGGGTTACAATGCGTTTTACTGTATGAAGCACGAAATCAGCGAGGGGCAGTGGGTCTCTTTTTTCAATATGCTGACGGACAGCCAGAAGACAACCCGGGACATTACCAGTATCTCTAATGACGGCAAGAACAGTGATAGTGTGGTTAAAAGAAATACCGTGGCTTGGACAACGGGAGACGCAACCACGGCAGCACCCGACCGTGCCTGCGGCTTTCTGTGTTGGCAGGACGGAGCGGCATATGCAGACTGGGCGGGCTTACGGCCCATGACAGAGCTGGAATTCGAAAAGGCATGTCGAGGGCCGTTGCCGTCGGTAGCGAATGAATATGCCTGGGGCAATACGACGGTAACTCCGACCACAGCGATAGTGAACGATGGCACAGGAGTGGATACGGCCACAGGTGGAAATTGCAACTACATTTCATGTGCTACCCCGGAAGGGCCCTATAGAGTGGGGATCTATGCTACAGCGGCATCGGATAGGACAGCATCAGGGGCAACATACTGGGGAATCATGGAGATGAGCGGTAATCTCCATGATCGGCCAGTGACCGTGGGTAATACGACAGGACGCGCGTTTACAGGGGTGTTAGGAGATGGCAGATTAAATGCTACCGGTGATGCCAATGCAGCCAACTGGCCGGACACCTCAGCTACGGGCACCGGGTTCCGTGGTGGCAGTAATGTAAAAACAGGAACACAGACCGACCTTCGGTCGTCTGATCGTTACAACGGCCCTGTCACGTGGAATCATCGGGGTCAAGATTATGGTTTCCGTGCCGTGCGGCAAAGCGACTCACGCTAGCCCAAGAGAGCATTCGATACTATGAACATATAAGAAGACGTTTTTCAGTAGTAAGCCCAATGCATCGCCACCTCCTGCCCTCCGCCGTCCTATCTCTCATTCTGGCCGGGCACCTATCCGCCGCCGAGGTGCCGGAGGTGCTCCTCGACGTCCGGAAGACCGAAGCCACCTACGAAGGGATCGGCGCGCTCAGCGCGGGCGCCTCGTCGCGTCTGCTGATCGACTACCCCGAACCGCAGCGCAGCGAAATCCTCGACTATCTGTTCAAGCCGCAATTCGGCGCGGCCATCCAGCACCTGAAGGTGGAAATCGGCGGGGATACGGACTCCACCTGCGGCACCGAGCCGAGCATCGCCTTCTCGCGCGAGGAATTCGTCAATCCGAAACCGGCCTGCTTCCAGCGCGGCTATGAATGGTGGCTGATGAAGGAGGCGAAAAAACGCAATCCCAACATCATTTTCGACGTGCTCCAGTGGGGTGCCCCCGGCTGGGTCGGCAACGGCAAATTCTACTCGCAGGACAACGCCGACTTGATCGCGGCCTTCATCCAGGGTGCCAGAAAATACCACGACCTGGAAATTTCCTACTGTGGCATCTGGAACGAGAAGAGGTACGACGTGGAAT
>JAABPW010000220.1 GCA_011391785.1 Verrucomicrobiota bacterium
TGGTTGCGGGTCGTTGGTTGTTGGTCGTTGGTTGTTGGTTGCGGGTTGTTGGCAATTGGTCGAAAATATATAAAATTATCTGGTTACGATCAACGATCAACAACTAACGACCAACGACCCACGCCCAGACAATTCCCAGGTATTCGTGAATCACGGTGTGGCTTGTGGAGAGACTGGAGTCAGAGGGGAACAGACCGGACGGATTAAAGCGCGGCTCGGGATCGCCCTGCCCGCACTGACCGACGGGGGCGGGAACCGGGTTCAGGCCTGCTCCCTTGAACAGCAGCATGGCGCGAGGCATATGGTAGTCCGAAGTCACCAGGATAAACGGAGTCGTCCCGAGTCGTCCGCGGAACAGCCCCGCCTCGTCCTGGGTCGTTGTGGCGCCGGCCACGGATTCCAGGTCATCGCGAGGCAACCCGAACGTGCCGGCAAGTTGATCAAGGAGCCTTTTTTGAGCCAAATCCGTTTTGATGGCGCTGACCGAAAACAGTATTTTTGCCTTGGAAATCTGGCGGTAGACGCGGACGGCCTCGGCAAAACGGGCGAGGGAAGCCTCATTCAATCGCGCCCCGACATCGGACGCCCCGTTCGTGTAGAACCCGCCGCTGAGCACCGCAATCCAGACCACGTCGCCTGAACGCCCCGGCATTTCACGCAGCGACTCCTTGGTGATGGGCTTGTAGCGACTGGCCAGGGATTGATACAGAAGGCCCGGCACGAGCGGATAGCTGAACAGAAGCAGCACCAGCAGACCGCCCGATATCAACCCTGTGCCGGCCTTGACATGTCTCCTGGCCAGGAGAAGCAGGGTTCCGACAACCACCAACAGCATGCCAAGCGTAAACGGCTGGCAAAGTGATTCAAGGGTATGTTTAATCAGAAAGAACATGTTAATCTCAAAATTACATCTTATCAGCGTCTTCTGCGTTCATCTACGGTTTGCCTTCTTCTGGACAGCAGGAGCATTCTGTAGATTTTTGGGGTCATTAAAAGGCTTCGTTAGAGGCGCCGAGGGAGTCCTTCATGCGTTGGGAAAACGCCTTGTAATCCAATCCCAGGCGCTGATCCAGGCCCGTCCGCTTCGTCACCCCGGGAACAACCGTGGCGACAATGAACCCGATGTCGCGCCAGAAGGAGCCGGTCCTCAAATACTCGCGGTTGATGCGGAGTTTCTCGGGATAGATCACCTGATCGTTGAAGGCCTTCGGGTCGCCTGCCAAGGCCAGCAGGCTCTCCTCGTCGCGGAACAACAGGGTTGCCGGGCCGGTGATTCCCGGCAGCAATTCAAGCACTTGCCGGTCATCTCCCTGAAGCTTGTCGGCATATCCCGGCACATCGGGGCGTGGCCCGACAAATGCCATGCGTCCGGTGAAAACGTTCCAGAGTTGCGGGAGTTCATCGAGCTTCCAATTGCGCAGGACCCTTCCGACCGGTGTAATGCGCGAATCAGAGGCCGTTGTGATGGTACCCAACTCATGGCCTCCCAATCGCATGGTCCGGAACTTGAAACAGCGGAAGGGTCGGCCATGCCGTCCGATCCGGGTTTGCACGAACAAGGCGGGCCCGGGCGAGGTCGAGCGAACGACCACCGCAACCAGCGCCATGACCGGAGCGAGCAGGAGGAGTCCGGCGAAGGCGGCCGACACGTCAAATAGACGTTTTACCAGAAACCTCTGTGTAGACATGGGGGTCATATCAAAAGGCAGGCGTGTGTGATGGCCAATTTGTCCCTTCCGCCAGGGAGAGCGCCAGGACAGGTTTGAACCCCCGCAGCATTTTGCGGAATTTCGTCTCGAAGCCGCGGCGGCCCAATCCCTGATGCAGACGCATTTTCAAAGGCGTCACAAACGGCACGCGTGAAAACTCATCCGGATCGAATTCGTAGGGATGGCAATACGCGACGAAGGCCTGGTTGCGCAAGACCAGCTGGTTGATGGCATAGCGGATCAGGGGCCAGGGCAGGAGCCTGTGATAGCCGCCGCCCGCCACCGGGAGCCGCCGGCCGAGAACGGGAAGCGTCGCCACTGGCACTTCAACCAGACTGCGTCCGGAAGCCAGCGCCAGGCGGACCGGCTGCGCAGGCCAGTCCGGCACCCCGAAGCGGGCGAGCCCGGCCGGATTGACACTGGCATCATAGACGAAACCCTCCTCAGCCAGGATATCCAGCGCCCAGAGCGATGCCTTCACGATCGAGAAATCCGGCGCGCGATATCCCTTCACCGGCATTCCCGTCATGGCTTCAAGTTGCGCCTTGGAGCGTCGCACATCCTCGCGGAATTCCGCCGGGGAAAGCCTGAAGACATCCACATGCCCAAATCCATGCGAGGCGACCTCATGCCCTTCCGCCGCAATCCGCTTCACAGTGCCGGGAAACTTTTCCGCGAACTTCCCCAGGATGAAGCATGTGGCTTTGGCCTTTTCCTCCGCCAGCACATCGAGCAGGTGCTCCATATTGCGGCCGGCATGCTCGAGGATCGGCAGATCCGTATCCAGCGTCGACTGGGCCCAGTCTTCAACATCGATAGTACAAACCAAAGGCATCTTTATTTTCCCTCATGAACGGACAAATGTGGCGCCAGGTCAACGGTTCGGCTGGCGCCGCTTTGGACGGAAACCAACACCGTGGAACGTCCTCCGCCGGCGAGAACCAGATCCACTGGTATCATCTCGAAATCCGTATCACTCAGGTTTTCCACCACAAGCCGGGTCCCTGTCAATGTCAGACTGATCCGTCTCGTCTTCACGCTCAAGACTTCGCGCCAATATTTCCCGACACCGAAAAGGGTGTCGACCTTGAAGTCTCCATGGAAATCCGCCAGCACGGTCCGTAACAAATACTCCGTGATGCGCACACAGGCCTGTCCTTCAAATTGCCTCATATGCTGGTGGCACATATAGACCATCGGCACGCCCAGGCGTTGCGAGCGGGACAGCCAGAACAACAACATCGCCAGGTGATATCCATGCTGGGGATCACAGGGATAACGCGTCGTCAACTCCACCGCATTCGTACCCCCCGGATGGTGCGGGGGGGGCTG
>JAABPW010000221.1 GCA_011391785.1 Verrucomicrobiota bacterium
CAAGCTGGTGCATGTCTCCAACCTTTACATGAACGAATACCACGGCGCTTTGGCCGAGAAGCTCTCCACCCTCTCCGGGCTGGGCGGCAAGTGCTTCTTCTGCAATTCCGGCGCCGAGGCCAACGAGGCCCTCATCAAGCTCGCCCGCCTCTGGGGCAGCGATGAAGGCAAGTACGAGATCATCTCGATGAAGAATTCCTTCCACGGCCGTACCCTGGGCGCGCTGGCCGCCACCGGTCAGACCAAGTACCAGGACGGGTTCGAGCCGATCCCGGACGGGTTCCTCTATGCCGAGCTCAACAACATCGCCTCCGTCAAGAAGGTGATGAGCGGGCGCACCGCCGCGATCCTGGTCGAAGCGGTCCAGGGCGAGGGCGGCGTCATCAAGGCCACCCCGGAATTCATGAAGGAGCTTCGCGCTCTCTGTGATGCGAAGAACGCCCTCCTGTTCTGCGACGAAGTCCAGAGCGGCATGGGCCGTACCGGTCACTGGTTCGGGTTCCAGGCCAGCGGCGTGCTGCCGGATGCCTTCTCCCTTGCCAAGTCGCTCGGCAGCGGCTACCCCGTCGGTGGAATCGTCACCAACGCCAAGCTGTCCGATGTCTTCCAGCCCGGCAAGCATGCCAGCACCTTCGGCGCGTCGCCGCTGGCCTGCGCCGCCGCCCTCGCCACCATCCAGGTGATCGAGGAGGAGAAGCTCGTCGCCCGCGCCGCCGAGGCCGGCCAGCTCTTCGCCGACGGTCTGGGTGAATTCATCGAGCCCTATGAGCACGTCACGGAAGTCCGCTCCATGGGCCTCATGGTCGGCCTCGTGCTCGACGTGCCCGTCAAGGATCTCTGCAAGTCGCTCGCCGATATGGGCTTGCTGGCTATCCCCACCAACGAGAACGTCGTCCGCTTCCTCCCCCCCCTGAACATCAAGGATGGGGATATCAATGAGGCGCTGGACATCATTGACGATGCTCTCGCCGACATGCACGGCGTGGAACGCGCCGCGGATGAGGAATAAGAGACGGACATAACGGAGAAGTTCCATGCTTATCACTGAACTGAAAGGCAAGAAGGTCGGCGTGTGCGTTTCCGGCGGACTGGACAGCCGGACGATCACCAAGAAAATGGTCGAGATGGGGGTGAACGTAACCTGTTTCACCGCCGATCTCGGCCAGCCGGATGAAGTCGATATCAACGACATCCGGAAAAAGATGGATCCTTGCGGCGCCCAGACCTTCATTGTGGATCTCAAGCAGGAGATGGCCGAGGCCTGTTTCGATGTGGTCAAGGCCCAGGCCATGTACGATGGCGGCTACTGGAACTCCACCGGCATCGCCCGCGCCGTCACCGTGCGCGGCCTCATCCCCGCGATGAAGAAGCATGGTTGCACCGTGCTGACACACGGGGCCACCGGCCGCGGCAACGACCAGATGCGGTTCGAGCGCTACACCAACGTGCTGGCGCCCGACATGAAGGTCTATGCCCCCTGGCGTGATCCGAGCCTCCTGAAGGAATTCCCCGGCCGCACCCAGATGGCCACCTATCTTGCCCAGTTCGGCATCGAGGCCGCTGTGGGCGGAAAGAAGCGTTACTCCACCGATGCCAATCTGGCCGGCCTCTCCCACGAGGCGGAGGATCTGGAAAGCATCGAGACCCCCTGCACCATCGTGCAAACCACCATGGGAGTCTGGCCCCAGCAGGCTCCGGACGCCGTCGAGGATGTCGTCCTGAAGTTTGAAAATGCCCGTTGCGTGGCCATCAACGGCAGCAAGGTAACCCCGCTGCAAGCCATGGTCGAGGCCAACAGGATCGCCGGACGCAACGGCGTCGGCATGAAGAACGCGCTCGAGAACCGGATCATCGGCACCAAGAGCCGCGGCGTCTATGAGGCGCCGGGCATGGAACTGCTGGGAACCGCCCTGCGCCAGCTCTATCAGGCCGTCATGGATCGCCGCGCTACCCTGCTGTTCCAGCAGCTTTCGAAGCTTGTGGCCGACCAGATTTACGACGGACGCTATTTTGACCCCGTCACCCGCGCCGCCATGGCCGCGATTGACGTGATGGCCGCGCCCGCCAGCGGCACGGTGGTGCTGGGCCTTTACAAGGGGAACACCTTCTTCATGAGCATGACCGGTTGCGCCGGCTCGCTCTACAACGAGGCTGACTCCTCGATGGAAGCCAGCGCCGGGCTCAACCCCGTCAGCTCCCAGGGCTTCGCCGAGATCCAGAGCGTCGAGGCACTCTCCCTCGCCAAGGCGGGGCAGATAAGAGCGTAGTAGTCAGAAGTCTGAAGTCAGGAGCCAGAATGATTCGACCCCATGCCTCCAAGGAGGTTCAATTCGGTCCTCCTGTCCCATTCTGTATTCTGGATTCTGGATTCTGGATTCCTGAAGTGGTTCCATGACAAAATCAGGACATTTTCAAGCTCTCCCCACCGCCCTCACCATCGCCGGCTCGGACAGCGGCGGGGGGGCCGGGATTCAGGCGGACTTGAAAACCTTCACGGCCCTGGGCGTTTTCGGCACCACCGCCATCACCTGCATCACGGCACAGAATCCGGGCGCCGTGACGGGAATCGAGGCCGTCTCATCGAAACTGGTCGCCGCCCAGATCAGGGCCGTCACCAAAGGCTTCCCGGTAAAGGCTGCCAAAACCGGCATGCTCTTCTCGGCGGAACTCATCCGGACCGTCACCCGGGTCCTGAAGACGGTCGAGGTCGGCCCGCTGGTGGTGGACCCCGTGATGATCTCCACCTCCGGCACCCGCCTGCTGCGCACCGACGCCATGGAGACGCTCATGCGGCGACTCCTCCCCCTCGCCACGGTTATCACCCCCAACCGACACGAGGCCGAACTCCTGGCCGGATATCCCATCCGGACCCTGAAGGATCTCCAGAAAGCCGCCCGCGACATTTCCGCGCGATTCAAGACTGCCTGCGTCGCCAAGGGCGGCCACCTGGCTGGCGGCGAGGTCGTGGACGTGTTGTGCGTGGATGACGAACTCACCCTCTACACCGCACCCCGCGTCCGCATCCGGAGCACCCACGGT
>JAABPW010000222.1 GCA_011391785.1 Verrucomicrobiota bacterium
CGTTGACTAAGTTTTTGAAATAAAGAATACTGTGCACCCCTAACCCGACCAGACTGCAAACGGTTGCTGAAAAGACTGAAAGGAAAGACTCCTCATGAAGATTACCCCGAACCACCGGAGATTGACATTGCGTTTAGGCACGATCATCACCTGCCTGACGATGCTCCCGTTCTGCCATTCGCTGGTGGCCGGCCAGTTCTACGTCGCCCCGGATGGCAATGATGCGAATCCGGGAACCCGGCGGAAGCCGCTGGCCACCCTGGAGGCCGCGCGTGACGCCGTCCGCAAGTCCATTGCGAACGGTATGAAGGAAGACGTGGTCGTGAATATCGGGGCGGGCAATTACTTTGTCGAGAAATCCATCGAGCTTGACGAACGGGACAGCGGCCGCGATGGTCACACGATCACCTACAAGGGCGCGCCCAAGCTGGCGACCCGCATCTATGGCGGACGGCGCATCACCAACTGGAAGAAGATCAACGACACGCAGGTGGAGGCGGAAGTGCCGGACCTGCAGCAGCATTTCATGCTCTACGAGAACGAGCAGTCGGCCAACGGCGGCATCTTCCATGTCTTCCGGGATGCCCCGGCCGGTGACTGGAGACGGGAAGGGACCCGGCTGATCTACACCCCGCGCAACCTGCCCATTGAGAAGCAGCTGATGGTGCTGGGTACGGCCAAGGACGTCTTTTTAATCAAGGGCAGTTCAATGACGAAGGTCGCCGGAAACCTGGTTTTTGACGGCCTGTACATGATCGGTTCGGATTTCGCTCCCGAATGGAAGAAGGGCGACTCGTACTGGACCGCCTGGGATGGGGAGTATGATGGAAAGCCGTGGGGTGGCAAAACCCTCGGGGACTCGGTCATCGCGCCGGACATGCGCCATGGGCAGTTCTATGTCGAGAACGCCAGGAATGTCGTCATCCGCAACAGCAAGCTGTATGGCGCCGGCTTCATGGGCGCCATGTTCAACCGCTGGGCCCAGGAATGCCGCGTGGAGAACTGCTGGATCGAGCTGGCCGGCTGCAATGGCTTGTTCTTCATGGGCTGGGAATCCGGGCGGGGGCCCTTTAAGTCGCCCGCCGAATCCTACGTCAACAAGAAGCACGTGGTCCGCAACAATGTCTTTTACGATATCGGCCGGTTTTCCAACTACGGCGCGGGCATGTATTTCAACTTCAGCGGCGACAACCTGATCGAACACAATGTCTTCCACGGCATTACCCACTATGCGGTGACCCTCAAGGGCTGGCGCCCCATGCTGCTCAACAACTTCTTCAAATACGACCTGCTTCCGGCCTCCGAGCGCGACCCTAAAAAGGAGAAGATCTACGATGCGCAGGATGTGAAGTTCTACGGCAGCTACGTGGTCACCGAGGCCAACCAGGGAGCGGAACTGCTGCACTCGCGAAACACCACTGTCCGCTACAACGATATCTCCCAGATCGCCCGTTCCGGGGATGACATGGGGATGATTTCCATGTGGGGCGCGGGAACCGGAAACGTCTGGGAATACAACGCCTGCCACGATGGCGTGAACACCTCGGGCTGGGAGCATTGGCTGCACGTCCTGTTCAATGACGATGGGTCCCATCAGGCGGCTTTGCGGGGAAATATCATCTACTGGATCACCGGCGGTGGACGGTCGCGGGCGATCATGGGCAAGGGTAACGAGCAGCTGAACCTCTACAACATCATTGCCGATTGCGAGTTGAGTGCGGCGGCCACCATCGGGCCCTATGTCGAACAGGCTCATAACATGGTCTGGTCGCACAACATCGTTGAGGCCCAGATTGGCACCATCATGTTCGGCGGCCATGGAACGGAGAAGGTCGGCGGCCAGCTCCGCCCGATCCTCAAGGAGGCGGTGAAGAACGTCTATTTTTACCAGCCGTTGGACCGCAGCGAGCCGGCCGGCCCCCGCGCGGATAATATCAAGAACCAGGTCACAGGCCGGAACAAGGCTGGTGGCATCGACGGGGACTCGGTCTACGCTGACCCTAAGTTCGTCCGGAAGAATCCCTGGTGGGCGTCCACTTACACGGATTACCTCCTGAAGCCGGATTCCCCGGCGCTCAAGCTGGACTTCAAGCAGACCGATATGTCCAAGATCGGGCTCTTGCCGGACTACCCGTTCGATCTGGAGAAAATCCTCGGGCATCCGGCCAGCAAGATCCGGCTGGCGGCGGATTTCTCCCGTATCTTCAAGAACCGCATCACCAACCAGCAGGTCAGGTCGCGGGACGGGAGCCCGCTGTACAAGAATTCCTGGACCCGTTACAACGGCGTGGATTTCGAGCATGGCCGGTACACGAAGTTCGTGGCCAATCTGGAGTGGACTCCTGCGGCCAAGACTTTTGAAACGACACTGGGTGGCAGGACCATCGGCGCCATGGAGCTGGGGGATCACTGGTGTCCGATCCCGTATTGGGAGGTCAGCCCGGCCTACACGGAACAAGGAAAGTCCGGTCCCGAACTCATGGATATCACCTTCGCGCCCGAGAAGGATCCCGCCTCCGTTAAATGGAATGTGGTGACCGACGTGTTGGTGAGCCGTGCTACCGTCAGGCATCCGTTGGGTATCGTCAATTGCGATGTGGTGAACGGCGAGAACAATGCCAACAGCGCGGCCTACATGAGGTCAAGTGTGTATGCCAGGAATGGCGGCAAAACCGGGATCGAAATCCGGGGGTCCCATGGCGTCAAGGTGTGGTTGAATGGCGAGCAGGTTTTTTCCCAGGTCGGGAATATCGACCAGAGCAAGCGGGTGGACGTCACCTTCAAGAAGGGTTGGAATCAATTCCTGGTCAAGGTGGTGCAGGATGATAAGCCCTGGGCGGCAACCATGAGCGGTAATGGAAACTTCTGGGCCTCGGTGACCATGCACTACAACTCGGTCGGGGGGGCCTTCGTGCTGCCCGGTCTCCCGGGCAAGGAACTCGCCATCTATCCCGACAAGGGGCCTGCGATAGAGATTCGCTTGGAG
The DNA here is from genome assembly GCA_011391785.1 of Verrucomicrobiota bacterium. GTDB lineage: Bacteria > Verrucomicrobiota > Kiritimatiellia > CAIKKV01 > CAITUY01 > JAABPW01. The sequence goes on from JAABPW010000222.1 coordinate 2,987, forward strand.
GCACCTGACGGCAAGCTGATCGGCGAATTGCCGTTCGGCCAGACGT
>JAABPW010000223.1 GCA_011391785.1 Verrucomicrobiota bacterium
GGGAGGGTCAGGTTTTCTATCTCCATAACCGGGTGCGCAGCATCGGGCTTTTGCGTGACCGTCTCCAACGGCTGGTCCCGGAGGCCAGGATCGAAATCGGGCACGGACAGATGTCGGCCGGAATGCTCGCGGACATCATGAGGCGGTTTGCCGCGGGTGAATTTGACGTGCTGCTCTGCACCACGATCATCGAGAGCGGGCTCGACATCCCGAACGCCAACACCATCCTGATTGACCGGGCCGACCGGTTCGGCCTCTCGGAGCTTTACCAGTTGCGCGGCCGGGTGGGCCGGTCGCGCCACAAGGCCTATGCCTATATGCTGCTGCCGGCCAAGGCACATGTCGATCCCACCGCCCGGAAGCGCATCCAGGCCATCAAGCAGTATTCCGGGGCGGGCGCCGGATTCCGGCTGGCCATGCGGGACCTGGAAATCCGGGGCGCGGGAAACCTGCTTGGCGCCGACCAGAGCGGCCACATCGCCGCCGTCGGGTTCGGGCTCTACTGCCAGCTCCTGCGCCATACCATCGCACAACGGAAAGGCGAATCGCTACCGCCGGTCATCGACGTGGAGCTCACCCTCGACTTCATCAGCCTCTCCCCCTCCGACACCGGCGCCGCCCACTCCGCCATCATTCCGGTGACCTACATCGAGGACGAACGGCTGCGGGTCAGCATGTACCGGCGGATCGCCGAAGCGGCGTTCCTGAAGGAGATTCGTTCGTTGCGCAAGGCCTTTTCCGACCGGTTCGGCCCCATCCCCGCCGAATGCGAAAGGTTACTCAAGCTCGCCGAGATCCGCATTGTGGCGGCCGGAAAGAAGATTCAATCCATCCAGGTGGAAGACGGCAAGATCATGCTCAAGCGGCACAACGATTACCTGATGACACAGGGACGCTTCCCGCGCCTGACGTCATCCTCACCGGATCGCCGCCTGGACGAAATCCGCCGCCACCTGGCGAACCAGTAGTGTCGTGTCTCATAAACGACTGGTGTTAATCTTTCATACACAAAAGCTTGACCACCCGCTTCGCCCTCCTTCGCCAAGGCTACGGAGGACAAGCTGGAGTAACGGAGGATGAGGGAAAGGGAAACGCGAAGAGAATGTTGCGGGAATTGAAGGCGGCGAGTACACCGCCTTAAATTCCCGCAACCCCGTTCCTTGAGGGCAATCCGAGACTGGATCTCGCGTTCCATCTTCCTCCAGGGTGGTGTTGCGGCATTTTCGGTCCCGCTTCAGCGGGAATGAAAATGCCGCAACATTCTCTTCCTCTCCCTCAAACCTCATCCCCACTCTGTGGTAAATCTTGGACGGGAATAACACCTGCCATTTGAGAGACACTACACTAGTGCACCAAGGCATCCATTTTGGCTTTCACCAGATCCGCGGCCTCGGCCATCACGGCATCCTTGGCTTGATCCTTCTTCATCTCCGCCTTGGCCGCCACCCTTGTGCGCTTATTGGCGCGACTAAGCCTCTCTTCCTGCCTCTCCTGGTTCCTGGCCTCCTGATCCTGATACTGGAGCAGTTGCGCCTCGGCTTTTTCCAGCGTGGGGAAGGATATCGAGGTCAAAATGGAGCGGTACTTCAGGCGGGATCTGGGAAATGACTTGTTCCTGTTGGACTTGTCCGCCTGCCAATCCATGGCCGCCTGCTCAACCGCTTTTGCAAATAATGGTTTTTCACTGGTGATGATCTTCTTGAGGCGCTGGAAGTCGCGCTCCGACATGGCCTGCCAGGCCGTGCTACGGTCAAACCCTTCCACTTTGACAAGGAAGGCCCCATCTCCCGCACAAACCTGTCCCGCCATGAAAAGAAAACCGACCAAACCGCCGAGCCCGGGTAAATAGCTCATCAATACCTCCTCCCAAATCTGTCCACTTGCCAGTACAACGGAACAGGACCGGCATTTATTGCACCATAAAATCCAGTCGGCACGCGCAGATGACAAACCCGGTCACTTCACGGGATCAGCTGGCCGGGGAGTCTTCAATTTGAACGCTAATTTGAGGGCCGTAAGCTTGGCGGACCGGTCCGCAAGGGCCGCAGAGATTTTCTTGATGGTGGACTTGGACGCTCCTTCGGAATAGGAGCCATAATAAGCCGAAGACTCGCCATCCGCGTCAACGACCCCCTCATAATATCTTCCGCTTTTTCGGGTCGCTTCCAGGGTAGCCAACCGACCAGACAGGAATTCAATTTCCTTATCCAGGGAGATGCACTCTTCTTCGGGATCAAAGAGTTTCCTGGTGGGTGGCGGATTCGAGGTGAGGTAGGTCTTGTCCGCAGTACTCAGTCGGATCAGTTTTTGAACGGTGATCGCTCCGCCTTTTTTCAAGATACAAACCGCCTCGCCATCCTTAAATAAGGCCCAGCCTTCAATCTTGTCGGCCAGTCCGACCGTCCAATTCCGAAGGGAGGCGGACTGGGTCGCGACCGTCGATTGACTCCCTGCAAAAGCCGATACGGCGATTGCGATCATGAAAGAAACAAACCTGACCACCTTAAAATTCATTGTCGTCCCACGTTTAATGATTCCGGATTAAACAACTTAACATTAACGCCGTCAACACGAAGCTTGTGGAGGGACCTGGAGGGACATCCCCCATCACATTTCCATTTGAACTCTCGCCCCATAAGCGTATTTTAGATCCAACAGATTATGGAAACCGCCCCATTAATGCTCAGCTTTCTATTCGGCACCTTTGGACTCGGTTATTTTATCTACGGGAAGAAACAGGCTAACTGGATTGCGATGGTTTGCGGGGCGGGACTCATGATTTTTCCTTATTTTGTGTCAAACGCATGGATTATGGTTGCCGTTGGTCTTATCGTGATGGCATTACCATTTGTTTTCAGAGATAATTAACTTCAAACAAAGGAGACTCATGAACATAGCCCAAGTCCTGAAAGCCGAAATATCACGCATCTCTAAACGGGAAGCCAAAGCTATTATCACCCCCATCCGCAAATCATCCGCCAGACTCAAACCCGATATTGCCGACCTGAAGAACCGCCT
>JAABPW010000224.1 GCA_011391785.1 Verrucomicrobiota bacterium
CCGGAAAAATTGCGGCGGTGCCAGTGATTTTCGAGATGACCCCGGGCCAGGCGTTGATCCAGGATGGCCTTGAACCGGATTTGTTGGGCTTGTTTGTCGGGAATGATTGCGAACAGGAGGGGTGCGACCCCATTCCCGCTGAAATTATTCTTTTCCTCGGTAACATCTGGGATGAGGCGGAGGGGGAGGAGCCACGCTATCGCGAGGAGGTTCGGAAAACTTTGCTCCATGAAATCGGCCATTACCTGGGTTTGGATGAAGATGAATTATGGAAGCGGGAATTGGATTGAGCCCCTGTGATTAGTGTAAATGATAGCGTTTGGACTCCGGAGCAGCTCAGAACTCATCTTTGCCGTCACGCCGGCAAACCTGTTCATGTCACTATCACCCGAAATAGGGTTTCAATGGTCTCGGTCAAGTTTGACTTTCTGGGTCAGCCTCGACTCCGTATCAATCAGGTGTTTCTGGACGCCCCTGAAGCCGTAATCGCCTCCTTGGGCCATTATCTCAAGACACGCTCGCGGGTGGCCTGGAAACAGGTAGGCAACTTTGTTGCCTCACGAGATCCCAAAACCAGGCCGGTCCAGCCCGTGATTGTGCAGACCAAAGGGCGCGTGTTTGATCTCGCCATGATTCGGGACAGGATCAATCGCCTATATTTCAACGGCAGTCTGGATTGCCGCATTGGCTGGGCAAAGGTAGGACAACACCGACGAAATGCCCGGTCCCGCACCATCCGCTACGGGACCTACAACAAGGCCCTTAACCTGATCCGGATCAACCCGATTCTGGACGACTCGCGTGTCCCGGCAATATTTATGGATTATATCGTGTTTCATGAACTGCTTCATGCCGCTGTGCCTTCGGAACGCGGGCGAGGCCGTTGGCGCCATCACCATGGCAGTTACCGGATTCAGGAGCGGCGTTTTCCTGATCACGCTCTTATGCAGAAAATTGCCGCGGATCTCGTCATGATCCTGGTAACTCCGCGAGCTCGATAAGCTGAAGGTGGACGCCGACCTCCGGGCGGCGTTAGGCGCATAAGACGATCATGAATTGACCAAACCGCGCCCGGCGTGTCACGCCGTAGCTTCCTGAGCGAAGGCGGGAGGTCGCGGTCCACCTTGGAAATGAATAGTCCAAAACTCGGCCTCCCATTTCAGCTTGTGTTGTTGTTGTTGGGTGTTAGATTTGATTCTGAATGTTGGGGAAATGTATGATTCAAAAGGTAAAACTGGAGTTTGGCGCAGGGCCGCTAGTGGTGGGAACCATCACCCGGCACGACTGGCTGCCATCGGGGGGGCATAAGATTGATTATGCCTGTGATATTGTTGAAATCAGGCTCGATCAGGTCGGCCTGGAGACATCAGGGTGGCGCGATGACGTCAAGGCGATTGAAGCGGCCGGGATTCCTGTACTGGTCACGCTCAGGCTTGCAGGGGAGGGGGGGGGCTGGGCAAGGCCGGACTTGGAACGGCTACCCATCTTGGCTTCTGTTTTGGGGGAGGCCTCCTGTATTGATGTTGAATACTTGAGCGAAACGAGGAGACCCCTCTGTGCCATGGCGGAAAGGCTCGGCAAACCGGTTATTGTGTCCTACCACAACTTCGAGCGAACTCCGGCACTGCCTGAATTGGAGGATATTTTAGGGAAAATAAGGGAATGCTCCTCCGTCGCCATACCCAAGATCACGACGATGGTCCTTCGACCCGAGGATGTTGTGACTCTAAAAACCTTTCTGAGCCGGAATCGGCAAGCCCCCCTGTGTGTGATGGGGATGGGTGATTTAGGGACTGAAACCCGGGTCTTGTTCCCCTCCCTCGGGTCGTGCCTGACTTATGGCTATCTCGACTCCCCCAGCGCCCCTGGCCAACTCCCGGCCGCCAGGCTTAAGCAGTTGATTGCAGGTGGACCGTGACCTTCCGCCTTCGCTTGAAGAGCTGCGGCGCGACAAGCCGGGCGCGGTTTGATGCCTCCGGTGACTGTCCCTCCCACATTGAGGAGGACGTCCCTGGCAGCTGTATTCCCTCCTCGAAAAAATCGGGATGAGCTATTGACGGTCATTGGAGGATGGTATAGCCTTACAGGAGATTATTTGTTTGAAAAAAGGTCACAAAAAGGAGTCCAGAAATGAGTAAATTGATGCGCAAGGTTCGTGGTTTTACTTTGATTGAGTTGCTGGTTGTGATCGCGATTATCGGCATTCTGGCTGGCTTGTTGACGCCGGCCCTTGCAAGTGCCCGTGAAAAAGCCCGTCGTGCGACTTGTCAGAACAATGTTAAGCAATTAGTGTTGTTTTTGAAAATGTATGCGAATGATTGGTCAGAGACTTTTCCTCAAAACATGGCATGTGCAGCCATGACAAATTATATAAAGAATGCAGATATTGGCATTTTTGCTTGCCCGAGCGTAAATAAATCTAAAGACGAGTTGCCGTCCTCAGGCGGAAATCTTCTCGTGCAGATTACCGCCGAAAAGTGCAGTTATCATTATAGACAAGGGACCTCTGAGTCTAGTCCGTTCAATACGGCAATTGTCTGGGATAAGAACGGGAAAACAGCTGGTACTTATGCAAAAGCAGGCACTGTAGCAACATGGGGCGGAAATCATAGTGGAGATGGAGCCAATGTTGGGTTTACAGGGGGACATGTTGCATGGATAAATAAAGCTGGAACTGAAACAAATAGTGGCTCTATTGCAAATTTGATATCCATCGGTGGGCTTACAAATGATGCTTCGGTCGTAGATTTCTAAACTTTCAACTTGTTCATTTGAACCGGGGAGATCATATGTCCCCGGTTTTTTTTTGATCCATGGGCGGTGCCATGATCGCCAAACTAGTCCATGATGCCGTTGACAAGGAGTTCGACTACCGGATTCCCGATGCTCTTGCCTGTCCGGTGAAGCTCGGGTCGCGGGTGAATGTGTCCTTTGGCTCCCGTAAAACGCAACGATATCCCGATGTGTGTACCTTGCCTACGATTACGAAATACA
>JAABPW010000225.1 GCA_011391785.1 Verrucomicrobiota bacterium
CTTGGTTCTGCTTCAAGGCAAGAATCGGAGCCAATCCACAGTTTTCACCTCTCCGCCCGGGAAGACCAGGTAGAGGTTATGCACACCGGTCACGCGCTCGACCGCACATTCGGTGTTGCCGCACTCAAGTTTGCCGATGACTCTCCCCTCGGGCGAGTCCAGGCGCAGCTCAAGAACCGTGTTCGCCAGTGCTCCCCTTTCTTCCACCTCGGATGGCAGTCCCGGCAGCGCGACGATCTTGCCGCAGGAGCTGGCGACCGTTCCCAGCTTGAACGAGAAGTCCGAAGGTTGAGCCCCCTGGCAGACCTTGACCAGGACGGTGTTCCACCCCTGCCTGATTGCCCCCTTCTGGATCGTATACGTGCCCGGCTGAGCCTGCGAAATCACCAGTTCGCCATTAAACCACACCTTGACGCCGCCGGAATTGGTAACGGTCATGGTCACATTGTCCCGGCCGCTCTGCGCAAAAATGGAGGCCCGTGCATAAGCACAGGCGTCAAGGGAGCCCTCCCCATGCGCCACATAGAAGTCCACAACACCCTGTTCAGGTGTTTTCCCGCCCTTGGAGGTGGCCGGATGCAGGAGCATGGACCATTCAGCTGCCTGGGGACTGGTTTCCGGCGGCAAAACAACATCAAACAATTCCTGGCCGGTTTTCCCGGATTTCGTGTACCCCTTGGAGATTTCCCACTGGGGAATCGTTTCCACGCTCATGTCCCCCTTGAAGGGAACGGCCTCAATGACCGAACCAGAAACCTTGCGCACAAATCGTTTCGGGGCATTCGCGTCCGGTTGCCGGGCATCGAGCTGGAAAACGGCCCGGCGCGCACCCTTGCCGAAATCAATGTTGGCATACTTTGTCCAGGCACCGGGTTGCAGATTGTGGATGCCGTAGCCGCCGATGGTGCGCGCGATCCAGGTCCGCTGGTAGTCCTCCGCCTGGATCTTGTCGGTGGCCAGCCGGCGGGTGAAGGCGCGGGCGTCAAACGGAAAGTCCTTCCTCAGCCCCATCAGCGCGGTGTCGATCGGCTTGAACCAAGATGGCGGGTTCGTGACCACGTAATCCGCCGCGGTGGCGTCCCAGTAAGGTTTCATGCGCTTGACCGGGGCCGGGGCGAAGATCGAATTCAGATCTAGTTTGACATGGGCCAGGGGATTAGGCTTGTCCGGATTCCGCGGGTTGATCCAGTTGTTATCGACTTCACGGACCCCGCTGGCGCCTGCCGGAATCGGCACGCCCTCGATCGTCTTGCCCTTGATGGAGAATTCACTCACACCCCCATAGCGGGAATGGGTGCCGTCCACCGCAAAGATGTTGTGGCGGATGCTCATGTTCCACGCCGGCATGCCGTAGGGCTCGAGGGTCACCAGGCGGCCCATGGTGCAGTCCGCCACAAGATTGTTCTCGATGGTCTGCTCCACGCTCTTGATCATCATGGCTCCGGTCGCGGCACCGCCGTTGCAGTGGTGGACAACATTTCCGCTGATCGTCAGCCAGTCCGAGGCATCGTCGGCGAACAGAACATGCGCCCATCCGTCCCACTCCACTGCCTGGTCGATGTCGTGCAGGTCGTTGCCGGCCCACAGGTTGTCGCGGCCCGGGAACCAGCTTTCAATCCCGCCGAAGTCGTAACTGTTTCGGCATACGGAATAGATTTCATTACCGATGACTTTCAAATTGCGCGTGTGTATGTAGTCGTAACGGTCGGCATATCTAACCATGCGGCCATACAACTGCTTTCCCCGCACCGAGCCTGCGCCCTTGAACGAGATTCCGTAACGGGGCATCTCGCCGATTTCGTTGCGCGCGATCCGGGAATCCCCGCTCTGGAAGAACTGGATGCCGCATCCATGGCCGACATATTTGCCGCTGTTGTAGATGAAGTTGTTCTCAATGCGGTGGCCCTTGTTGACATAGGATTCCAGACCAGACGTGAAGGGACCCTCGCCGGGCAGATAGCCGTTGGCATACACCCCGGAAAAGCCAGCGCCGCTGATAAGGCAGTCCTCCACCACGCAATTCTGCGCATGACGATTCAACCACACGCCCGAATGCCCCGCCGCAAGCACCCGGCATGCTCGAACCGCCAGCGCCTCCACATTCTCGCCGAACACCAGCCCCTGCTGAAGCGGTTTGGGCGTGGCCCCATCCTCGTTGGGTCCAAACAGATACCACCGCGCACAGAAATCGGAGCCGACAAGGGAGAGGTTTTCAAGGGTGATGTTTTTCGCGGGAGTCTGCGGCGCGCGGCCTTTCACCTCGACAAGCCTTTGGGAGGTGGGGCGAATGATCAGGTGGTCCGCCGGTGTCCCCTTCTCGGGCCAGTAATAGAGATAGCCTTCCTTGTGCTTGAGACACCATTCACCGGGCTCATCGAGAAATTCGAGCACCCCGCGCAGAAGGAAACGGTCGTTCATTCCATTGAGGCCGCCGCTGCCACCATCCAGCGTCAGCAGGCCTTGGGCGTCCGGAGAAGCCACCAGCACCTCGCGCATCTCCGAGAACCAGTTGGCACCGATGAACGTAAATACCTGCGCATCGGAATAATCGTAGCCGCGCCATTCCGGTGGCACCTGCACCGCGGTATTGCCCCGCCGCTCGGCTCCTCCACGGAAACCGCTACCGGCGTTGGGCGTCTGGGCCATCGTTGCCGGCTTTCCGTTGACGATGAGATTGAAGAACCGCCTGTCTTTCGGCACCGGTGCACGCCAGATGTCGCCCTTCCATTTTTCCCAACCGGTAACGGGAAGGCCGCCGTAGACCTCGGCAACCGCACCTGCCGTCTTCCCTCTAATGGTCAGTCCGGAATCGCGATCGTCCAGCACGATGGACTCCGCGTTGAAATACTGGCCCGGGGCGAGAATTATAGTAGTAGGCCCCTTGACTGACCGCGCCGCATCCCGCGCCTTCGCCAGAGTCGCGAACGGCTTCCTGCTGGAGCCCGGATCCGCATCGTTACCGTCCGGCG
>JAABPW010000226.1 GCA_011391785.1 Verrucomicrobiota bacterium
GGATAAGGGTCAGATAGCGTGCCTGGCTATGGCTCACAAGCCGGCTTGCGGGCGTTTCCGTGATTGTGGCCCGGCAGGGATTTTGGGTCGGCTCCAGCGCGGTGTGCAGCGCCGACCGGCAGAGTTCATTCAGGGGAATCGGCTGCCAGTTGTTCGTGGAAAGCAACGTGTGGATGGCGGCCAGTCCCGTGAGCCGGGACTCCATGTCATGGAGATGGCCGGCCTCCTGCGCGGATTGAGCGTATTCACGCTTCATCCGGAGGAGGCCGATGAGTGAGCTGAAGTTGTTCTTCACGCGGTGGTTGACTTCCCGGAGCAGTGCATCCTGGGTCTTGGCGAGCGTCCGAAGGGTGCGTTCACTTGCCTGCAGGGCGGCCAGTTCCGCGTGCGGGTCGGGTGGGAAAGGGTCCGGGCTTACCGGCCTGCGGGACCGGGTGCGCGACGCTCCGACACGGAAAGCCAGGGCGCTGGTCGCCATCAGGCAGGCGCCCCATTCCAAGACCAAATGCATGTGGTGCGCCATGTTGGACGTCGTCATCTTTGTATCTGCAGATCCTTTGGAAGGATTGCACACCATTTCAGGTTTAATAACAAGGGACATATGTCCCTAGAGAAACAAGTAAATAAGTCCCTATATTGCTTCCTGTAATTATAGTCTTATCCCGGGTCATCAGGGCTGAAGAGGTGTGCAACCTCCGGCGGAAAGAGAGACAGGATGGAGACGATCATGAGTGAAGGGCGGATCCGGGTGTTCATAGCCGAGGGCAGTTCGGTCTTCGGGCGCGGGTTATCCTCCTGCCTTGCGGAGAGCCCCGACCTGGCTGTTGTGGGCCAGGTTCGGGCAGGAGCCGGGCTTCCCGGTCTGCTGGAGGCGGGACAGTTCGATGTGATGCTGCTGGACGCCACCTTGTCGGGGCTGGAGGGGTTTGCCCTGGTGCAGCAGATCCGGGAGTCGTGTCCGGGGGTGCCGATCCTGCTGGTCGGGGTGACGGCGGATGTCAGGTGGTTGTTGCGGGGAATCCGCACGGGGGCGGCCGGGGTGATTTCGCGGGAGGCGCCGCCGGAGGAATTCTGTGCGGCTGTCAGGCGCGTCCATTCCGGTCATCTCTATATTGCCGAACACCTGGCGGAGAAGCTGGTGCTGTTCTACCAGCGGAACGAGGGGGAACCCCTCGAGGAACGGTTGTCGCCGCGTGAATTCGAGGTCATGAAGCACCTGTCCGCCGGCCTGAAGCTCTCGGAAATCGCCCGGAAACTGAACATCAGCCACCAGACGGTGACCACGCATCGGCGACACATCCTGGAGAAGACGGGACTGCGCACCACGGCGGAAATCATCCGGTACGGAATCCTGAACGGGCTCGGCCAGCCACAGGATGAGAGGCCTGGAGCGTGAGTCCTACCGGGTGATGCTGGCGACGGCTTTCAGGAGTTCCGCGGGAGAGTCCGAGGGGACGAATTTGTCGACATTGGGGTGCGCCGTTGCAGTCGTATTGATTCCGCTGGCATCGTAAAGAATCACGGGGATTCCCCGGGCGCTGGCGTAATCGGCCAGCTGGGTGGCCAGTGTGCCGCCGCTGATGCCGGGCAGGACGGATTTGAGCAGGATGACCGAGGGGGGATGGGCCTGCAGCGCTTCAGCGAGATGATGGCTGTCCATGAGGATATGGGTCTCGTATCCGGCCACGGTGAAAGAGACCTTGAGGCGGCGATTCAATTTCGGGTCATCCTCCAGGATGAGCGCCACCTTGGGCGGTTTGGCCGTTCCGGCCGCGGCGACCGGTGCGGGGGGGCGTGTTTTGTTCAGGATACGCCTCACCTCGGCGACCAATTGTGCCGGATCGCTATCCTTGGAGAGGAAGCCTTCCACGCCGGTTGTCTTGAAGAACAGCTCCATGTTGGATCGAGCGGTGAAGACCAGGATGGGGTAGCGGGGCTTGCCATCCGGGCCGGAGAGTTTTTTTAGGAGGGCGAGGCCGGTCATGCCGGGCATGCTGATGTCGAGGATGATCAGGTGTGCGGGCTGGAGTCGCAGGGCCTGAAGGGCGTCCTCACCGTTGGTGGCGGTGATCACGTCGTGCCCTTCCATTTTCAGCTGGTCTCCCACCATGAGAAGGAGATTGGGCTCGTCGTCCACGAGCAGGATTCGGGCAGGGGTCATGGGGTGGTCTCCTTGTTAGGTAAAGCTTGAAATGCGGTCATGCCCATCAAGGCATTTTCAATGGTTTCCATCAGTTCCCGGTTATCCCAGGGTTTAGGGAGAGTGGGGATTGTGAACCGGGTCAGGACTTCGGCGGTGGGCTCATCCAGGGTGGCGCCGGTGATGGCGATGATCGGGATGTAGCGGATGGTAGGCGAGCCGCGCAGGGCCAGGATGACGGTGGTTCCGTGGATATCCTCCAGAATCAGGTCGAGCAGGATCAGGTCCGGGCGGTTGGCGTCCGCCATCAGGATGGCTTCCTGCCCGCTGTTGGCGGTAATGGTCCGATACCCGTGGCTGGCGAGGGTGAGGGTCAGGAGATCCCTGATGACCGGGTCGTCATCCGCGACCAGGATTGTCGGCGGGCGGGCAAAGGGCAGGGTGATGGTGATTTCAGTTCCCTTTTCCCGTCCTCTGGGGGGACTGGTGACCGACAGGGTTCCGCCATGGAGGATCAAGATGTTTTTTGAAATGGCCAGTCCGAGCCCTGACCCCGAGGCATGGTTGCTCGCCCTGAAATAGCGTTCGGTGATATGGGGGATGGCGTCCGGAGGGATGCCGATGCCGTCATCGGTGACCACGATGCGGGTGAATTTCGCGTTTTCAGGGTCCGGACTGATGGCGAGGGTGATGGACCCGCCTGGCGGGGTAAATTTGATGGCGTTTCCCAGGACATTGTGGAGTACGCGCTGGATCATGCCGGGATCGCAGCGCACGAAGGGGCCGTGGGGATCCATGTGCGTGGTCAGGGTGACCTTGTGGATGTCGATCTGGGGGGCCAGCGCGGCCGCGCATCGCGCGACCAGGCGCCCGAGCGGGGTTGTGATGGTGGAAAGGGTCAGGGCTTGGTTGTCAATCTTCCCGAGATCAAGAATGTCATTGATGGTGCCGACGAGGCGCTGGCATTCCGCATCGAACAGTTTCAGGTAGCGGACGGCATGGTCCGGGAGAGGGCCGGCGATGCCCTTGAGGAGGTTGCGGACGCCATACATCATGGAGGTCAGCGGGGTTTTCAGTTCATGCGAGACGTTGGCCACGAACTCGGACTTGGCCTGGCTGTGCTGTTCAAGGCGGATCACGGCGGATCGGAGCTCGTCCTCGATCTGCTTGCGTTCCGTGAAATCGTGGAAAATACAGAGCAGGTACTTGGCGTTGCCCAGGAGGATGGGGCGGGTGCTGACGAGGATGTTGCGGATTTCTCCGGAGCGGGTCCGATGAAGGGATTCGAACACCTCGGCGCCATGGATCAGGATCCGTTCGATATGCCCGAGGAGCTCCGAGGGGGATTCGCGTGCATCGATGTCCCCGAGGGTCAGGGATTTGAATTCATCCCGGGTATAACCGAGCTGGCGGCAAGCCTGGCTGTTGAAATCCATGAAGTTTCCCGTTGGGGGGGCGAGGAGGACGATGGCGTCCATGGCCTCCTCGAAGATGATCCGGTAGCGTTCCTCGGCCTCCCGGAAGTGGCGTTCGGCATCCTCGCGATGCTCGATTTCGAGCTGGAGGGCGGCGATGGCGTCACTGAGTTCGGCGGTTCGGCTCTGGACGCGTTTCTCGAGGCTGTCACGGGTGACTTTCAGCTCATTCTCGAGATGAACGACACGGAGGGCCTCTCGCCCGGCGTCTTCCATCGGCATCACTTGGACAGGTTCAGTGCTCAATTCGACCCCGTTCCTGAAACAGTTTACCACCACCGTCCTTACTAGAAGCGGAAAGGGGGGAAATCAAGCCTATAATTTCTGTGCTTTTTGTTTTGACCTGTTTGAATGGCTCTCTATACTCCTTGAAATTGTTGAGTAGGGGTGGCGGTCGGGTTTTTGCAAGGAGCGGTCCGATGAAATCGAGTTCCGTATTTTTGAAAATGGCGATAGGCGCTGTGCTGGCCCTGATTCTCAGCCCTGTCGTTGGCTTCGCCCAGGTGCCCGTCCGTGCAGAGAGGAAAGCGGGGGGGGCGGTGTTGCGGCTCCATCAGCTGACGGGAACGGGCGGCCGCGCCATCATGAAGAGCCCTGACATTGCCCGGGGGACCACCCGGCGCGGTGATTCCCGCGAATGGGCCGAGGTTGGCGTCCAGTTTGACACGGAGCCCGAGTGGCTTGATGAAGTGACCCTCAATTTTTACGTTTTGCTGAGGAGTACGGACAAGGCTGATCTCACGCTGGTCAAGGGCTCGGTGACCTACCTGGATATTGCCCGTGGCTCCAGCCACATGGGTGCGGCCTATGTCCGCCCTGCGGCTTTGGCCCGCTACGGCAAAATCATCGGGGTGGCGGTGGAGGCGGTGGTCAAGGGCGAGACGGTTGATGCCCTGTCCGAGGGCAAGTTGGCGCCCTCAAAACCCCTGCCGCGGGAATGGTGGAAGAATCCGAAACTTGTGCCCAAGGACGGGTATGTCCTTGATAAAGCCAAGACGCCGTTTATTCTTGTGAATTATGATGATTACGAGGCCTTGAAGTAGGTTGCTATGTTTGCATCAGACCGAATTTTGGCATTGGACATAGGAAACAGCAAGCTGGTGCTTGCTGAGTTCAAGTTGCTTGCCTCCAAAAGCCTTGAACTGGTGAACTATGCCATCGCGCCCCTGGGGTTTGACCCCGAATCCACGGCGGATTCCTCTGCCTACATCGTTTCGGGAATTCGTGATATCCTGCGGACCAGCGGGATCCGGCCCGGGCCCGTGGCGGTGTCCGTTTCGGGGCAGATGGTGTTTCCCCGTTATGTCAAATTACCGCCGGTGACGCCGGATAAGATCGCCCAGATCGTCAAGTATGAGGCCCAGCAGAATGTTCCCTTCCCTATCGACGAGGTGGTGTGGGATTACCAGCTGGTGGGGCAGGAGACCGGTGAGCTGAGCGTCCTGCTTGTGGCCGTCAAGGGCGACCTGGTCAAGAATATCACGGACTGCGTCGAGGCCGCCGGGCTTGATCCCGTGCTGGTGGATGTTTCGCCCCTGGCCCTCTATAATGCCGTCCGGTACAACTATTCGGACCTGCCCGGTTGCACCATGATCCTGGATATGGGTGCCCGTTCCACCAATGTTGTGTTTGTCGAGGGGAACAAGATTTTCAGCCGGAGCATTCCGGTGGCGGGCATTTCCATCACGAAGGACGTGATGAAGGAATTCGAGCTGTCGTTCGAGGAAGCCGAGCAGCTGAAGGTGGCCCATGCCTTTGTCGGATTTGGCGGGGTGTATGAGGGGCATGAGGTGGGGGTTGCGGATCGCACTTCCAAGATCGTCCGCAATATCATGACCCGCCTGCATGCCGAGGTTATCCGGACCATTAATTTCTATCGTGGCCAGCAGGGGGGCAGCCAGCCGGGAATGGTCCTGCTGGCGGGCGGGTGCTCCATCATTCCCCATGCCAACGTGTTTCTCAAGGACAAGCTGAAAACCGAGGTGGATTTCCTGAATCCCTTCAGGAATGTGTCGGTCAGCAGCGGGATTTCCTCCGACAAGGTGGCCGAGGATCTCCACTTGCTGGGTGAAGTGGTGGGGCTGGCGCTCCGCCGCATGTTGTCGTGCCCGGTGGAGATCAACCTCCTGCCGCCCGAGCTGGCGGCGCGCAAGGTGCTGCAGCGCCGTCTGCCTTTCTTTGGCCTTGCGGCGATCGGCTGTGTCCTGACGGTGCTGGTGTTCGGCCTTTTCCTGCACCGGCTGAAGTCCATGGCGGAGCAGCGCCTTGAGAAGGTTCAGGGGTTGGTGGCAAGCCTGGAGCCGACGAACGCCAAGCTGACCGAGCTTGGAAAAAACAAGGAGCAGCTTTACGCCAAGGCCGACGACTTGAGCCGGCTGATCGCGGCCCGTACACGCTGGGTGACCATTTTCGACAGTCTTCACCAGGAACTGGTGTCGGGAATGTGGCTGACGACGGTCCGTCCGCTTCCGCCGAAGGATGCCAAAGCCGGGCCGCGTCTTGAAATCCGGGGCATGGCGTTTACGGATGAAGTCAGCAATAACCAGACCATCACGGCGTATGTTGAAAAGCTCAAGGGGACGGGGTACTTCAACGATGACCTCCAGATCAAGCGGATCAAGCCGGTTGAGGGGACGGATTACGCCACGGAATTCACCGTGGAAATCGGGTTGAAGGACAAGCTGACGCCCGTTGTTGAGGTCAAGCCGGTTGAAGTGAACCCGGCGGATGCGAAGCCGGTTGAGGCCAAGCCGGATGAGATTAAGCCGGTTGAGGCCAAGCCGACCGGGGTTGAGGCGGTGGCGCCCTCCCTGAAGCCGAAGGAGCTTAAACCGTCCACCAAGGGGAGCGCGTAACCATGCAGTCGCGCCGGAAAATGATTGTGATTGCCGTTTCGGTGGTGCTCAGCCTCCTGTTTCTGGGGGCGGTGGCTTTGCTGGTTCGTGGCTTCATCCAGTTCCATCAGGTTGAAGCCGCGTTGCAATCCTCAAAGACCAATTTGGAAATGCTTTACGCCCAGAATCCGTTCCCCTCGGCCATCAACCGGAAGCAGGAGCTGGAAAACATCAAGGAGATCCAGCAGGAACTGCTGGATCTGCAGTCCGCGATGGGTGCGGAGCAGGTGGAGCCGGTGGGGCAGAGCCCCGCCAGATTCATGACCCAGTTTTTCGAAACCAAGGATCGGCGCCTGCTGGCGCGGGCTGTAGACCAGAACATCAAGATCCCGCGTGGATTTGATTTCGGGTTCGGTCGCCACATAAAAGGCGATCTGCCGGCCCCGCAGGATGTTCCCCGCCTGACCCAGCAGCTCAAGATTGTTGAAACGCTCTGTAATCTCATGTTTTCCTGCAAGATCTCCGGCATGACCGCGATCTTCCGGGAGGAGTTCGAGGCGGATGCGCTGGGTGGCAGTGCGCGCCCGGCGACTTCAGCGCCTGGCGACGGATCGATGAATAGGAATGTTGTGGATGCCATGGCGGGGACCATTCCCCCGGGGCAGCTTTACGGGCGGTGGCACTTCGCCTTCCAGTTTACCGCACGTGACAGTGCGGTGATGAAGCTCCTGAATGCCCTGGCCAACAGCGGGGTGTTTGTGACGATCACCCGGCTGGAGATTAATGGTGATGAGAAGCTGTTTGATCGCAAGGAAGGTGTGGCGGAAACGGCGAAACTGGTAGAGACAGCCGATGGCGTGCCCGCCGTCAAGGAGCCGCCCAAGAGCCGTGATGAGCGTGTTGTGTGCGGTCGCGAAGCCATATTGACCGTCAAGATGGAGTTAGATGTGTATCAGTTTGCGAAGCCCCCGGCAGTTGACCCGGACAATAGACCGGGAGGAGTGAAATAATGGTGGCCGGAATTGGAGCATGGTTTAGCCGGAATTACGACCGCATCATGGCGGCTGCCGTACTGGTGGTCCTCCTGGTTTCCCTTGTTATGCTGGCTATCCAGGCCAAGGTCCAGCGCGCGGAGCAGCAGGAATTCGACCGGCAGCTTGAAGGCCTGACCCCGAAGTTCGAGAAGGCGTTGCCCGTCGACAAAACCCGGTTCAAGCATGCCCTGACGGAGCTTGCGGCCCCGTTCCAGACCGAGGCGTGGCAGTTGTCGCTCATGAGTCCGGCGCTGCGGGTCAAATGCATTGAATGTTCGCGGCCCATTCCTTATGCGGCCTCGAACTGCACGTTTACGGTGTGTGGCGCCATCCAGCCCGGGACTGGGGAAGTCGTCAGGGCGGATCGAAACCACAACAACATACCCGATGAATGGGAGGAGAAGAACGGGGTGTTCTCCTTCGATGCGGAAATCATCAAGGGTGACCCGGATGCTGACGGGTTTACCATCCAGGAGGAATATGAATGGAAGACGGATCCCAAGGATCCCGCCAGTCATCCCCCTTACCTGGCGAAGGTCAGGGTGGTTGATATCAAGCCCATACCGTTCAGCCTGATCTTTAAGGCGGTCAGCAAGGCTGGCACAAACCTGATATTCCAGATCAACCTGCGGTCAGGCGGAAAAACCTACTGGGCCAAAATGGGCGAAAAGGTTGAAATATTCAAGCTGGTGTCCTACAACGAAAAAGCCAAGGAAGGGCCGACTCTGACCCTGGAACACAATGGGAAGAAGATCCCCCTGATCAAGGGCCATGTGATTCCCCGCAATGAGTATGAGGTCAAGCTGGAGTCCTTGCTGGATGGGACCATGTTTGGCGTGATTCCGGATGTTGATTTTGATCTCAAGGGGTCCAAGTACAGGGTGATTCAAGTTGACACTAATGCAATGAGTGTTCTAATACTCGACCCTTCCCGCAATTTGGAAGTGTTGATTGACAAGACGGGATACAAGATGTTGCCTGTAGCCAAAGCGCAACCTGTTGAATGATATCAGGCTATGATTATTTAGTAAGGGGAGATCTTTTATGAGAGTCAAAAACGGGTTTTATGTGATGATCGGCCTGCTCTGCTTTGTGTCTGGATGGGGTTCCAGCGCCGCCCAAACTGCGGGTGGGGGAATTGCGGAACTCCAGCAGGAGATGAGCACCACGGATGTAGCGGTTGGTTCAGCTGATGCCACCGCTCCTGCTGACGATGCAGTCAAGGTGGAAGCGCCTGTCGCTGAAGAAGTTAAGCCGGATGAACCCGCGGCGGAAGCCCCTGCTGCGGAAGCGCCCAAGGCGGAAGCGCCTGTGATCGAAGAGATGACCCCGCCAGCCGAGGAAAAGAAGGCTGAGGCCGCACCGGCGATCGAGGAGCTTGCACCTGCCGCACCAGCCGAGGAAAAGAAGGCTGAGGCCGCGCCGGCGATCGAGGAGCTTGCGCCTGCCGCACCAGCCGAGGAAAAGAAGACTGAGGCCGCACCGGCGATCGAGGAGCTTGCACCCGCCGCCCCCGTTGTGGAAAAGAAGGCGGAAGCCGAACCGTTGATCGAGGAGCTTGCGCCACCGCCGCCCGCGGAGAAGAAAGTGGAGACGATTATTGAGGAGTTGCCTGTACCCGGCAAAACGGAAGCTCCCGTAGAAAAGCCCGCAGTTGAACCTAAGGACGATCCTGTTGAAGTTCCGAAAGTTGAAGCCCCGAAAACCGAGGCTCCCGATGAGACCACCAAGCAGGCCTTGAACGATGCCATCAGGAGACTGGGTTCGGACGAACGGGTTAAAATCTCCATGACGGTGGCTCAGCAGGAGGAAGTTCGCCGAAAAAGCCGCGAAATCGACGGACGCAAGGCGATTGCGGAAGGGGACAAGGCCTGGAAGAGCGGTGAGTATGAAGCAGCGGCTGATCAATACAAGGTTGCCATCTCCAAACTTCCTGTCATTCCCTCCTGTATGGTCTTGCGCAATCGCGCCCTGCAGCGACTGCCTGAATGTGAGTTTGAAATTGTCCACAAGATATTCAAGGCGGGCAAGGCTATCGAGGCCGTGACCAAGGGCGAGGAATTCATGAAGGTGCGTCCCAATCCGAAGCTCAAGACACTGGTTGAAAAAATTAAGGATGAACTGATCAGAAACCCGCCGAAAGACGACACAGGCAAGAGCGGCAAGGGCGACGAGAAAGATGCCCCGCCCCAGGAAGTCCTGAAACAGATGCGGCTGGGTCGGGAATTCATGGCGAAAAGGGAATATGGCAAGTCACGTGCCTGTTTCGAGTCCGTTCTCGGGCTTGATCCCGATAACCGTGAGGCGATGCGTTATCTCAAGGTTCTCGGTGAGCGCGAATATGGCAACAAGACGGCCGAACGCGATGCGACTGTCCGGAAAATGACCGCCAAGGTCCGGGATTCCTGGAACCCCAAGTACAAGGTGATCAGGGGGCAGGAAGTCCAGCCTCTCGACAAGAACAAAAAGCCGGATGAAGACAGGCTGCGCATTGAAAACAAAATGAAGTCGATCGTCATTGACGAAATCGAGTTCCGCCAGGCGAACATGCATGATGTGGTCGATTTCCTCAATAAGCGGAGCCGTGATTGCGACAAGTCATCGGACGATGACACCAAAAAGGGAGTCAATATCATCCTGAACCTTGGCGAGAGCCGGGCGGCTGGTGGTGCGGCGGCTGGTGGTGCGGCGGCGGCGCCGGCGGCGGCTGGCGACGATATGTTTGGCACTCCTGACGCCGCTACGGGAGCGACGGGGGGACAGGAAGTCACAGTCACCTTCTCGGCGCGGTATATTACCCTGCACAATGCCCTGAAAATCATCACGAGCGTGGCGGGTCTCGAGTGGCATATCGATGGCGATGTGGTTATGATTGTTCCTCCCGGCTGGGATACAGGGACAATGGAAACGCGGATGTATCCCGTTGAGCCCACCTTCATTGAGCGCGTCAAGACAGCCAGTGCGGAAATGCCCACGGTGACGCGGGTCGGCGGACGGGAAACACTGGCGATGGATGGGGGCGGAGGCTCTGAAAGCGCCGTTCCCTCCGACCTCAAGGCCTATTTCGAAAACATGGGTGTCAAGTTCCCGAAAGGATCCTCGATCACCTACAACCAGTCCATCGGCAAGGTTATCGTCGCGAATACCGACGCCAATCTCTCCAAGTTCGAGAAGCTGCTGGCTGAGTTGAATGTCGTTCCGCAGCAGGTTGAAATCGAGGCGCGGTTTGTCGAGGTCAATGAGACCGACCTCTATGAGGCCGGTTTGGAATGGATCCTGACGGACAACTGGGAAATGCTGATGAAGAAGAACTCCAATCCCTTTGCCCCGATGACCTCCAATCCCAGGATCCAGATGAACGCCAACACTTCCGACGGCGGGATGTCCAAGGGGCTCCGGTTCTACGGGACGGATTCCAATGGGCGGCAAACCCCGGTGGGTGGCGGGAGCGGCACCATCGGCGGGATTGCAACCTTTGCCAGTATCCTGACGAATCCCGACCTGAACATGGTCTTGCACGCCTTGGAACAGAATGGCAACGCGGACTTGCTGTCGGCGCCCAAGGTCACGACGCGGTCAGGTTCGGAAGCGATGATCAAGGTGGTCACCGAGTATATCTATCCGACCGCCTTCGAAGTCAACGGCGGGCAGATGCAGAGCGGCAACAATGGGAATCAGAGCACGGCCAGCATGGTGCAGGAAACGACGGTCATGCCCCAGGATTTTGCGACGCGTGAAGTGGGCGTCATCCTGAACGTGCTTCCCGAGGTGAGCCCAAATGGCAACATGATCAACCTGACCATGAAGCCGCAGGTGGTCACCGACCCGATCTGGTATCAATACGGCTCGACCGTGCGCCGTGCCGATGGTTCCGAGCAGACGCTGAACATGCCGCAGCCCTTCTTCCAGCTGCGCCAGCTTGAGACCTCGATCTCCGTCTATGATGGGGCCACGGTGGTCATGGGCGGGTTGATCACCGAGTCTGTCGAGAAGACCAACGACAAGATTCCCGTTCTGGGCGACCTCCCGCTGATCGGGGCGTTGTTCCGGTCGAAATCCGAGAAGAGCGTCAAGAAGAACCTCCTGATATTCGTCACTGCCCGGCTCGTGGATCCGGGGGGCCAGCTGATCCGTCAGCCTGACTCGGAGACCGTGACGCCCCCGCCGGCTGTTCCGGGCAAACTGGTGCCGGATGCGGCGACGCCAGCTCCCGCACGGTAAGGGGGTCCTATTGTCGCGAAGGTTGTTGCTGATTGACGGGACCCAGCTGTTCTATCGCTCCTTCTTTGCGATTCGGGGACTTTCGACCAAGGACGGCATTCATACGAATGCCGTTTTTGGTTTTATACGCGGGCTGCACCAATTGATCCAGGGGTGGAAGCCCTCCCATCTGGCGGTGGCCTGGGACGGGGGGTTGCCTTCGGCCCGACTTGCCCTTTTGCCTGAATACAAGGCGCAACGCCCGCCCATGCCGGATGACCTGCGCCAGCAGATTGAACCGGTGGCTGAATTCCTCGGTCTGGCAGGGGTTCCCCGGATACGCCTGGATCACGAGGAGGCGGATGACGTGATGGCGTCAATGGCCAGGTGGGGATCAGTCGACGGAGCCGAGGTATTGATCGCCACCAACGACAAGGACATGTTGCAGCTGGTTTCGGACAGGGTTTCCATGGTTTCCTGGGGGAAGGATGACCCCCGGATCGGGCGGGATGAGGTGTTTGCCAAGACCGGTGTTTATCCTGACCAGATTGTCGAGTGGCTCGCCTTGACCGGGGATTCGGCGGACAACATTCCCGGTGTCGAGGGACTGGGACCCAAAACGGCGGCCAAACTGCTGGCGCAGTTCGGTTCCCTGGCGGCCTTGTGGCCGAGGGTGGATGAGATCAAGTCCGTCAGGATCCGGGACAGCCTCGTGGCCGCCCGGGAGCGGGTGGAACGTAATCTGGCCCTTGTGAAATTGCAGGACACGATCGAGTGTTCGCCCGGCTGGGAGGGCATGGCCGTCAAGCCGGAGCCTCCCGCCCTCATGCGTCCCTTCTATGCGCGCATGGAATTCCACACCCTGATGAAGGGGTGCGACCAGGGCGAATTGTTTTAGGCTCAAAACCGTTGACTCCGGCGGGGCTTCCGATATCCTTTTCAGCCATGAAGATTCTAGTTATTGGCGGAGGCGGCCGGGAACACACCCTGGTCTGGAAATTAGTGAATGACAGCTGTCGGCCGCAGGTGTTTTGCGCGCCGGGCAATGCCGGCACGGCCGGACTGGCCACGAACCTGGACATCAAGGCCGAGGATATTCCCGCCCTGGTGGCCTGGGCGAAGAAAAATCGTCCCGATCTCACGGTGGTGGGACCCGAGGCGCCGTTGTGCGCCGGGATCACGGATGTCCTTGAGAAGGAAGGCTTGCGCGTGTTCGGCCCGTCCAAGGCGGCGGCCCGGATGGAGGGTAGCAAGGTATTCGCCAAGGATGTCATGATGGCCGCGGGGGTACCCACCGCCCAATCGAGCACGTTCACGGACGCCGGCAAAGCCATTGATTTCATCCAGGACATCGGGGTTCCGATTGTCATCAAGGCCGAGGGGCTCGCCGCCGGAAAGGGTGTGACAGTCTGCGCCACCCGCGAGGAGGCGGAACGGGCGGTTCGCGAGGCGTTGGTGGATGGAGCCTTCGGCGAGGCCGGGCAGCGCATCCTGGTTGAGGAATTCCTGGATGGCGAAGAGGTTTCCGTGCTGGCGTTGACCGATGGCAACCACGTTGTGTTGCTGGCCTCCGCACAGGATCACAAGAGGGCCTATGATCAGGACAAGGGTCCCAATACGGGGGGGATGGGCGCCTATTCGCCGGCTCCCGTGCTCAAGCCCGGGCAGATGCCGGACATTGAACGCGAGGTGTTCGGGCGGACATTGGCGGAGCTGAAAAGCCGGGGCATCCACTATAAGGGCGTGCTGTATGCCGGACTGATGGTGACCCGTGATGGTCCCAAGGTCCTGGAGTTCAATTGCCGTTTCGGCGACCCCGAGACCCAGGTGATCCTTCCCCGCATCGAGGGCGATCTGATCCCGGCCCTGCAGGCCTGTATCGATGGAACGCTTGATCCCTCGATGGTGAAGTACAAGGCGGAGGCCTGCGTCTGTGTTGTGATGGCGGCTGGCGGCTATCCCGGGAACTACCAGAAGGGCAAGGAAATCAGGGGGCTCAAGGTTGCGGCGAAGGTCAAGAATGCCGTGGTGTTCCATGCCGGGACGGAGCTTGCCGGAGGGAAGGTCCTGACGGCGGGTGGGCGAGTCCTGGGCGTCACCGCGCTGGGCAAGACGCTGAAGGCGGCGGTTGACTGCGCCTATGAGGCCGTTGGTAAAATCGGTTACGATGGAGTCATGTTCCGGCGGGACATCGCGGCCCGGGCGCTTCAGCGGGAATAAGGGGTTTGAAGGGGCGGGGAGACACTGTCTGGAGAATTTTAAACATCAGGAGGCCAACATGAGCAGGAAACCGAAGATGAAACCCGTGAAAGCGGAAGTGGCGGTGGTGATGGGGAGCGATTCCGACTGGCCCATTCTGGAGGAGACTGTCATGACCTTGGAAGGCTTCGGGGTGGGGTGCGAGGTCCGCGTGATGTCCGCGCACCGGACGCCCGACCTGGCCGCCACCTTCGCGCGCAAGGCGGCGGGGCAGGGCATCAAGGTGATCATTGCCGCGGCGGGTGGGGCGGCCCATCTGGCGGGTGTGATTTGCGCGCACACCACCTTGCCGGTGATCGGCATTCCCGTGACGAGTGCCTTCATGAACGGCCTGGATTCGCTGCTCTCAACCGTCCAGATGCCGGCCGGTGTGCCTGTGGCCACCGTGGCGACAGGGAAAGCCGGCGCGGTGAATGCGGCGATCCTGGCGGTGCAGATCATTGCGCTGGGCCAGCCTGAGCTTGCCAGGAAACTGGTTGTCCACAAGCAGATCCTGATGGACAAGGTGAATGCGGGAAATGAGCGCATCCAGTCC
>JAABPW010000227.1 GCA_011391785.1 Verrucomicrobiota bacterium
GTCCGAGATTGCGAAGAAGCGCGCCAAGGCGTGAACATAATGAGACGGCCCCACTTTCTTCTGGTCTCCCTGGTCCTGGCCGCCTCCCCCTGTCTTGCAAACATCAGCCTCGATGATTTTCTTTCGATCCTGGAAACCAACGGGATTGTGGCCGACCGGTCGCAGGCGGTCCGGGGCGGGCTTGAGGGAATTCTCAAGTCGGTTGATCCCGAGGTCGTGCTGGGAACGGAAGGTGTGGCGGTGGCGGAGCAAGCCGGCCGGAGGGCGGTGGAGGCGGTGGAGCTTTGGCCGGAGGATCTGGCCTACATCAAGAGTGGCGCCCTGATGGCGGGAGGTGGCGCTGAAATCGCGGCCCATCTCCGTGCCCTGGGTGACAAGGCCGGGCTGATCCTGGATTTGCGCGGAGCGGGTGGCGATGATCTTCCGTCCGTTTCCATTCTGGCGGGACTGGGACGGGAGGATGCGGCGCCGCTGTTTGTGGTGACGGACAACCAGGATAAACCCTTGTCCACCAATTCGGTTGAGACGGCGATATCCATTAATGCCCCCCTGATGGTGCTTGTGGATCGGGATACGCGGGACGCCGCCGAGGCCTTGGCGGTTCTCTGGAAGGGACGCCAGGGCATCATGCTTGTGGGAACCGAGACTCACGGGAATTTGCGCTTGCGGGAGTCCTTGACCCTGCCGGACGGGCAGCGGGTTACCGTGGCCACGCGGAAGCTGGCCCTGCCTGGCGGATTGGTTAGCAAGGGAAGCGGTCTCCAGCCGGATATTGTGGTGAAGAGCGAGACCTCGCCGTTTAATGCCCTGTTCTCCAGCACGAATCACCCTGCCCGCGCCCTGAGCGTGAAGTCGGAGGGGGACCTGGAGCTGATGGCCCGGGTTGAGGGTGACTTTGCATTGCGACGGGCCACGGATATCCTTCTCGGCTTGCGCCTGTTGGGTGGTTATGGGAAACGCTGACCCCAGGATTCTTCACGTGGATGCGGCCAGCCCCGCAACGTCCCTCATGGCGGACACGGCCAGGGTTCTCCAGACGGGCGCTCTCGTTATCCTGCCCACCGAAACCGTTTACGGGGTGGCTGCCGATCCCCGGGTGGCGGGGGCGGAGGATCGGATTTATGACGCCAAGGAACGTGACCGGGGGAAGCCCATTCCCCTTCTGGCCGCTTCCCTTGCCGTGGTGGAACGGCATGGAGCCATCCTGTCCCCGGGGGCGCGGCGGCTGGCCAAACGCTACTGGCCGGGTCCCCTGACGCTGGTGCTTGCCTGTGGCGGAAAAACGGAGGGGTTCCGGGTTCCGGATCATCCGGTTGCCGCCGCGGTCCTGAAGGCCGCGGGGGGAGTGCTCCGGGTCACCAGCGCCAATATCAGCGGGGAGCCCGCGGCCCGCACGGTGGAGGCTGCCGTGGCGGCGCTGGGAGCCCGCGTGGCGCTGGCCTTGGATGCGGGACCGGCCCCGCTGGGGGTGGAAAGCACGGTGGTGGATGCCACGGGGACGTCCTTGAAAATAGTGCGGCAGGGCGTGATTCCTCAGGAGGCGATCATGAACCGGCGGTGCGTGCTCTTTGTCTGCACGGGGAACACCTGTCGCAGCCCGATGGCGGAACATCTGTTGCGGCGGTGGCTTGGCTCCGATTCGGAGTGGGACGTCGATTCCGCGGGAGTGTCGGCGGTGGACGGGCAGCCTGCCAGCGAGGGGGCGATCCAGGCGATGGCCGGGAAACAAACCGATTTGTCCTGTCATGTCAGCCGGTTGCTAACCCTTGCCCACATTGACGATGCCGACTTAATTGTGGTAATGACGGGGGCTCATAAACGTGCGGTGGAGCAACGGTTTCCCCGCGCGGCGGATCGGGTCGTCCTGCTTAACGCGTTCAGTTCCGCGCATCCCGGCGAGGATGTTCCGGATCCGTTCGGCATGAAGGCGGATGTGTACCGGGCGATACGGGACGAGATTGATGCGGCGATGCCCGAGCTGGTGCTGTATTTGCGTGGACTGGTCAGAAACGGATGAGGAAAGGATTTCGACGATGAGAATGGCAATTGGTGCGGATCACGGTGGATTTGAACTCAAGGAAGCCCTGAAGGCGGCTATGAAAAAGCGCGGCATTACCGTGGAGGACGCGGGGTGCTATACGCCGGATGCCGTGGATTATCCGGACTATGCCCACGCCGTGGCCGCCATGGTCTCCGAGGGCCTGGTGGAACAGGGCATTCTGATTTGCCGGACAGGGATCGGCATGAGTATGGCCGCCAATAAGTTTCCGCGGGTTCGTGCGGCGCTGTGCCTTACCCCCGGGATGGCTAGAATGGCCCGCTCCCATAACGATGCGAATATCCTGGTGATGGGCAGCGACCTTGAGGACCCGAAAGCGGCGGCGGCGATCCTGGACACCTGGCTTGAGTCGCAGTTCATTTGCGAGGAACGTCACCAGCGGCGCGTGGAGAAAATCGGAATGGTCGGCGGGGCGGCGGTGGAAGTGGCCGCCGTGGCCGATGCGGATCCCGAGATCTACAATGCGATCAAGCACGAGGAGGAGCGCGAGCTCCGGACGATTGACCTGATCGCCTCGGAAAATTATGCCAGCCGGGCGATTCGCGAGGCGCAGGGGTCGGTGATGACCAACAAGTACGCCGAGGGGTATCCGGGTAAGCGGTACTACAACGGGTGCGAGTACGTGGACGTGGCCGAGCAGCTCGCCATTGATCGCGCCAAGGCCCTGTTTGGCGCCGAGCATGCCAATGTCCAACCCCACTGCGGCAGTTCGGCCAACATGGCGGTCTATTTCGCGGCGCTTCAGCCCGGCGACACGATTCTGGCGATGAGCCTGGCCCATGGAGGACATCTCACCCATGGCCACAAGGTCAATTTCTCCGGCCGGTTTTTCAAGGTTGTGCCCTATGGCGTCAACCAGAAGACCGAGGTGATCGACTATGACGAGCTGGCCGCCCTGGCGCGTGAGAGCAAGCCGAAACTGCTCGTGGTCGGCGCCAGCGCCTATCCCCGGATCCTGGATTTCCCCCGGATGCGGGCGATTGCCGACAGCGTGGGCGCCCTGCTGATGGTGGACATGGCCCATATCGCCGGGCTGATCGCAGCCGGCGTACACCCCAGTCCGGTTCCCTACGCTGATTTTGTCACCACGACCACCCACAAGACCCTGCGCGGCCCGCGCAGCGGCATGGTGCTGTGCCGGGCGAAGTATGCCCAGGAGATCGACAAGCAGGTTTTCCCGGGCCTCCAGGGCGGTCCCCTGATGCACACCATCGCCGCCAAGGCGATCTGCTTCAAGGAGGCGATGGCGCCGTCCTTCAAGGACTACCAGCGGCAGGTGGTGAAGAACGCACAGGTGCTGGCCGCCTACCTGGCCGGGCACGGGCTGCGCATCGTGTCGGGCGGGACGGACAACCACCTCATGCTGGTGGACCTGACGCCCTATGGGACCACGGGCAAGGATGCCTCCACGGCGCTGGAAAAAGCCGGCATCATTGTGAACAAGAACGCGATCCCCTTCGATACCCGTCCTCCGGCGGTGACCTCCGGCGTGCGGATCGGCACGCCCGCCGTGACCACGCGCGGGATGAAGGAGCCCGAGATGGAGAAGCTCGGCGGCTGGATCGTCAACGCCATCAAGCACCAGGGGGATGACAAGATGCTGGCCGGGATCAGGGCCGAGGTGGTGGCGACGGCGATGCGGTTTTCCATTCCTTGAGTGGCGACGGAGGGCCTCCGGATGATTCTTCGGGACTTGACCACGGACGAAATGGCGGCGGTTGAGAAAATCGCTGTCGTGCGGGGTTTTGCCGCGGGGGACTACATCATCCATGAAGGCGAGGCCGGCTCCTCCTTTTTCCTGATCCTGGATGGCCGGGTCGAGGTGCGGAAAAGCATCGGGCTCGAGAAATACAAGAAACTCATCGAGCTTGGCTCCCTGGATATCTTCGGTGAGATGTGTTTCCTGGGTGTTGCGTCGCGTTCCGCCAGCGTGATGGCGCGGGAGCCAACCAAGGTGATGGAGTTCTCCCGGATCGAATTCGACAAGCTGATCGCCCGCCAGCCCGCCATCGGGCTGAAGCTGTATAGCGGAATCGCGCGGGAGCTGGCCCAGCGCCTGGCGGCCGTGAACGGGGAATTAAAGGACGCCATCGTGTGGGCCCTGGGGGATCGCAAGACCTCAACGGATCCCGCCGTTATCTCGTCCCGGAAGCTGACAGTCCTGTCCCCGCCCCCCGCCGGGGTTCCCGCCCGGATCGTCAAGGTCTAGTCTTTTCCGAATTTTTATCTCAAACCAGCCCTTGCATTCTTTGAAGAGTGTTAGTACAACGTTGTACTTGAGCAAATTCATTACAATCAGGGATATTGCCATGGCGGC
>JAABPW010000325.1 GCA_011391785.1 Verrucomicrobiota bacterium
CCCTGAGCGAAGTCGAAGGGGTGCCACGGGTCGCAAAAATGTTCGGTTCCCGCCACGCAAGGTGGCGGGGCACCCCCTATAACAGACCCATTACCTACAAAACCGGTATGGTGCTTCCCCATCCTGCAGCGGAGGACAAGACCTTCAACCAGGCAGGCAGGAGTTTGCGCAGGGGAAAAGGCTCAAGGTGATTCCGACCCAAGGCGGATAAAGGGATCCATTTGAACGCAATCCAATGCTCGCAGGCCTCAGGAACGGCCCCGGGTGAAAGGCGGGGGATATCCATCCGGAACATCAGGTTGATCTCACAATGCCTTTTCCCTTTCTGGATGAAGGTATGCTCGACCGCCCCCAGGAACTCCTTCACGTTCGCCTTCACCCCAAGCTCCTCCTGGATCTCGCGCACGAGTCCGGCACCAGCCCTTTCGCCGAATTCCACATGCCCGCCGGGCAAATACGTGTTGGCCGCCCCTTTGCTCTGGCACACCAGCAGTTTCCCTTCCTTTACGCAAACGCCCCGCACCAGGATTTCGATGGTCTTGTCATGGCTCACAGGAACACCCCTCATCCTTTATCTGATTCAACACTTCGCCCGCAAGAAATAGGGAACCGGCAATACAAACGGCGCCATCATGTTCACAGGCCCAGTTCTTCGCCTGTTTCAGCGCCACGGACAGGGAGGCCGGCTCCGCCTCCCACCCTTCCGTCCTCGCAATCTGCACCAGTTTATCCGGCGCCAGGCTTCGCTCCGTGTCAATCGGAACAGCCCAGCACTTGCGGACAGAGGAAGCCCCCATGGCCTTGGCAAACCCGAGCGCGTCCTTGTCGTTGCACATGCCCCAGACAAGGGCGATCTTCCGCTTCTTGAACAATTCCTTCAAGGATGCCGCCAGGGTATTTGCCCCGTCGGGATTATGGGCGCCATCCAGGACCATCGGGGGATCCCGCGAAAGGATTTGAAGCCGCCCCGGCCAGATCGCCTTGGAAAGGCCGGTCCGGATGATCTCGGCCGGTATCGCCACAGGGCTGCAGGCGGCCAGGGTTTCAAGCGTTGCCACAACCGTGGCACAATTCTCAAGCTGATGCCGCCCCAGCATCGCCATCAACACAGGACCGTAATTCAGCTCTCCCCCGGAAATGGAAACCTTCTGGCCATCCAAATCCTGGGCCACACGCCGCACGGAAACGGCTTCAGCGGCATTTACGAAAGGCGCCTTGCGGGCCTGCGCGGTGTTTCGAATGACAGCCAGCGCCTCCTCCGGAGTGGCTCCGCAAACCACGGGACGCCCGGGCTTGATAATTCCAGCCTTCTCCCCGGCAATCGCCTCGATCGTATTCCCAAGGTAATCCGTGTGCTCCAACCCGATACGGGTAATCACTGAAATCAAGGGCAGCACGACATTGGTGGAATCCAGACGCCCCCCCATCCCGGTCTCCACCACCGCCACCTGGACCTTGCATTGCCGGAAATACTCAAAAGCCAGAGCTGTGGTGAATTCAAAAAAGGTGGCTTCACGTCCCTCCGCGGCAACGGCGGCGGCATGGGGCTCCATCTCCCCGAACAGGGCCGCAAGAGTCTTGTCGGAAATATCCTCCCCGTCCACCTTGATCCGCTCATTGAACCGGATCAGGTGCGGCGAAGTATAGAGGCCGACTCGCAGGCCAGCCTCACGCAGGACGGACTCCAACATCGCGCACACGGACCCCTTGCCGTTGGTGCCTGCAACATGGATGGTGGCAAAGGCGTGATGGGGATTGCCAAGTCGCTCCAACAGGGCAAGCGTTGTCTCCAGGCCCGGCTTGACCCCGAAGGTCCGCAACGCAACCAGCCGCTCCAGCGATTGTTCAAGTGTCCTCATACCCGGTCAAATTCGCACGTTTCCAATCGTCGTTCAATATTGAATGTAGGTAATGGGTCGGTTAAGGGGGGGGTGCCCCGCCACCTTGCGTGGCGGGAACCAAACATTTTCGCGCCCCGTGGCACAAGGCCACGGGGACGCCCCCATATGATTGTTTGACGATATTGGCACAGGCAACTAAAGTTACCGCCAATTGCAAAAGAAATGAGGCTCAATGATGAACAAGATCCCGCACTTCGACTCTTCGGATAATCCGCCGCCGATTTTACGGCAGTTCTCCCTGTTGCGGGCGGCCTTCTGGCCGATCTTCATCCTGGGAATCCTGCTGTTTATTCCCCTCTTCACCTGGTTCTTCTGCCGAATCGAGCCGGGTAGCGGCGAAATTGCCATCCTGATCCACAAAACCGGCGAAGACCTGCCCTCGGGCCAGCTCCTGGCCGAATCCCCAAAACAAAAGGGGATTCAACTTGAGGTGCTTGCGGAAGGGCGATTTTTCCGCAACCCCCTGTTCTGGGACTGGCAAATGGCCCAGATCACGGACATCCCCGCAGGCAAGCTGGGCGTGGTCACCCGTCTCTACGGGAAGAACCTTCCCGCCAACCAGATCATCGCCGGAAAAGGCGAGAAAGGGATCCTCGCCGACATCCTGAGCCCCGGCAAGCACCGGCTCAACCCCTACGCCTTCCGCGTCGACCTGGCCGATGCCATCACCATCCGCCCGGGACATGTCGGGGTCGTGACGTCGCTGAATGGCGAAGATGTCCTGAGCGGCACATCCACCAACAAACCCAACGGCTTCCTGGTTGAAAAATCGATGAAGGGGATCATCTCCGATGTCCTGGACTCAGGAACCTACTATCTGAACCCCTATCTCTTCAGCGTGGCCGAGGTCAACCTCCGAAGCCAGCGGTTCGAGATGAGCGGACTGGATGCCATCACCTTCCTGACCATGGATGGGTTCACCGTATCCGTTGAAGGTACCATCGAGTTCGCCCTGCAGGGTGACAAGGCGGCGCTCCTGACCCACCGGGTCGGCGATATAAACGACATCATCAAGAAAGTGATCCTGCCCCGCGCCCGCGGCTTCAGCCGCATAGAGGGCAGCAAGCATCCCGCCACCACGTTCATCGTCGGCGAGACCCGGCAGCAGTTCCAGAAAGACCTCGAAGCACACCTGCACACCACCTGCGAAAAATGGGGCGTTTCCATCCGGTCGGTGCTGATCCGCAACATCACCCCGCCCGAGGAAATCGCCAGCATCATCCGGGACCGTGAAGTCGCGGTCCAGGAAAGCAAGCGCTACGACATGGAAATCGGACAGGCCAAATCAAAGGCCGAACTCGTGAAGCAGGAGATGCTGGCCAAGCAGAGTAGCGAGAAGGTGGAAGCCGACACCGCCCGCATCCGCGCCGTGATCAATGCCACACAGGAACAGACCGTGCGCGTCGTCCAGGCCAACCGGGAACTGGAGGTGGCCAAGATCGAGAATGATGCCGCCATCGCCCAGGCCAAGGCCGTCATGTACAAGGCGGAAGCCGAAGCCGCCGTCGTGAACATGCAGAACGTGGCCGAGGCGTCCGTCTTCGCCAACCAGGTCCAGGCCTTCAGCAACGGCATGAACTACTCTCGCTATACTTTCTACAAGAAAGTCGGTCCGCGCATCCAGTCCATCCTCACCACCGATCAGGGTGATGGGCTCGGCGCACTGTTCAACCCCTATCTTCCCCAGGCGCCCAAGGAGGTCAAATAATGAATTCGCTTAAATCCGTTATCATTGGTTCCATCGTACTCGTTCTCCTCGCCATCTTCACCTGGGAATGGGGCTTTTGCCGTTTTTATGTTGAGCCGGACCAGATGGCGATCCTCATCGCCAGAATCGGCACCCCCCTGCCGCCGGGGGAAATCCTGGCGAAGAAGGGACAAATGGGCATTCAGGAGGAGGTTCTGGGCGAGGGTCGCCATTTCAGGAACCCCTTCGAATTTGACCATCAGATCATGCCCGTGATCAACATCCCGCCCGGCAAAGTCGGCGTGGTCACCGCCAAGGTTGGAGCTGAATTGCCACAGGGCGAATTCCTCGCCAATGATGGCCAGAAGGGTGTTTCCCGGCGCGTGCTGGGCCCTGGAAAATACCGCATCAACCCCATTGGCTATGAGGTTCAGATCGAGGACGCCGTGGCGATTCCCATCGGCTATGTCGGCCTCATCACCTCGCTATCCGGAACCCAGGCCCCTCAAGGCGCCTTCGCCAAGCCCGGAGAAAAAGGCGTCCGATCAGATATTCTCCAGCCCGGCCTGTATTATGTGAACCCGAAGGAATTCCAGATCAACGTCCTGGAAATCGGCGTCAACCAGGTATCCCTGTTGGGCCGGGAAGGCAGCACCGTCATTACGAAGGGCAAAATTGAAGGGCAGAATGCCGCCATGGAAGCCCTTGAGGGGAACCTGCTCAAGCAACAGCAGGCGAAGCGACGTGACTATTACCAGCAGATGGATGCCGACACCCAGCAGCGGACAGCCAGCCAGCCTCCAGCCAAACGTCCCGCCACACAGCAACGTGACACCGACAACGTGCATGTCCTCAATGAGTTCGTGTCCTTCCCCTCGCGTGACGGTTTTCTTATCAGCCTCGACATGACCCTTGAATACGAATTTCTCCCCGAAAGCATTGCCTGGCTTTACCGGAGCTACGGGGATCTTCCCGCCGTGGTCGACAAGATTATCATGCCGCAGATCCTCTCCATCACCCGCAACAAGGGCTCTGAATACCGCGCCAAGGACTTCATCCTCGGCGAGGGCCGCGAGAAGTTCCAGAACGATATGACGGAGGCGCTATCCAAGACCATGGCCGAGAAAAAGATTATCACCCACAATGCCCTTATCCGTCATGTGGATGTCCCCATGCAGATTCTTGACCCCATCCAGAAGGCCAGCATCGCCACGGAACAGAACCTGACCAACATCGAGCGGCAGAACACGGCGCGGAAGCAGGCTGAACTGAACAGCAACCAGTCGCTGATCGAACAGCGCCGTGCCCAGGTCGCCCAGGAGACCCTGAAGCTCAAGGCGGAGATTGCCGCCGACCAGGACAAGCAGGTGGCCGAGATTCAAGCCGGAACGGTCCAGCAGATTGCCTTGATTGACAAAAACACCGCCGAAGTCCGGGCCAACAAGACCCGCACCCTCGGGAAAGCCGCCGCCGATGCCATGAAACTTGTCGAAAGCGAACGGGCCCGCGGGTCACAGATGAAAACCCAGGCCTTTGGCGACCCCATCGCCTACAGCCTCTATGAATTCGCCGGCAGCCTCCGCCCGGACCTGATGATCAACATCCTGCACTCCGGCCAGGGAACCCTCTGGACCGACCTCGAAAAAGCCAATCTCGGGGAGCTGGGCGGCGCGTCTCTGCTGAACAAGAAGTAATAGGATTGGCCGCTCACCTCATTGTCTTGACTCTTTCGCCCTGTGTGGTTTGATTAATAATTCATGGGCTTTTTCAAGAAACATCGTTACGCGGGCTATCTGCTGGCCGCGGCCATCCTGCTGGCCGCGGCGGTTGCCATCTACCCGTACGACACCGCCATCTACCAGATGCTCCGGACCTTCTCCCACCGCGTCGGAAAGATTCATATCGTCCAGGAGATGTTGAATCTGGTCCGTCCCTTCGGAAAAGGGGATGTGGTCATTCTGATCGTGACCGGACTCGCCATTGCCGGCGCACGCCGGAAAGCGGCCCATATCCTGATCGCCCTGCTGGTGGTAACAGTCCTCATCTGGCCGTTTAAAATCGGCATCGCCCGGGAACGTCCCGGTTTCACCAACAAGCATTCCTTCCCCAGCGGTGATGTCGCAACCGCCGCCGCCTTCTGTGTCCCCCTCATGACCGCATCCCCATGGACGGCCCCTCTGGCGGTCGTCATCACAGGGGGGGTTGCCACCGGCCGCGTGTATGACGGACGGCACTTCCCCAGCGACGTACTCGCCGGTGCCGCCTTCGGGATTCTCAGTAGCGCCCTCGCCCTCGCCATCCTGCGGAGACGCCCCTGGCAGCCAAAACGAGTCTGGTTCCTCGCCGTAGCAGGACTCATCGTGGCCTTCTCCCTGCTGAACCTCACCTGGGCCCGCGCCACACCCTTTGTGGTCGACTTCCTCCGCGTCTGGGGCCCGCCCGGCGCATTCCTTCTGATCGCCAGCCTGATTCCCGTCTGGCAGCGAAGAAAAAAACAAGCCTTCGGCATTCGGAGTTCACGGCTTCTCTTCCCCCTGCTCTTCGCCGTTTACCTTTCCCTCACCACGGCCTCCACCTTGTGGGACCGTGACGAACCGCGTTTTTCGCGCGCCACCGTTGAAATGGTGGAGTCCGGAAATTATCTTTACCCGACGTTCAACGGCTCGCTTCGCCCGGACAAGCCCATCCTGATCTACTGGCTTATGTCCGTACCCGTCCGCCTTCTGGGTGTCTCCGAACTCTCCTGCCGCCTCGTGGCCCCAATCGCCACCCTTCTGGCGGCCCTGCTGGCGGCGTGGATCGCCTACCGCCTGGGAGGCAGGCAAGCCGGACTGCTGGCGGGATTGTGCATGATGCTTACTCCCTTGATGGCCGTCAGCGGAACCGCCGCAACAACCGATGCGCTCCTGCTGGCCTGCATCAGCGGCGCCATTTTCGCCTTCCTGCTGTCCTGGCTGGACGGATTCCGGATCTGGCACATTTTACTGATGATAGCGTCACTCGCTGGCGCCATGCTGACCAAGGGACCGGTGGGACTGGTTGTCCCGCTCCTGGTCATCGCCAGCATCATGATCTTCGTCCGGACCGGGGCGATCCGCCCCCTTCCCTACACAGGCTGGCTCCTGTTCGCCGTAGCCTCCTCCACGATCCTGTTCCTGGCATGGGGACTCCCCGCCAATGCCGCCACAAACGGAAAATTCCTTCAGATGGGAATCGGGAAGCATGTGGTCAGCCGCTCCCTCACCGCCATGGAGAGCCACGGGGGAAAGAATTTCTTTTTTTATTTTTATTACCTGCCGGTGCTGCTCCTGACGTTTTTCCCCTGGACGCTGTATTTGCCGCGACTTTTTGCCCGGAAGAATTCTCCCTCCCCCGGCAACATGACCCTCCCAGCGGCCACGGTCGGCCGCCTGCTCCTTTGCTGGGTGATCCCTGTTGTCGTCCTCATGAGCCTTGTCGCCACCAAGCTGCCGCATTACATCCTGCCCGCCTGGCCCGCCTTGGCGGTTGCGACGGCACTGGGAATCCAGCGCGCCAGCCGTGACGGCAAGGAAGGCAACCGTTCCGTTGCGGCGAAAACCGGCCTCCTCCTGTTTCTGGTTGTTGGCAGCGCCCTCGGGCTCGGGCTCATCATTGCCCCCTGGTTTCTCCCGCTGTTCGGCGCGCGCATTCCCGCAACAGGCGTCGGCCTGATTTTCCTGGCCATGGTCATCCTTGCCTGGCGGCAGTACCGGATCGCCCGGCATGAGGCCGTTGCGGCCATCCTCATGGCCGGCATGATCGCCGTCCTGATGTCGGCTTCACTCCTGCTCCTTCCCGCCCTTGAAAAACATAAGCCCGCGCCGTTTATCGCGGAAGTAATCCTGAACCGTTCGGATTCGTCCGTGCCTGTGACCACCTGCGGGTTCGGTGAGCCGAGCCTGAACTTCTACATCGGGCGGAGCCCGATCATGGCCATAGAGACTGACGCGCTTCCCGCCTGGGCCGCCGCCCCCGGGAAAGGAATCCTGGTAATCACGGAATTGAAGAGAAGAGGCCAGCGATGCCTCGATGACTCCCCGGCGATTGATACGCTGGATATCATTCCCGGCTTCAACTACTCTCAGGGAAAATGGGTCCGGGTTCATATCCTGACCAGGGATAATGCACCATGAGCGAAGAAAACGACGAGCGGTATGAGGATCTCCCGAGTGCTGAAGGCCGGACTCCCGTAGGCTCCCCGACGGGCTTCGTGCCTGCCACACCTCTTGGCGCCAGGCCCCCCGGGCCGGATGAAGAACCGGATCCCGTCCCGATCGAGCTGGAGATCGAGGTTGCGGAATCCGCAGGCAAATCCGAAAGAAAATTTTTATTCATGGCGCTCGGCATCGTCTGCTGCATTGCCATCGTCCACTATACCCCGCTCGAGCAACTCACCAATGACCAGAACTGGAAGCAGCAGGTCCAAGCACTCGGGATCTGGGCGTACGCCCTCTTTTTCCTGGTTAGCACCGGCTTGATCGCCTTGGGCATCCCCCGCATGTTCCTGTGCGGACTGGCTGGCGCCCTGTTCGGATTCATCTGGGGATTCATCATTGGACAGATCTCCGCCCTGTTTGGATCCTATGCCACCTTCTGTTTTGCCCGTCTGGGTGGGCGGGATTGGGTGATGAAACGCATTGAAAACAAACAGCGGCTCCGGAATCTGCTCAAGAAGCCATCCACCTTCACCATTGTCCTGGTACGCCAGCTTCCCATTGCCGGAATTGTCCCCAACTTGATACTGGGGTTGACGCCCGTGAAACACCGGTATTTCCTGCTGGGTTCCTTTTTGGGCTACCTTCCAAGCTCAGCCCTGGTCGCCGCCATGGGAAGCAGTCTGGGTAAAGGGTTCAGCCGTGAAACCGTGGCTCATTCCATAAGCCAGATCGGTCTGGCCATGCTCGGCCTTGGCGCCATTTCCTGGCTGGTCTGGACGTTGAAGAAGAAGCTCGCCCAGCGTCACTAATGTTCCTGAAATAATCTGGACATCCTCCAAGGTGGACCGCGACCTCCGGGCGCGGTTTGACGCCGCCCGGAGGTCGGCGTCCACCAGTGGATGCCTGGATTATTATGAGATCATTAGTAAGCCGGCTATTTCAAACGCCAGGTGAGCCAGCCGCCGATTCCCAGGAAGGTCAGGTTGGGCATCCAGCCGGCCAGCCAGGGCGCGAGAATCTCCCGCTTACCCAGGATCATGCCCCCCTGCACCAGGAAATAATAGCCGAACAGGGCCACCACCCCGAAGGCGACACTGCGCATGGCCGGTTGCCGTGCCCCTCCTGCCGTGGCTGGCAGGCCCAGCAGGATCAATACCAGACACGCCCAAGGCCAGGCCACCCGGCAATGAATATCCACCAGGCGCTTTGACAGCCAGGGGCCGGTAGCATGCTGACGGGTTCGGATGGAACGGATCATATCGCTGGTTGCCATCAAATCGGTGTCCTTGAGCTCATTCTCAAAATCTTCAGGCCGCTCGACATAATCGGGCATTTCAACCGGACGCTCCGCCACTTCACTCACGGGGCCGACCGGGTCGCTGCGGTCGTCGAAATCACGCCTTTGAAGCCCGTAGAACCACCAGGCTCCGTCCAACCACTCGGCCCGGTCCGCGGTAATTTCCATGGCCAGCGATCCATTGGGCCGCTCGTGCAGCACCCTCACCCCCTTCACCCGGCTGGGAGTACGCACATCCATTTCCTTGATCACCCATTGCCGGCGCGCCTTTCCGGCATAATAAATATAATCCCTCACCACGAAGGAGGAATCCTTTGAACGCTTCAGCACCTGCTTGGTGTATTGATTGATCCAGCGCGTCGCCTGGGGCCCCAGGGTTTCCTGTACCACGGCGCCGAACAGGCTGGCGCATAGCCCGACGGCCAAAAGGGGCACCATCATCCGCCGCTGGCTCACCCCGCTGGCGCTCATCGCCGTGAGCTCATTGTGGCGGGCGAACATGGTGAGGGTATACAGCGTGGCCAACAACAGGACAATCGGAAGCACCACCACAATGAAGGGGACAAATCCGTTCACCTTGAAAAGGTAATACCCGTAATAGATCAGGATATCCGTCCACGCCGCCTTCACTTCCATGAAATCGTCAAAGCGATCGAACAGATCCAGCACGATGAACAGCAGACTGAACGCCGCCATCACATACCCGAAGGGAATCAGGTACTGCTTCAATATGTATTTATCGATAATCTTCATGGCTTGTGTCGGAAAAAGGTAGACTTTAGCCGAGCCGCCCCTCTTCCGTCAATGGCAACACCATCCCCTCTTCCCGCTTCCCTCGGAGGTAGTCGAATGGGTTCGCCTCATGGATCGCGACAACCGGATGTGTGTCATAAAGCGGAGCGACCTTGATTTCTCGCGGCTTTGCCCTCGACATCTTTCGTGGGGGAGGGCGGGATCACAGCGTAACCAATCCGGTTACTGGACTCGAATGCGGTAAAATGCAGGGCTGATCCCTTTTGCCGTAATGTCGGTTGCCGTATTCATCGGGGCCACCGCCGCAACATTGGAGAAAACAGTTGTATTGAATGTTCCTGTCAGCAGGTTGGTTTCCCGTTGCACGGAGTAAGTGTGATCCGCCACGCTGGACCACCGAACGATCATTCCGTTTGTCGAGCCGGGCAGCGGGGTGATGCTGATGAGCTCCAGTCGAGATGCGGCGTTTGTCGGATCGGTTCCAGCCTGATACTCGCTTGAGTTGATGAATCCATCGGCATCGTTATCGCTGTTCGTCACCAGCCCGGTCATTGTGCGTGCGTAGTCCCATTCCCACCAATCCGGCAGGCCATCGGCATCCGAGTCCCAAACGTGGGGTATGAGTTCATGGGCGCCTATATCAACCCGCCCGTTCAACAGGCGCGGTTTACCCTCCCGATCGGTCCCTGTGCTCATCCACGCCTGATTTGTACCCGCGTCGATGCAGGGGGAATTGGTGGCCAGACGAACATCGCCGGCGGCGAGATCGCGGAACTTCGGAGCATTCGTAATGTTACCGATGCCACCGGGATCGGGAGCGATATTGCACGCTCCAAAGGTGTCGCTGCCGCTGGTGAAGTAGTCGGGTGTCCCCGGCGGCGTGTTGTGGAAAAGGATGCAATTCAGCAGGCTACCGCCGCCGCTACTGGTCAGTCCGCTACCCGAATTGATGATGTAATCGACGTGATTCGTGGCAAGGGTGCAGCTTTCCAGACGGAATCCGGCCCCGTTCGCATAGATCCCGCCGCCGCGCATGGCCGCGCTATTCCGCGTAATCACGCAGTTGAAAGACGTGACGGCACCCACCGTGTAGAGTCCCGCTCCATATTGCGCGGTATTGTCCCGCAGAGTACACGCCGCGATCGCACCGCCATTGAGATACCCGCCTCCGCCATTCTGGGCCGTGTTGCCACTGATCGTGCAGTTGGTTGCTAATCCAGCTCCATCAATGTACAGGCCGCCACCCTGCACCGCGCCGTTGCCCACGACCAAGCAGTTGACCAAATGGCCGAGGTTTAGATAAGCGCCGCCCCCGCCGATCAACCCGTTATAGCCATTCGTCAGGGTGAGATCCCGCACAACGCCCCCGCCCGTGACCTTCACGCAACGGTGGGCATAACTGCCATTAAGGACGGTCATGCCGGGGTCACCGCTGCCCCGCAGGGTCACCGGCAGGGTGATGAGTACCTCGCCGGCGGGACTGTGTATGCCGGCACAGACCAGAATGGTGTCATTGCCGCGGGCGGCATCAACGGCTGCTTGAATCTCGTGGGCGGCGCCGGACGGGTCCGCGTAGGGCCAGACGTTGCCGGCTGCCGGATTGACGTGGTGCACCGGAGTCGTCTCGCTGGCACCCATGTCCACGCGCCCCTCCGACACCCGGGGAAATCCATCTACATCCACGGCGGCAAGCATCCAGTCCTGATTGGTGCCGGCATTAATCGCCGGTGAGTTGGTGGCAAGCCAGATCTCCCCGCCTGCGCCATGGATCAAAACCGGTTCATTGGTGATGTTGCCATTGCCGCCGGGATTAACGGGCGTGCAGGAGAAACTCATCGGTGTGTCACGGAAATCAGCATCCTCCGGTGCCGTATTGAAATAGATGATGGAGTTGGTGGCGGAGCCCAGAGTGATTCCGCCAGCGTAGGACTCGGACACGTTACTGACAACCGTGCAATTGCCCAGAATGGCCCCGTACGCACCGCCGCCCTGCCCAACCGAGACATTGCGCGTCACGCGACAGTCGACCAACACGCCATTTGCGGAGCCCCCTCCCGATCGGCTCCAGTTATTGTCAATGACCGACTCATACGCCCAGGCATTATTCAGGCCACCCCCCTGCCGCTCGCCGCGGTTATCCGCGATGAGGCACCGGCGATAGACGCCCCCGGCGGCGCCGCCCCCGATATCGGAATGATTTCCGGTAATGATCCCGCGTTCCAGGGTGCAGTCACAGACACCTCCTCCATAGGCAAATTCACCGGCGGCCGTGTTGTTGCTGACGATGGCATCGTACAGGGTCATCCGGCAGACTCCGCCGCCGCTCCCCCCTTCGGCAGTGTTTCCGGTCACCAGAAGGCTGTACGCGGTCCCGCTGTAGAAGTACGCACCGCAGATCCCGCCCCCGTCAAGGTGGGCCAGGCAATCGGACACAATGCAGTTGGTCAGCGTTCCGCCCGAGGTATACACACCGCCCCCGGAGCGGTCGAGGGACACGTCGCCAGCCGTCAATGTGGCGCCGGACAGCACCGTAAATCCGTCGAGCACGGCCCCGCTTCCCAAGTACACGCCCCTCACGGCCGTCGCCCCAAGCGGACGCTGGCCGACGATCGTGGTCCGGGCGGGCCCATTCACGCTGCGCAGCGTGATGGCGTTCGTCACGCAAACCCGGTTCGTGAGGCTGGCGCCGGGAGTCGCACCACCGCCGGCAGAATAGACGCCATTCGAGACCAGTACCGTTTGCCCTTCCCAGGCGGCATCGACGGCATCCTGAATCGTCGGGGCGGCCGTGGCCCATGACCCGAAAGGCCAGGCCGGCACCGCGTTCGTGGCGACGTAATGGACGGGCACCAATTCATAAGCGCCCACATCGACGCGGTCACCGAAGATGCGGGGCGCACCGAGCACATCACGGGCCGTGGCCATCCACCCCAAGTTCGTGCCGCGATCCACACAAGGCGAATTACCCCACGGCCGCTCATCACCCGCCAGGGGATTGCGCAGGCCGGGGTTATTCGTGAAGTTGCCCGGTCCCGCGGGCATGGGAACCGTACAGCACCAGGCCCAGTCGATGTTCCCGGCTCTGTTCGCGTAGTCGGGGTTGGCCGCCGAATTATCATACACGATGCAGTTGAGCAGGAACGCATTCGTCTCCGTGGCGCCGAGCTGGCTTCCACAGATCCCGCCGCCGACACCCGCCGACCAATTACTGACCACCGTGCAGTTCACTAGCGTTGCATAACAAGCACCGCCTCCCAGGATACCCGCCACGTTGCCATACAGAACACTGGATACGACCTGCCCCGTATAGACACCGCCGCCATTCACAGCGACATTTCCGATCACCCTGCAGTTCGTGAGGCTTGATTCATAGCATCCGCCACCATGTTGCGTGGCGCTGTTCCCCTGGACAAGGCAACGCAGCAGCGAGGAGGAAAAGGTCGCGCCACCATAGCTGGCGGTGTTACCCATAAGCGTGCAGTCGGTCAGCGTTGAGTAATCTCCTGCGCCTCCGGCCCGGGTGGCGGCATGGTTGTTCAGCAGGAGGCAGTTGTTGAGGGTACTGGAAGCGGCGCCCCCTTCTTCAGAACTTGATGAATTGCCCACCAGCAGGCAGTTTGTCAGCGTGCAGGCGTACACTCCGCCCGCCCAGCCCGACATGTTATTGGTGATTATGCAATGATCCAGCGAGGAGTCCTGAGCGCCACCATACATCGAGGCGGTATTGTCGGCAAGGGTGCTGCTGAGCAGGGAACAATACCGGGCCCCGCCCGCCCACCACGCGGAATTGCCCCGGATCGTGCAGTCCCGCACGGTGGCATTGGCGCAGCCGCCTCCGTAACCGAATGCCGAGTTAGAGATGATCTGGCAAGCCGTCAGGGTGCCACCGTACACGCCACCGCCATTGATGGCATCGCTCTGGCGCAGGACGCAATTAGTCAGGCGGCTGCCGGAAGCAAAAACCCCGCCGCCGCAGATATCGTCCTCGGGCAGGGATCCTCCCTGGCGGGTGCAGCCGTTGGACAACGTGAACCCGTAGAGCCGGGCATCATTGGTCAGGTAGGCGCAGCGGATGGCATTGTCACCACGGGGCCCCATCCCCCCGATCACGGTCACGGCAGGCCCGTTGACGCTTCGCACCGAGATGCGCTGACCCACGAACACCCGGTTGGTCAGGAACGATCCGGGCGCCACGGCGCTGCCGTTGGTGTAGACACCGTTCGTCACGATCACATGGTCGTAGGGGATGCACACGTTCACGGCCGCCTGGATCGTCCGGGCCGCCATGGCCCAGTTCGTATAGGGGGGTGTATTGCCTCCCGTGAGGGATACATAGCGGACCGTTCCACCGGGCTCGGTCGTGCGAGTAACCTGCACCGTGCAGCTGCCGACAACCCCGTAGATATTGGTCCCGGCAACCACAATCGTGTTGTTGGTCACCGCCAGGGGAACCTCGGGTATCACCCAGGGCGTGACCGCGGCAAAGGAACCGCCTGCCTGCCCTGCGGCATTCGTCCACCACATGGTGCCCACCACAAACACATTGTTCGATCCGCTTACGCTCACCGCTTCGTCATCATTATTAAAGGTGGCCCCGTTGACCGGATTGGTGATGGTGACCACCGGGTCCCAACTCTCATAGGCCCCCATGTCCACGGTACCGTTACCGAGCCGCGGCCTGCCGTCCAAGTCAACGGCAGTGGACATCCATCCCTGGTTCACGCCAAGATCAATGCAGGGCGAATCGGGCCGGAGCCGAAAGTTTCGCTGCCCCGGCGCGACCAGCCGGGGATCGGTGGAGAGGCATCCCGCCCCCCCTCCGATGCCGGCAAGCGGCGTCGTGCAGGAATACAGGAACGTTCCC
Source organism: Verrucomicrobiota bacterium (assembly GCA_011391785.1). GTDB lineage: Bacteria > Verrucomicrobiota > Kiritimatiellia > CAIKKV01 > CAITUY01 > JAABPW01. Next base: position 14,681 of record JAABPW010000325.1, read on the forward strand.
CTGTACCAGTTGGGGCTGGCGGGCGCCTCATTGTGGTAAATAATGGAATTGGTGACCCCGTTTCCCGCTTCCAACCATACCCCGCCGCCCTTGTTCGCCCGGTTGCTCACGACAGTGCAGTTGAGGAGCGTGCCTCCGTTCACACCGCCCCCGTCGTCACCCGCCTGGTTCCCTGCAAAAAGACAGCCAATAAACACCCCGCCCCAGGCTCCTCCTCCAATGTTTGTCGCGGCATTGTCAATAACCTGGCAGTCCCGCAATTCGCAACTGACTGTGCCGCCTCCGGCCCAGTCCACCCGATTACTTGTGATCAGGCACCGGGTAAGGGTTGACGCGTAAGCACCCCCACCATAGTGCGCTGAACATCCGCTGATGATGGAATCATAGGCGGTAGAGCTCTCGCCAATACCCCCGCCGCTGCTGGACGCACGGTTGCCGACAACAAAACAGTTGTACAGAGTGCACGAATAGGTTCCCCCGCCCCCAATGGCGGAGCTGTTTTCAATGCGGCAGTCATGGAGCTCACACTCCGTCGCTCCGCCACCGATGTCAGCACTGCACCCTGTGATCACACAGTTGGAGAGTATGGCTGAACCCCACGCGGTATCGCCACGCACCCCGCCGCCCAGTCCGCCGGTGGTCGTGAACCCGTTTGTGAGCGTAAATCCGTGAAGCTGTGCGCCCCACCCGAGGTACGCACACCGCACGGCGCTGGCACCCATTGGCCCCTCCCCAACGATAAAGGTCACCTCAGGCCCCCCCGTGCTCCGAATCATAACCGCACCGAGGTGCGCAATCCGGTTTTCGCTGGCAACCTTGCTGGTGGCATAGACGCCGTTGGTGACGAGGACCGTGTCGCCCAAACCGGAGGCATCCAAGGCAGACTGGATGTCGTGAAACGCGTTGGTCCAGTCCGTGCCGGGGCCATCGCTCGGGCTACTGGCCCAGACGTGCAACGTTGCGGCAGACGCCGCGATCGGACTGGATAAAATCCCCCAGCAGCACCATCCCACCAAAGCAAGACGACATGATTTCATAGTCACTTCTCCAGTTATAAGAATAGCCGCTACATCTACGCGAAGAGTATCAATGCAGAGGGGGTTGAACAAGTCTTTCCTGTAGGACCTGAACACCCCTTTTGCTTGATTTGCATGCACACTGCATAATTATCTTTCTTCAATTCTGAAAAACATCACACCTTCCCGGCCGAAATGAAAAAGCAAGATCACCGATGCAGAGACAGACCGGTCTCCCCGCGGTAGTTCATTCGTTCGCGTACGCCATCACGGGTTCGGTGTCGTAGTCCGGGAGTGGGGTATCGAGCAAAGGCTCGATACCCCATCCACCAGGTGCCGAGGCAGGCGGGCCTGTGGTTGGACTCACCCCTACCCCTTGTTCCCACAATCCGAGGTGTCGAAGGATACGTTCGATGACTGCCCGTTCATCAATCAACGCCACAATCCGCATCTCGTGCGTACAGCGCGGGCACAGGAGAGGATCGGCTTCCCACACCTTCTTGATCAGTTCCCGCCACTTGGCTGACGGGATGCAGCGGGGTTTGTAGTCGGAGACATCCATCACTTGGACGGCATTGACCGCCATGGCCTCGGCCTCCTCGGCGGCCCGCTTGTCGCGTTGGCCGCGCATCTTAAATGATGGGCCCGCCGGGCTGTTTGATTCTCGTTCCACTCCGCAGTACTTGATGTTTTGAGGGTGATTTGGCACGCTCACGCCATGAAAACATTTCTCGTCGCGGTTCTGTCTCTCGTGTTCCTGACTGCGCCATATGTCCAGGCCGATGACATCAAGGTCTGGCCGGTTTTCTACCAGAATACCGATCCTGAAACCCACACTGCCCGGACGGAGTTCCTCTGGCCGTTGTACGTGCGGGAGACAACGTCGGCCTACACTGCAAACCAATTCCTGAGCTTCCCCCAGTCCTTTCCGGAGGAGTATCCCCACCAATTCTATTTCCTCTGGCCGCTCAGCGGGCTCAGGACAGGCGCGGGGCATGACGCCTGGCTTTTCCCTCTGTTGTGGAGCGGTGCCGAGCAAGGGGGAAGTGATCATTACTTCGCCTTATTTCCCGCTTTCTATTACGGAAAGGACGGGAAGGCGACTACCCTTAACATCGCCCTGTTGCAACACAATCATTGGGATGCGAAGGGGGCCGGCCATTATCTCTTTCCACTGTTCTGGAATTCATGGGAGTCGTGGGGTACCAGTGCTGAGCGTTCTTTCGGACTCTTGCCTCTTTTCTGGATGAACAGGAGTCAAAACAACGACAGTAAGCACCAGTCCCGTTCGCGTTCCGGGGGCGCACTGCTCCTCAACTGGTGGAGCAGGCGGAGTGCGACCAATTCGACCGGCAATGGCATCAGTATTTCCGAGAGCGCCTCCGAAAATCTTTTCCCTGTTTTCCGCCGTGCCCGATCCTCGACGACATCATTCATATCCGGGGCCGGGGATCACTTCAGGGATTCCCTGTGGATCATTCCCTACTGGCAGTCGCATATAACCATCACTAACAGTCATGAGACTGTTTTGGAATCCCGTCACCGGTTTTTTCCATTCTACTGGGACTGGAACGAGACGAGGGGTCGAAAAGGGGAGAGCGGACGGGCTTTGCTCCCTCTCTGGTGGCATTCCGCCACTCTTGAAGGCGGTGAGTTGGCCGAGTCAGCCGATTTCCTTCTTCCCATCGGCGCCCACTTCTACAAGAAGGGCGAGTATGATACACGGAATATCCTGGGTCCCATGTTCAATCGAACGGAGAATACCCGGACCAAAACGGTGCGTTATGACGCCTTCTTTCCGTTTTTCTCACTCACGCGCGGGGAGTCTGAATCGGGTGGACATATTTTCCCGCTGGCGGGATGGAATACGGAGCGGGGCCGGCATGACAACCTCTGGTACGGCTTTCCACTGGGCTGGGATTGCGAGTCGCAGGAAGCCTTCGATTACCGGATGAGTCGTCCGCAATTCTTCGCCCTGCACGAGTTGGAGACCCGTCCGGCTGTGTCAGAAACCGATTGCCGCAAAGGCCCGCGTCGTACGGTTGCCTTCTACCCGTTCTTCTGGTCAAAAAGGCAGGCCGACGAACAGCATCACGGATTCCTCCCGTTCTATTGGCGCAACAGCCTGCGATACGGGCGGTCCCTCTGCGACCATACGGTTCTGCCGTTTCTTCTAGGTGATTACAGAACCGTGTATCGCGACGACCTTCCCGTTTCTTCGCAACAGAACTGCCTTCTCTCCCTGATTTCAAACGGGCGGGGTCCCGACTCCCGAAATTGGCGACTCTTCCCGTTGTTTTCATATGACCGGTCCAGTGGCTCGCTGGATTATTCGTCCTTCATCCTGCCCTTCTCCTATCACTCGTGGCGCGACCCCGAACGTCCCGATGGCGCCCGTTCATCCGAGTTATCGATTCCCTTCTCGTTCCTTCCGTTGTTCCGGAGCGCGTCCAGTCAAAGTGGATCGACGAATGGTACTCGGAAGAGCTGGTTTTTCCCGTTCTACAAACGGGAGACTCTATCCGGATCGGAAGGGGATTTTTCCAAGCTCTCGATTCTTTGGCCGCTGTGGAACGGGGAATGGGTGAACGGGGAAACCCATATCCGCGGGCTTGGTGGCGTAATGAACTACTATGAGCGGGATGCAGAAGGATTTGTCGAACAGCGCCTCCTTTACCGGGTCTTTACCCGGCGAACACGCAGTTGGTTCAACGAGCACGAATTCATGCCCCTGTTCGCCCGATCATCACGCGAAGATGGCTCATCCTCGTGGGGATTTCTGGGCGGGCTGCTTGGTGGCGGGAGCGACGGCACCCGGAACTACCTGCGTCTGCTGTATCTGAAGATTCCCACCCGCGCCGTTCCTCCGGTTACGGCGGAGACGCTTGCCGCCGGCCAGAAGCGGCATGCCGAACTGGCCCTCCATTACCTGCAACATGACCGACATGACCGGGCCGCAATCGAGTTTACTCTGGCGGGGAACGCCTATGCCGACGATGCGGCTTTCCAGCTTGCCGCCGGGGAGGCCTACATGAAGGCCCAGCCCGATGCGCTGGGCAAGGAATTGCGATCGAGTCTACCCAAGTCGCTCGATCCGATCTATGGGCGGTCGAACAGCGGTAATCTCAACAGTATCCAGCGGAACCTGCAGACCCTCGCCATCAGTCGTTTCGAGGAGGCCATCAGGCTGGGGGCCGACAAGCCTTCGACCCTGGTGAAACTGGCGGAAGCCTACACCGCGCTCGGAATCGATGCCGAGGCGCTGAAGCGCCTGGAGGAATCGGATCGGCTCCATCCCGCTTTCGCCACGGCCATGATGCGATTGAATACGGCAAAAGCCATCTGGAGTAGCTTCATCCACTCCGCGAAAACCAACGCGCTGGGGGGGCAGGCGGCCGAGGACTCGGTGAACTCCACCTTGAAGGAATTGAAAGCCCGTTATCCACGCTCACCGTCCCTCGCGCTTGCGGAAGGCGCATGGATCATGAGCGAAGCGAATCCGAAAAGCTATTGGTCTAATGGGGATGACTTCGGGTATCTCTATGATAACTGGGAGTATTCCCTCGTGAACGACGTGTTTTCGCCCGGGAACCGCAAGCGGCTCGAGCTCTACCGGCAAGGGGCGGAGTGGACGCCAGGGGTCGAGGAGGTAGCGTGGTTGAGTACCCGCCAGCCGCGCCCGCGTCCCCGTGGACTCTGGATGTCCCTTGTCCCTCCGGGCAGGCCCGCCCTTCAGCCCGGTGCCCAGTGTGCCCGCAAGGCGGCCATGATCCTGAATCAGCAATTTTCGACGCTGATTTCCGAGAAGCGCTATGCCGAGGCCGAGGCATTTCGCGGGCCAATCTCCCGGATCCTCCCGAAGGTTTGCAGCCTGTGTCCTGCCGCCGTCTCCGGCAAGGGCCAATATGCCACCAGTCAGGAGCCTACCTCTCAATTCCTCTGGCATCTTTATGGCCTTTACATCACGGCTACCAATCGGCCGCTGGACTACATCGCGGCGGCCGAGGAACTGGCTCCCACGCTTTGCCGGCACCAGCAGCCGGCGGTCTCGAACGCCCTGGAGTCCGTTCGCCTGGAGCAGCAATACATCAAGACCTGGCATATCGCCGGCGAGGTTGCAGGGAAGCGGGTCAGCCGGGATTACTCGGGCAAATTCTTCGAGCGCTATGTGGATCTGGACGCGATTCTCGGTCAGCCTGACGGCTGTACGGTCGCGGCGGAGTGTTCCGTGGTCTCGCCTGACGAACGCCGGGTGCTCCTGCGCCTCGGTTTCGACCACACACTCACAGCCGAGCTGAACGGGCGTGTTGTGTTCGGGCCCAAGTCCAGAAAGATTGCGGTGAGGGATGAGTACCGGGTGCCCCTCACGCTGAAGGCCGGGACGAACCGCTTGAATCTGAAGGTGACCGACGACACGTTAGCCTATGGTTTCTTTGCCCGGTTGAGTTCTGAAAGCGGGGAGTTCATGAAGGACCTTGTGATTGACGCGGTGCATCAGCCTTGATGATAATATTAATTAATTCGCTGCAGGGATGCGGCGGGGCTTGGAGAAGCACCTGAAGAAGTTTGCGTCCCCTCTTCCCGCTTCCCGCATCCCTTTGCCTTTGCTATCTTCCCTCCGTTTCCCATGAACAGCACAACCGATACTGACAGTCCGGATCTGAAACGCCTGATTCAGGCAGGAGCAGGTCATATCCATCTTGCAGGAATCTGCGGTGTGGGCATGGCAGGGCTCGCTGTCTTGCTCAAGACCCGGGGGTTCCGGGTCAGCGGCTGCGACCTGATGGTCAATAAGCTGGCCGGCTGGCTTCGCGAACGCGGCATTGAGGTCATCGAGCGACACTCCCCTGCCCACCTCACCGAGGATGTGATCGCCGTCATCCGTAGCACTGCCGTACCGGAATCGGCCGGCGAGATCCTTGCCGCACGGGCCCGGGGACTGCCTGTCTTCCGGCGCGGCGAAGTGCTGCCCGCACTCCTGTCGGACTCCCGCTCCATCGCCGTGGCCGGAACCCATGGCAAGACCACCACGGCCACATTCATCGCCCAGGTCCTTACCAAGGCCTCACTAGCCCCCTCCTTCTGTATCGGGGGCGAAGTGGAACCTCTCGGCGGTGTCGCAGGAATCGGCACCGGGGACATCACCGTGGCAGAGGCCGATGAAAGCGACGGCACCCTTGCCCTCTATTCCGCGGAAATCGCCGTGGTGACCAATATCGAATTCGATCACATGGAACATTTCAACGGCGTGGATGCCTTTGAGGACTGTTTCCGGCGTTTTATCCGGCAAACCCGCCGACGTATTGTTTATTGTTGCGATGATCCCCGTGCCGCATCCCTCTGCGGGTCCCAATCCAACACCACCTCCTACGGGTTATCGGAAAGTGCCTCTTTCAGGGCCATCCATCTCAAGGAAAGCGGTTCCGCCTCTGAATTCGAGGTCACGTCAGGCGGCTTCTCGCTCGGACGATTCACCCTGCCCGCCCCGGGACGCCACAACATCCTCAACGCCCTTGCCTGCCTTGCCGTGGGCATCGAACTGGGCCTTTCCCCGGACATCCTCCGCGCCGCCCTGGCAAAAGTGGTTCTGCCGCGCCGTCGTTTCGACCGGATTATTGACCGCGACGACATTACCGTTATTTCAGATTATGCCCATCATCCCTCCGAGATTGCCGCCCTCGTCAATACCGCCAGGGGATTGAAGCGCCCCAGGATCCTGGGGGTGTTCCAGCCCCATCGTTATACGCGCACCCAGGCACTTGGCCCCGCCTTCCCGCCTGCATTCCAGGGACTCGACGAAATCGTGCTCTGCCCCGTCTACGCCGCCTCCGAGCCCCCCATCCCCGGCGGATCCATCTGGGATCTCTACGGACATTGCCGAAAGCATCCTGACCTGAATATCATGGTGGCACCCTCGCTCCTCAATGCCTGGGAATATTGCCGGGGCCAGCTGCGGATCGGTGACCTGCTTCTGGTCATTGGGGCGGGTGATGTCGAGCGCATCGCCGGCTGGGCCCGTGCAGACCTGCTCCGCCACCGCGTGGACGAACTCGGCAGCCTGGTCGGCCGGCTTATCCGAGAAATTGACCTGGAAGCCACCTTGGTTAAGGGACATGAATCGCTGGCACACCGGACGACCCTGGGTGTCGGGGGACGCGCCGATCTGTGGGCGGAAATCGGGACGGAGCCGGACCTCCTGAAAATCGTGAAATGGGCTCGCTCTGAATCCATCCCTTTTCAAGTCCTCGGCGGTGGCAGCAATGTCCTGGTCAGCGACCTCGGCGTTCGGGGGGTTGTCGCCCGCCTTGCAGGCGCCTGTTTCCGGCAGATCACGGAACGCGAGGGTCTTGTCGTCGCCGGTGCGGGGACCCCGCTTTCCGGTTTGCTGGGCTGGGCCATGGAACGAGGATTGTCCGGTTTGGAATTCCTGGAATCCGTTCCAGGCACTGTTGGTGGTGCCGTCCGGGGCAATGCCGGCGCCTGGGGAAAATCCATAGCGGAGGTAGTCGAATGGGTTCGCCTCATGGATCGCGACAACCGGATGTGCGTCATCAAGCGGAGCGACCTCGATTTCTCCTATCGCTCCTGTCCGGCACTACGCGACCAGATCATCGTCGAAGCCGCCTTCCGTCTTGTCCCCGGTGAGGCCGCCAGCATCCGGAGCACACAGGCTGAACTGGCTGGCCGCCGCTCCTGGATGAAGGGAATACGGTCAGCCGGGTCGGTCTTCAAGAATCCGCAGGGCGCGGCAGCAGGCCAACTGATTGATCAGGCCGGCCTGAAAGGCTTCACGGTGGGCAATGCCTCCATTTCCCAGCACCACGCCAATGTGATTGTAACCCGCCCCGGCGCCCGGGCCTCGGATGTCCAGGCTGTCCTCGAAAAAGCCCGGTCTGAAGTTCATCGCCAGACAAGCATCTTCCTCGAAACCGAGATTCAAATCCTGGAATAGCGACAACGGGGACACCCCGGACTCGCCTCGGTCTTTCGCCTTACTCCGGCAATTCGGCCTCGATCGACAAACTCAGGTTATCCACCTTGTAGACTTTGCCCGTCACAACATTCGCCACAACGGTTCGGTTCCCTGACGTTGAATCCTTGATTATCACCCGAAAGGTTCCTCCGGGACTGGCCCCATCAGCGTTCACAAGTTTTACAGGCGAATTCAGCACCTCGACCCCGGTGACGAATAGGGCGGCCTCCTTGTCCTCGCCATAGTCCTTGTAACCCGAGAGGCGAACCATTTTGGCGCCTTCAATCTCGACAAGTTCCTTAAAAACCCGGGAATCCTGAGAGCAGTAGACCGACGTGAAGGTTCCCTGGGATTGAGGATCGCGAACCGTGAACCGGCTAAACCCCTTTCCCTTCAGGTTACGCCCCTTCGCCTCAACCAGCCCCGGCTCGGGCACATACACCGCTTCAAGTGTCACCGCGGCCCGGTCCGCCAACGATCCCGCCGCACCACGAAGGAACGAGACGGTCACCTCCTTGGTCTGCCCCTGTGCCCCGAAGGGAATCATCATGAGGCCAGCAACCAAAACCACGCAACCCCGTGATCCAGCATTCATCCCCGCCTCCTCTGCCGCAACGTCATTTTCACCACCTGAAGAAGTCAAGCCACCCTTGACATTCCACCCTATTTAAACCACTTTAAGTGGTGATAATACAACAAACATTAACATGAAAAAACAGATCATCACATCCACGCGGGCCCCGGCGCCTGTCGGTCCCTATCAGCAGGCCGTCCGCACCGGAAACCTTATTTTCACAGCAGGCCAGATTCCCATCAATCCTGCGACAAACGAGGTACTGACAGGCAGCATCGAGGACCAGACCCGGCAAGTGATCGAGAATCTCAAGGCGCTTCTGGAGGCGGCAGGCAGCTCCCTGGAACGCGTCGTGAAAACCACGGTCTTCCTGCGCGACATGAACGATTTCCAGAAAATGAACAGTGTCTACGCCGCTTACTTCCAGGCCGAAACCGCTCCCGCCCGCTCCACCGTCCAGGTTGCCCGCCTCCCCCGGGATGTGGCCGTCGAAATCGAGGCTGTCGCCGAAGTCTGACCTTCGCTCCTATTCATGCCAAAGGCGTAAACATGGCGAAACGGAAAAAGGTGCTTTTTGTCCAGCTCCCGCAACTGGACAATGATCTCAAGGGGGATCATGAAAATGTCCTGCTGGCGGCGGCTTATCTCCGCTACGCCGCCGAATCCGCCGGGGAGGACTCCCATTACGAATTCATCCAGCTTCCGCAGGATGTTCGGGAATACGACAATGCCGCCTTGCTCGACGTGATCACCGTCCTGTCACCCTCCGTTGTGGCCTGCACCCTGTATCTCTGGAACGTCGAACGGACCTTGCGCCTGATGCAAGCGGTCCGCAAAAGGCTACCGGGCGCGCACATTCTCCTGGGGGGGCCGGAGGCCGCCTATACCCACCCGTTCCTCTTTGACCGCCCTATCGCCGATGCCATCGTGGTGGGCGAGGGCGAGACCATCTTTCCCGCCCTCCTGAAGGCGTTGCGAACCGGACACCGGATCAACTTCTCCACCGTGGCGCTCAAGGTCAAAAACGGCTACCGCTGGGGGAAAAACAGTCCCCCTCCCGTCTCCCTCTCCCTCCAGCTCCCCCCGCCCGGATACGCCTCCTGCCGTCCCGACACCAGGGGAATGGCCTATCTGGAAACCTCGCGGGGTTGCCCCATGCGTTGCACCTACTGCCGCTACCCGCACCTGCGTCGGTCCATGTCATTTCTAGAGCCCGATGAAATCCTTGCCCGTGTGCGGGCCTTGCGCCGCCTGGGCGCCCGGGAGATCCGCATCGTGGATCCCTCCTTCAATTCCCACCCCCGATTCAAGGAAATTATTTGCCGGCTGGCCGCATTGAACCGCACAGGAACCCTCTCCTTCTTCGCGGAATTAAATGCCGAGCGGCTCACCGAAACAGAAGCAGAGGAACTCACCCGAGCCCGTTTCGTCGAGATTGAGGTCGGAATGCAGAGCCGCTCACCTGAAGTCCTCAAGGCCATCCGCCGGCCGACCACCCTGCCCCGGCTGGAGGCAGGTATCCGGCTTCTGACGGAACGCAGAATCAAGGTCACGCTGGACATCATGTATGGATTGCCGCTCCAGGACGAGGGTGACGTCAGGCGCTCCATCAAGTGGGCGCTGAAACTGCCGCGCACCAATGTTCAATGCCTGCAAACCCTTCTGCTCCCGGGCACGGAATTGCGGGAACGCTACCGGGAGTGGAAACTTCGCGCAGGAGCACTCCCCCCCTACCCTGTCACAATGACCAGCACCATGGATAGGGCGGCATTCCGCAAAGTGGAAAGCATGATCAGCCGCCATCCGAAACTGCGGTCCGATGTCCCCACGAAAATCTTTACGGGAATAAACCCGGAACTATTCCCGGAATCAGGCTCCAAACCGGGTCTCATCCGGCGGGCCCATCTTTTCAAGGGAGCGGACCTCTACGCCCGACGGCAGGCCATTGGGCAATTCATCAGGGACGTCATGACACAGGAACCGGATGGGTTGTTCCAATTCGTGCTCTGTCCCCTTCAGGAGGAGCCATTGGACCTGCTCGATCACCTGATCGCGGTCATCCGCAGGCAACCGCGCCACCTCCTGGACCGGTATGCCTCTGTGGCGCTGGATGATAAAATCACCTCGCGGCGGCTGCTAATCCGCCTACCCAGGGGCAGGAGGCTGTCAAAGGACTGGATCAAAGCCGCAGACCAAATCCTCTCAGACACCTTCTTTTAGCGGACTGAATCAGCCAACTCGCGGCCGTAGTCGCGGCAGAGCTTCAGATCGGCAACACCAGGTTGCCACTTGAGGCGAATCCCGGGCTTGACGATGGGAATGGCGGACTTCTGGAAATTCTCCTCGATCTCCTTGACGCTCTCACCACTCCAGCCATAGGAACCGAACGCCGCGCCAACCTTGTTCTTGAAGCGCAGGCCTCTCAGCTCCGTCAGGATCTTGGCCATGGACGGCAGGATTCCATTGTTATAGGTACAGGACCCGAGAACCACCAATTTCGACTTGAATATCTCGACCATCAGATCATTGGCGTCCGACGCCGCCGCATGGAACACCTTGCAATCCACGCCCCGCTCGATCAAGCCCTCGGCAATCGCCTTGGCCATATGCTCGGTGGCATTCCACATGGTATCATACACGATCACCGCGGAGGGAGCGGGAACCTGAAGGGACCATTCCTGGTATTTTTTGACGATCTGGATCGGATCCTTGCGCCAAATCACGCCATGGCTGGGGGCAATCATGTTCACCGGCAGGTTCAAGGCGAGAACTTCGTCAATTTTCTTCAGGATCTTGTCGGTATAGGGGGTCAGGATATTGGCAAAATACTTCAACGCCTCCTCGTAGAGTTCGGCCTGGTCCACCAGGTCGTTGAACAGGAAAGCGGTGGCATAATGCTGGCCGAACGCGTCGTTCGGCATCAGGATCGCCTCATTGGTCAGGTAGGTGAACATGCTGTCGGGCCAGTGCAACATCGGCGCCTCGACAAAAACCAGCTCATTCTTGCCAAGATTGATGCGGTCGCCGGTCTTGACGATCTTGAAGTTCCAATTCTCATGATAATGCCCGGGCACACTGCTGGCGCCATTCTTCGAAACCACCACGGTGGCATTGGGGCATAACTTCATCAGCATCGGCAAACTGCTGGAATGGTCGGGCTCGCAATGATTCACCACGACATAATCAATTTTGGCGGGATCCACAATCTCGCGGATCTTGGCGAGAAACTCATCGGAATGAGGCGACCAGACGGCATCTACCAGCGCAATTTTCTCATCCATGATCAGGTACGAGTTGTAGGTCGTCCCCCGATGCACCGACAATTCAAACCCATGGAAACGTCGGATACCCCAGTCGGTCACACCCACCCAATAAACATTCTTGGCCAATTCAACAGACATATTTCACCTCAGTTCTTCCAATTCACATAATAACGATTTCCTGAAAATGCTATCAGAGTCCCGAACAAAAATACACAGTTCTTAACACCCATCGCCCGTGAAGGGATGGGTTTCCAGAGTGTCGGGGGCGATATATCCGGCGGAGATCAACATTTTGAAGGCGCCTTCCACTGTGATATTGGCAATCCGGATTTCCTCAACGGGCACGAGATGGAGAAACCCCGAGGTCGGCAGCGGCGACATCGGCAGGAACACCCGCCCCCATCTCCGCTTATCCTCATCCGTGGTGACTCCGGTTAGAAACCCGACGATCCTGATGCCGGGCCGGGGATATTCAATAAGAACCACGGACTTGAAGGTCTGCTCCTTCTGTAACGATATGGCCTCCACCACCTGTTTGGCGGCGGAATAAACCGACTTGACGACGGGAATGCGCAGGATCAGTGACTCGCCCCACTCCAGGAACCGCAACCCCACCACACGACCCGCCACAATCCCCACCATCAAAACCAGGAGAACGAACGCCAGTATGGAAATCACCAGTTTGGCCCAGTAATGTTCATACAGGCCCGGCAGCAATTGCTCAACAAGGGGCAGCAGTACCGACGCCATGGCGTTAAACGCCGCGATCACCACCACATAGGTCACCCAGACGGGGACCAGGACAAACAGTCCTGAAATCAAGTAGTTACGCAACATTCGCCGGAAGGATGAAGTGGGGAACAGTTTCATTTTAACACCTCATTCGACTGAACACCGCCTGCCCAATAGAACGGCTGGGATGGAAAGGCAAACGCAATATTTTCTGCCTTGAACCGTCTCATGATCTGGAGATTCACACCTTCCGAAAAGGCCATGAACGCCCAGTAGTCAGTGAGATGACACCAGTACATGACCCGAAGAGTCAGGAATGTGGTTCCCACCTCGAAAAAAACAGCGCGGGGCGGGTTGTCGGGGTGCAGTCCCGGATGCCCGGCCAGAATCTCCCTGAGAATGGCCAGAGCCCTCTCGACTTTCTCAGGAGTCGTATCCGGCGCGATCTGCAAATCCATGAGCCGCCGGAAAAAGGTGCGCTTGCCGGTGTTCTCAATGACCTTGCTGGCGAGCTCGCCGTTGGGAATGGAGATCAGACTCCCTTCCATCGTGCGGATCCGGGTGGAGCGCACCCCCACCGACTCGACCACTCCATCATATTTCAAATCCACGATAATCCGGTCACCCAGCTCAAACGGCTTGTCGGTCAGCACCGTCATGGAGCCGAAGAAATTCTTGATGGTCTCCTGGGCCGCCAGGGCGACCGCCAACCCACCCACCCCGAGACCGGCCAGGATGGAAGTCAGGGGCTTGTCACTGAGGACGGTGGCAACCTGGACCAGCCCGAGGACCACCAAGGTGACCTGCGCGGTCCGGCGCACAATCGGCACCAGCATGTCATCCATCCTGCTGGGAGTCCGGGCAGCCTTGATGGCCCACATCTGGCACAGTGCGTCCACCAGGCAGTAGAGCACATAGGTGATCGCCACAATCATCAGGATATTCGAGGCGGTGAGCGTGAACACCGACACCGTGTCGCTCATCACCAGAAAATGGAGCCCGGACTTCAGGGCGATGCAGACCAGCACGAACACAATTGAACGACTGCCGGCCCGAAAAAAAATCGCCATCATATTCCGGTGATGGCGATCCATCATGACAGCCGCCCGTTTCCCATAATGCCGCGCGATCCGTCCTGCCAGAAACGCCAACAGGATCACGCACAACCACGCCAGGAATCTCCAGACCTCATTCCCCGCCACGGTACTCCTGAACCACGCCAATCCCAATGTCAGATCCATAGGTCGCTCATTTCAGCCGTTCATTGATCGAGGCAGCCGCGCGACGGCCCTCTCCCATGGCAAGAATGACCGTGGCCGCCCCGAGCACGATATCCCCGCCGGCGTATACGCCATCGATGGATGTCTTGCCCGTTTCATCCACGATAATGTTACCCCACTTGGTCGTTTTCAACCCCTCGGTGGTTCGCGGGATCAGGGGATTGGAATCGTTTCCAATGGCCACAATCACCGCCTCGACATCACGGATAAATTCACTACCCTTGATTTCGACAGGGCGCCGGCGCCCGGAAGCATCCGGCTCACCCAACTCGTACCGGAGGCATTCAACCGCCTTGACACAGCCGTTCTCGTCGCCCATGACGCGGCTCACATTCTCCAGCAGGTGGAAAATTACGCCCTCCTCCTTGGCGTGGGCAATCTCCTCGACACGGGCAGGCATTTCCACCTCGGTCCGCCGGTAGATGACATGCACTTCGGCGGCGCCCAGCCGCACGGCGGTGCGTGCCGCATCCATGGCCACATTGCCACCACCCAGGATCGCCACCCGGCCCGCCCTGTAGATCGGGGTGTCAGCCCGGCCGAAATCATAGGCCTTCATCAGGTTGGCGCGGGTCAGGTACTCATTGGCCGCAAAAACACCGACCAGGTTCTCCCCTTCAATGTTCATGAACTTGGGAAGCCCGGCACCCGTGCCGATAAATACCGCATCAAACCCGTCCTCCTCGATCAACGCCTTCAATTTACGGGTCCGCCCAATCACGAAGTTGGTCTTGATTTCCACGCCCATCGCCAGCAGCGCATCAATCTCCTTCTGTACAATCGCCTTGGGCAGCCGGAACTCGGGAATACCATAGACCAGAACGCCACCCGGCTTGTGAAAGGCCTCGAACATGACCACCTGATGTCCCTCGCGGCGCACATCCGCCGCCACGGTGACGCTGGCCGGACCGGATCCAATGACCGCCACCTTTTTCCCCGTGGCGGGCTTGATCACCGGAGACACCGCCTTGCCGCTGTCGCGCTCCAGATCGGCAACATAGCGCTCCACACGTCCGATGGAAACGGCCTTATCCACGCTCTTGAGCGACTTGCCCACCGTGCAATGTTCCTGGCATTGGACTTCCTGCGGGCAAACCCGGCCACAAACCGCCGGCAGAAGGCTGTTCTTCTTGATCACAGCGCAGGCACCCAGAAAATCCCCCGCCGCCGCGGCCTTCAGGAAACCGGGAATATCAATCCGAACCGGACACCCCTGCACGCAGGGGGCATTCCTGCATTGAAGACAGCGCATGGATTCCAGCCGAGCCTGTTCCGGAGTGTATCCAAGGGCCACTTCCTGGACATTCTTCCGCCGCACCTCAGGATCCTGCGTCGGCATGTCCTGCACCGGAATGGCAATCCGCTCCTTGGGAGTCAGGGGTGCGGTTTTCTTTAAAATGGCGTCCAGTTCACGATGGGCGGCTTCCGCCAACGCTTCAGGCGTAATGTGACTCATGACAGGCTCCGCTCCTTGGCTTGAATCTCCGCATCCAGATGACACTGATGATGGGCCGTATCCTCATGCTTGCGATAGGCCTTCAACCGCTGCATCATATTGTCAAAATCCACCTTGTGCCCATCGAATTCAGGACCGTCCACGCAGACAAACTTGGTCTGACCGCCAACCGTCACGCGGCACCCCCCGCACATCCCCGTGCCATCAATCATGATGGTATTCAAGGAGACCAAAGTATGCACCCCGAACGGGCGGGTCGCTTCAGCGCAAAACTTCATCATGACCGGCGGCCCGATCGCCACCGCCAACTCTGGTTTCGGAATCCGGGCGCACACTTCCTTGAGGGGTTCAGTAACCAGCGCCTTCCGGCCATACGAGCCGTCATCCGTGCAGACGATGAACTCATCCGCCAGGGCGCGCATCTGCTCCTCCAGGATCACCAGCTTGCGATTGCGGGCGCCCACGATAACGATGACCCGGTTACCCGCCTGTTTCATCCCCTTGACAATCGGGTGCAACGGGGCGACCCCGATTCCCCCACCTACGCAAACCACGGTGCCGAACTTCTCGATATGGGTTGGCTGTCCCAGCGGCCCCAGTACACTGACCACGGATTCGCCAACCGCCTTGTCGGCCAGATTGTGCGTGGTTTTTCCCACAGCCTGGAAAATGATCGTGAGCGAGCCCTCCGCCGGATCCGCATCCGCAATGGTCAGGGGAATGCGTTCACCGTAGTCATTATCGAGCTGGAGGATGACAAATTGTCCCGGCAGCCTTTCGCGGGCAATATGAGGGGCATCCAGCCGCATCATATAGACATCGTCCGACAATTGCGTCTTGGCCAAAATTCTATTCATGAATAACCCTCGCCTGAGTAAGTTGGGGGTGGAGTATGCCACCCCCCGATTCGTCCCTCAAGCACAATACCCACGGGAACGCGGGAAGAAGGAGTCAGAAGACAGTAGTCAGGGGACGGGGATCAGCCGGACTTCGACTGCTGGCGGCGGACTTCAAACAGGGCAATGGCGGCGGCAACGGCGGCATTAAGGGACCCTACCCTGCCCCGCATCGGCAACCGGATGACGACATCACAGGTTTCCCGGATCAACTTGCCCAGCCCCTCCTCCTCGCTGCCCACCACCACCCCGATGGGCCCCGTCAGATCAGCTTCCTCGTAGGGCATGGCCGAGTTGCTGCCTTCCAGCCCCACCAAGCGGATCCCCTGCTCCTGAAGTTCCAGCATCGCCTGGTGCAGGTTCCCGACCTGTGCCACCTTGACGTGCTCCGCCGCACCCGCCGAGGCCCGCACCACGGCAGGGGTGACGGAGGCAGCCCGGTGACGCGGAATCACCACCCCATTGACGCCTGCGGCATCCGCCGAGCGCAGCATGGACCCCAGGTTCTGGGGATCCTGGACATGATCCACCAACAGCAGTAGCGGCGGGGTCTTGCGCTCACCCGCACCTTCGAGCACCGCTTCCAACTCGACATACTCGTAATCCGACACCACGATGGCAACCCCCTGGTGGTTCCCGCTCCGGCACATGCGATCCAGCTCGAACACCGCCACCGGCTGGATGGTGATCGAACGTTTTTCGGCCAACTTCAGCAACTGCACGATAGAGGCGGCAGACTGGCGGACGTTATTCGCCATGCAAAGCTGTTTCACTTCGCGTCGCCCTGCCTTCAGCAATTCACAGACCGGCTGACGCCCATAGACAATATCGGGTTCATGTGTCATGTCCGGAAAGGTACACGGTGCCATACAGGAAAACAATTCCGCAATTGATGTCTGGAAAACCCGCCGGTATAATCGCCAGAACATGATCATACGCATTACAGATCCCCCGGGATACGGAACGGCCGTCTCGGAATCGTTTCTTGAAAACCGCTTTGACGTGGTCTCCCGATCGGGCCTTCACATCACCGAAGCCCACTTGATCAATGCGCTACCCACGCTCTCCCACCCGGCCCGGATGCTGATCCTCGGGAACCGCACGGGCACGCTGGGCATGATTGCCAACCGCTTCCACGAAAACCTGGAGGTTGTGGTTTCCTCCCTCGATATCTTCCACCACCATGCCATCGAGCGGAACCTTGCCCGGAACCCCTTCACCGCGGTCACTGCCCGCTGTGAACCCGACATCCCGGAGCGTGACTTCTTTGATGCCGTTTGCCTGCAACTCTCGGCGGGCGGCATGGCGGATGAACTGATTCTCGACCTCCTCCAGCAAAGCCACCTGGCGCTGAAAAAAGAGGGCACCTTCATGGTGGCGGCCGAGGAAGACATCCCCTGGCTGACGGAACACATGAAGAAATCCTTCGGCGCCTGCTCCATTCGAGGAACCGAACAGACCTCCACCCTGCTTGTCAGCCGAAAAAGGAAGGAGTTGAAAAAGCTCAAGGACTACCGGGCGGAATTCACCATGACGACGCCGGGCGGCAAAGCCGTCCAGCTGGTCACCCACCCCGGGGTATTCGCACACCGCCGCGTGGATGAGGGTGCCCAGGCGCTCGCCGAGGTCGCCCTCACGAAACCCGGCGACTCCATCCTCGACATGGGTTGCGGGTGCGGAAGCATTGGGTTGACGCTTGCCGTGAACCAGCCCTCGGCCCGTGTTTGCTTCGTGGATTCCCATGCCCGGGCGGTTCATGCAACCGAGCATAACTGCCTGGCCAATGGGCTGACGGAATACAAGGTGATCCTCAGTGATGAAGGACCGCCTCCCGATATGGGGGAATTCACGCTGTTTGTCGGGAATCCGCCCTACTATTCCAACGACCGGATTTCAGACTTCTTCATTCAAACGGCCTATAAGACCCTTCAGTCCGGCGGACGGGCCTATGTGGTGGGGAAAAAGGCCGCCCATAACGCCGAAATGATGAAGACGCTTTTTGGAAATTCGGAAATCATCCACCGGCGCGGCTATGAAATCGCCATGTCGGTGAAATCGTGAAGTGCCGGGTCGGATGCGCGGCCTGTTGCGTCAACATATCCATCTCATCCCCCATCCCGGGCATGCCCGACGGCAAGCAAGCCGGGGTGCGGTGTATCCAATTATCCGAGGACGGACGTTGCAAGGTGTTTGGATTGCCCTCCCGGCCGGACATCTGCAACCGCCTCACCCCCAACGAAGAGATGTGCGGCACCACCGACCAGCATGCCTATGATTATCTTGCAGCCCTTGAAAAAGCGACACAGCCCTGAAATTCGGGGGTCAGGGCGCGGGGTTCAGGCAACACATTCATCAGGTGCCAGAGAACGGATCTAGCCTGCGAGGGCTTTACGGACAATCCCCTCGACATCCGCCTTCGCCATGGAAGACAGGTTGATGACGCGGGCAACCATCTCCTGGGCGTCACCCCTTTTGTAACCGAGGGAAATCAGGGCCAGGACGGCATCACGAAGCTTGATGTCGGATTCGGTTTCAGGCTGGCCCGCTACCTGGGCGGACATCATTTCGCCGGCGCTGAACTTGTCGCGCAACTCCACCACCATTCGCTCGGCGGTTTTCTTGCCGATGCCGGAAATGGAACTGAGGCGCTTGATATCGGCATCCTTGATCGCCACCTTGAGCTCACGCACAGTCATGCCGCTCAACGCCGACAGTGCGGTTTTCGGACCGATCCCGGAAACCCCGAGCAGCAAGGTGAAGACCCGCCGCTCATCATCGGTCATGAACCCGAACAACTGGTGATCATCCTCGCGGATATGGTCGTGGGTGAGAACCCGGGCCTTTTCACCCACTCCGGGCAGGCGGTCATAGCTGCTCAGCGGGATAACGACCTCGTACCCCACCCCGCCGACATTCAACACCAGATGGGTGGGCTTCTTGTCTTCAATGATGCCTTCCAGGAATGTTATCATAAGCGTGACAGGGCTTGGGGTTGAGGACTCAAATGGGCTGAGGGTTCAGTTCGGCAACCGGAGACCGGCTGTTGATGTGGCAGAGAGCAATAGCCAGGGCGTCGCCGGCGTCCTCCTGGGGCTCATCCTTGAGTCCCAGAAGCACCATGATCATCCTGCGGACCTGCAGCTTATCGGCAGCGCCATTTCCGGCAATGGCTTTTTTCACGCGACGCGGCTCGTATTGATAAACAGGAATCCCCGATGCGGCGCAGGCGGCAATCACCACCCCGCGGGCTTCGCCGAGAACCAGGGAGGTGCGGGCATTCTTGGCGAAAAAGATATCCTCGATCGCCGCCAGATCCGGCTTGGTCCGGCCGATAATCTCCCGGATTCCGCCGTCGATCCGCCGCAGACACTCTGACAGCGGCAATTTGTCCGGATTATGGATCCGCCCGTATTCCAGAGCCGTGTTGCGACCTGCCAGGGACTCAACCACCGCCACGCCTGATGAGCGCAGCGACGTGTCTATCCCCAGCACCCGCATGGTCCGGCCTAGTCCTTCTCGAGCTCCGCCAGCACGGCGTCATCCATGTCCATGTTGTTGTAGACGTTCTGCACGTCGTCGTTGTCCTCGAGGGCCTCAACGAACTTCATCACGGACTTGGCCACGGACTTGTCACTAACAGGAACATAGGTTTCCGGAACAAGCCGGACTTCCGAGTCATCCGTCTTGATGCCGGCCTTCTCCAGGGCTTCCATGACGCCATTGAAGGCGTTGGGATCGGTCAGGATCTCGAACTGATCGCCATCGCGGCTCATATCCTCGGCGCCTGCGTTGAGGACGATGTCCATCAACTTGTCCTCTTCAACCGAATTGGCATCCACGAAAATCTGGCCACGGCGCTTGAATCCGCGTGACACGGCGCCCTGGGAGGCGAACCCGGAAGCCATCTTGCTGAAGAGATGACGAATTTCGGCTGCCGCCCGGTTCTTGTTGTCGGTCAACACCTTGACCACCACTCCGACGCCACCATCGGCGAACCCCTCATAGGTGATTTCTTCCATGATATCGGCCGCCAGCTCGCCGGTACCCTTCTTGATGGCGCGATCAATGTTTTCGTTGGGCATACTGACAGCCTTGCAGCGCGTAATCATGGTACGCAACGCTGAATTGGTGTCGGGACTGCCGCCGCCGGCCTTGGCGACAACCATCAATTCCTTCGCCATCTTGCTGAAAATCTTACCGCGCTTGGCATCCGCAGCGCCCTTCTTGTGCTGAATTGTCTTCCACTTACTATGACCGCTCATCTCATTCCTCCCTTTCCTATAGTGTTCCCGAGCCGGATCACACCGGACTCATCTTGAATCCCACCAAACTGTCGGGCGAGGGAGTCTCATACTCCTGCACCCATCCTTCAGAAAACCCCAACCGCTCCACCGCCTCCACCACGCGCCCGTACTCTTCCGCCGTCGGACGCCGGTTCCACGGCGCGGCCTGCAGGGCCTGATACGCAGGCGTATACTGCGCCATGACGCTCACGGGGATTTCCGTCCCCACAGCCTCCGCCAGCCACTCCAGATTCGCCACCGCCTCGTCGGCACGCCCGGGCAGGACCAGAAGCCGGCAGATCGTTCCCCGCCGCGCCACTCCGTCCCCGCCTGTCTCAAGGGGACCTGTCTGCCGCCACATTTCCAGGAGTGCCCGCCGCGCCACATCCACATAATCCGCGGCCCGAGAGCCTTCTTTTGCCGAATCCGGCTCCGAATATCGCAGATCGGTCAGGTACACATTGACCCAGCCGTCCAGCGCCCGAAGCACCTCCACCCGTTCAAAACCGCTCGTGTTATACACAATTGGCAGAGCGTGTCCATCTTTCACAACACATTCCCAGGCCGCATGGATCCATGGCAGCCAGGGTGTCGGACTCACAAAATTCCAATTATGGCACCCTTCAACAGCCAGCGACTTCAGGATGGCGGCCAAACCAATCTCATCCACTTCACGCCCCTGCCCCTCCTGACTCCAGGGATAATTCTGGCAGTAAAGACATTTCAGCGTGCACCGGCTGAAAAAAACCGTCCCGGATCCCCGTGTCCCTGAAACCGGCGGCTCTTCACCATGATGCGCCCCGTAGCGATAGACTTCGGTTACTCCGCCCGCCCCGCACCAGCCGCGCTTCCCCTGCTGGCGGTTCACACCGCATTCACGGGGACAAAGCCCGCAGCGGGCCAACGATGAAACAAGCGGATTCACCAGCCAGGCCTAGTCCTGATCCTCCTCCTTCACCTTCGCCGCGGCTGCAATAATCTTCTGGGCCACATTGCTGGGCACGACATCATACCGGGCAAAGGACATCTCGAAGGATCCCCGCCCGCCCGTCATGCTGCGCAACTCGGCACAATACGTGAACAGTTCCGCCTGGGGAATATCGGCGGTAATCACCTGCATGCCGTCGGCTGACTCCATTCCCACGATCCGTCCGCGCCTATGGCTCATATCGCCGTTGACATCACCCATGAACTGCTCGGGTATGGTAATCCTGACCGACATGATCGGCTCCAGCAGGACAGGCTTGGCCTTGCTGACCGCGTCCCGGAAGGACCGGCTCCCGGCAATCTTGAAGGCAATTTCAGAGGAATCGACATCATGGTAGGAACCGTCATAGACGGTGGACTTGACCTTCACCATGGGTGACCCCGCCAAGGCTCCCTTGGACATTCCCTCAACCACGCCCTTCTGGACTGCAGGCACGAAGTTATGCGGAATGGCCCCGCCCACCAGGGCATTGGCAAACCACTCGTCATCCCCTTCCATCAGGGGCTCGACCTTGAGGTAAACCTCCCCGTACTGGCCGCGGCCACCGGACTGCTTCTTGTGCTTGTAATGGCCCTCGGCCCGCCCGGTGATGGTCTCCGTATAGGCGATCTTCGGGGTGCTCAGGATCACGTCCACGCTGTTGCGCTTCTTCATCCGTTCCACGGCCACCGACAAATGCGTGTCGCCCATCCCGGACAAAATGGTCTCATGGGTGTCGGGATGACGTTCCACATGGATGGTTGGATCGTCCTCGGCAAGCTTGTGCAGGGCCGTCCCGATCTTGTCCTCATCCCCCTGGGTCTTGGCCGAAACCGCGGTCCACATAACCGGATTCGGGAAGGAGAAGGGCTCAAACGACACCTTGGCTCCGTTCTGGCACAGGGAATCCCCCAACGTCGTAACCTTGAGCTTGGCAATCGCCACGATGTCGCCGGCCTCTGCCTCCGTGATTGGAAGCTGCTTCTTGCCGTTCAGGGCGACAAACTGGACAATCCGCTCCTTCTGTTCCTTGTTGACGTTCAGCACCTCGGTATCCGCCTTCAGGGTGCCGCCGCAGACATAAACGAAACTCATGTGCCCGATAAAGGGATCATTGACCGTGCGCCACACATACCCCACGAAAGGCGCCGAGGGGGAGGTGTCGATCGGCTTGCCAGCCGAGTCTTTCATCGGACGATCCGCCGGAGAGGGAAAGAACCGGGCAATGCCGTCGAGGAGCTCACCCACGCCGACGTTCTTGAGCGCCATGCAGGCGAAAACGGGGACCAGCTTGCGATCGAACACCGCATGGCGCAGCCCATCGGCGATCTCGCGCGCCGTCAGCGGCTGACCCGCCAGATATTTCTCGATCAACGTGTCATCCGTCTCTGCCGCCATTTCAACCAAGGCGCCCTTGGCCGCCTTGAGCGCCTCGCTGATCGAAGCGGGAACATCCGTCGCCGCCAGCACGTCCACCACGGCGCTGTTATCGGGAAGCGGCATCAGCACGGGGATACACCGGTCGCCCCATGTGGCCTGGATTTCAGCCATGACCTTCTCGAAGGGCGAATTCTCGCGATCCAGTCCGGTGACCACGATGGCACGGGGAATGTCGAGCAACGACGCCTGTTTCCAGGCCTTCATGGTGCCGACCTGGATACCGGCATGCGCATCAACCGTGATCAGGGCCGCGCCGGCAATGCGGCTGGCCTGGATGACCTGCCCGAAGAAATCGGCATAGCCGGGCGTGTCGCTGAACACGATGTCCATGTTGTGGCCGTCTGCACTCTTGTACATTCCACAAAAGGACTTGGCATAGATCGTTGTCTTGCGCGACTTCTCCTCGTCGGTATAGTCGCCCAGGCTGGTGCCCTGATCGACTGACCCGAGACGGTCATTGATGCCCATCTTGTAAAGCATCGCGTCAGCGAGCGTTGTCTTGCCGCTTGCCGTATGTCCCATCAAAACAAAGTTCCGAACGTCAGTAACAGCAATATCCTTCATGCCGGTATTCCCTTCGCTCTGTCCCTGCTTGTTGCTTCTGGTACCAGTTCACACTCAATCACAAAGGGTCGTTTTTTATCATAAGCCACCCGATCTGCACAACCAAAACCCACCCCGGATTCACATCCCGAGTCTGCAGGCACAGCTAAGGGGCAGCACCCGCGCCTCCCGGCCTTCCGAGGCCACCAACCCCTCCAGCGCAAGGTAGACATAAACCTTGCCATCCTCCGCCGCGCCGGGAATGAAGTCATCCTTGTCCTGCTCGAATTTAAAGGTAAACGTGGCCTCTGCATGGCCATTCGTGATGGAAACGTTTTCCAGCGGAACGGACCGGATATACGGCCCCCCCCCGTCCTCGGCCGCGGGAATATAAACCCATATGCTGTATTTCCGGTTTGGCGGCTGGAGACGGTTGAACACGAGCCGCAGCGGCAGGGTATAGGAACTGTTCAGTCTTATTCGCTCAGGCTGCTTGAGCGGAAACACCAGGCACTGCTCATCGCGCTCGGATGAAAAGGAGACCCTCGAACTGTAATTCTGGTATTTATTCAGCAAGGCCCTGTCGTTCGCTGTCAGCGGGTAACCCTTGTAGTCGAACTTGTATGCCGGCAGGACCCTGCCAGCATCGCGCGCCAGGCCACTCATCATGGTATCGATGGCCTTCTGCTGGATTTCCTCGGCGGCAAGCACAACCCGGGACCGATGCAGCAGGTCAAGGCTGGAAAGATACGCGTTAACGGTCCGGGCGGTCGCAAACCCGTCAAGCGCCAGGCGGGTATTTGAGCGGAGCGCAATCTGCCGCGCCTTCTCCAGGCACTTGCCAGCCTTCTCCTTGTGCGGCGCGTCGCAAAACTCCGAGAGGGCGACAACCAGTTCCTTGGTTTCGATGAAATCGACCAAATTGATTTTGTTGGTGGCCGACAAGGCTTCAAGGCGTGCAAAACCGGCCTCGTAATAATCCTTCTTTGCATCCTGGACCAACGTATCGATTTTCGCCGCATACTTCCCCTGCGCATCCTTGTATTTAAGCATGCCCAGGTTCATCACGGCGCCCTTGTAGGCCTTGGTCAGCTTGTCGCTCGCCTTGAAGGTCTTTGCCTCGTCGTCAATTGCCTTCTCCAAACCGGGGTCCTCCTTCAGGAACGACTCCCATTCCTGGAGAAGCTGGGTGAGAATCCGCTTCAGTCTCTGGTGCTTCTTCTCCAACGCCTTGAGACTGCTCACATACCCGTTGACCTGCTCGAGCGGATACGGCGTTCCCGGCTTCATCTTTGGAATAACCGCTTCCACGTCGCCGGCGGGAAAGCTCTTCTCGTCCCCTGTTTCCTTGTCGATGTACAGGATCTTATCGTTGTCCTTGCGCGTACTCCACACCCACAGCCCTTTCCCGTCCTTGGTCACGACAAAGGACTCAGCCTGGGCGCAGGCGCAAAAACCGGCAACAACCATTAACATGCACAATATTTTTCTCATTTGTATCTCCTGTCGATTCCGCTCTTCATTTCACATGCAATTTCCATCAGGCCGTTCGTTTCAATAGGGTGGCGAAGGCGCCGTCAACCTTGTCACGGGGCGGGAAAAGCTTGCGTTCGGAAACCTTCATGAAGTTGGGATGAGCCGTAAGCCAGGCGGAAACCAGCGCCTCATCCTCCTCGATTTCAAGGCTGCAGGTGCTGTAGACAATGCGTCCCCCGATGCGGACCCGCGTGGCCGCGCCATCCAAAATCATCCGCTGGGTCTCGCAGACCCGGGCAAGGCGCTCATCGGAGAAACGCCAGCGCGCGTCAGCCCGGCGCCGCAAAACACCGGTGTTCATGCAGGGTACATCCAGCAGGATGCCGTCAAACAGTAACCCGGCCAACTCGGGTATCCCTTCAGCCCCGGGCCGGCAGCGGGTCATGTCGCCTTCAATCACGCACACCCCCTCCAGCCCCATCCGCTTCAGGTTTTCATTCAGGAACCCCATCCGGTCGGCATGGACATCCATCGCGGTCAGGGTCTCGCCGCTCCCCATTTTCTCGGCGATGGCCACCGTCTTCCCCCCTGGCGCGGCACACGCATCCAGAATGCGTTCCTGCCGTTTCGGATCAAGCAGGTCCACCGCCATGATCGTGGAGGGATCCTGCACCATGAACCAGCCATCCTCGAACCCGAGGACATCCTCCACATTGACGCCGCGCGCCAGATTGCAGAAACGGGCGGGATCAAAGGGGTGCGGCTCCACCTTGATGCCCACGGAGGCCAGCCGGTCCCTGAAATCAGCCATTTCAATGCGCTGGGTGTTCAGCCGCAGGGTCACCGAGGCCCGGGTGTTGTTCCACTCGCACAAGGCATCGGTATCCGCCTCGCCGTACACCTGCGTCCAACGCCGGACCAGGGTTTCAGGATGCGACAGTCGGACGCCCGGCGGCTGGCCCTTCAAGGCCTGAATGACAAGCGGTTTCTCGCGCAACACCCGCCGGAGCACGCCATTGCAAAAATTGACTTCCGCCTGCCCGAACTCCGCCTTGACCGCCTCCGCCGTCTCATTCACCGCCGCATAGGCTTCGACCGTGTCCATGTGCAGGCATTGGTACAGGCCGACCATCAGGTGCGCCCGGAGCGGAATGGCGGGCAGCGATTTCATGCACTGTTTCAGCACCCACTCCAGTTCGCGCTTCCACTTGACCACCCCGTAGGCGACCTCCATCACAAACCCGCGGTTGGCGAGCACCCGGTTCATCATGCGGTCCGGAAAATCGCCCGTTTCCATCCATTGGGCTATGATTCCCGCCGCCACCGCCCGTGAACTCGTCTGTGCAGTAATTTTCATAATGTCTTCCGGCTTCTCAACCGCAACTGTCCGCAGGCGGCATCGATGTTTGTCCCCTTGGAAATCCGTGTCGTGGCATTGATTCCGGCACGGCCGAGCACCTCGATGAAAAGGGGTGCCGTACCGGGATCGGGAGCCTGTCCCTCAAATCCGTCAACCGGGCTCAGGGGGATGAGATTCACCCGCCCGGGAATGGAGCGCAACAGGCTGGCCAGGGCGGCGGCGTGCTGCCGGGTGTCATTCACCCCGCGGATCAGCGTGTACTCAAAGGTGATAATCCGGCGCGTGGCGGCCGCATAGCGGGTGCAGGCCGCCATGAGCGCTTCCAGGGGATATTTGCGGTTCACCGGCATCAGCTTGCTGCGCAGTGGATTGTCCGGCGCATGAAGCGACACGGAAAGCTCGACCTGAATCCCCTCATCGGCCAGTCGCGCAATGCCAGGCACGACACCGCTGGTGCTGATCGTGATATGACGGGCCCCGATGTTGAGACCTTCCGCGTCGTTGATGATCCTGACCGCCTTGAGAACGGCGTCGTAATTGTCAAAAGGCTCCCCCATCCCCATGAAGACGATATTCGACGGGCGGTCCCCGTATTCCCGCCAGGCCAGCAGGAGCTGCCCGATAATCTCACCGGTCTCCAGGTTCCGGACATAGCCCCCCTTCCCGCTGGCGCAGAAAACACAGGCGAACCGGCAGCCCACCTGGCTTGACACGCAAACGGTTTTCCGGTCACGGGCCGGAATGAGCACTTCCTCCACGCACTCGCCATCCCGCAACCCTGCCAGGATCTTCCGTGTCCCGACAGGGTCCCCTTCGGTTTTGAGGGGAGCCACACCCGCGAGATCGAATTTCGATGCCAGGCCCGCCCTCAACGCGGCGGGCAGGTTCTTCATCTCCGCCCAGTCCGCCACCCGCCGGGCATACAACCACGCCCAGATCTGGCCAGCCCGGTAGGACGGCAGTCCAAGCGCCTGGCATTCGGTCTCCAATTCAAGTCGGGACAGGCTGTGAATCAGGGGTTTCATGCGCGTTTTATGAATTTCCGGTGGAGGATACCGACCACCGTGCGGGTTTCATGGACATGAAAAAGCCAGCTCATTCCGAAATAAACACAGGCGCCCACCCCGATCTCGATCAGCAGGGCGGTGATCAGCATGACAAGTCCCTGCCCGAATCCCGCCAGCCAATGCTTCAGGAACCAGACCGAGACACCGCAGGCCAGGGCGGGGATGCCGATCGCCAAAGCATACCGGAACCAGCGCCCCCAATCGCCATAGTCGACATCCCGCCGCAAATACATCGCCAATTGAATGGAATTGACGAGGGCCAAACATCCGGTGGTGGCCGCCAGCCCGACATGGCCCATATGAAAATACTTAACCAGGGTGAAGTTCATCACGAGGTTCAGGCCGATCCCCGCCAAACTGACCATGAGGGGCGTCCGACGCCGGTCGAGGGCATAGAAGCAGGGCGTCACAACCTTGATCGCGGCGTAACCGGCTAACCCGATGGAATAGGCGCGCAGGGCATTGGCCGTCAACAGGGTGTCACCCGAATTGAATTTCCCGTGTTCGTAGATGACCCTGATGATATCCGGCGCCAGGACCACCAGCCCCACCGTGGCCGGAATAGTCAGGAAAAACGCGAGACGCAGAGCATCCTCGATAGTTTTTCCGACGGCCTTCATGTCCGAGCGGGCATGCAACCTCGCAACCGCAGGAAGCGTGACGGTGGCAATGGCAACGCCGAACACCCCGATGGGAAACTGCATGAGCCGGAAGGCGCAGTTCAACCAGCCGCGCGCCCCGTTGATTTCCGAGGCGAATATCCCGTTGATGAGGACATTCACCTGCACGGCGGCGCCGGCGATCATGCTGGGCCAGGCGAGGGCCCAGACCATGCGCAGGCGCGGATCGGAAAAATCGAGTTTCCAGTGGAACCGATATCCAAGCTTCCACAACGACGGAATCTGGACGGCCAATTGGGCCAATCCTCCCAGCAGGACCCCGAGCGTCAGTCCATACAACGCCCGCTCGGAAAAGTCGGGATGCCGCCAGTTGTCCTGGGGGTCGAACGCATAGGCCAGCAGGACCCCACTAGTCACCGAGACCAGGTTGAAGATCGTAGAAGCCGAGGCCGGGAGCCCGAACACAAACCGGGCATTGAGGATCCCCATCACCACCGCCGCCAGCGACACAAACATGATGAAGGGGAAAAGGATACGGGTCAGCTTCACCGTCAGCTCGAATTTCCCCGGCACGCCATGAAACCCGAAGTTCGTGATCTGGACCAGAAGCGGGCTGGCGGCGATACCCACGACGCAAATCACCCCCATGATCAGGATCATGGCACTGAACAGGAGGCTGGCCAGCCGCCAGGCGGGGGGTTCGCCCTCCTTCTCCAGCGTCTTGGCGAAGGTGGTCGTAAAGGCCGTGGATAAAGCGCCTTCCGCAAACAAATCGCGAAGCAAGTTGGGAATCTGGAATGCCGCCAGGAACGCGTCGAGGTATTTCCCTGCGCCAAACATGGCGGCAAAGACCTGCTCGCGAACAAGACCCAGAATCCGGGATCCCATCACGGCCAGACCCACAATGCCGGCAGATTTATGATGGCTACTCATAGCCGGCCATTAAACAGGCGGATAACCCGCGGCGTCAAGGATGCAAAACGAGATCAGTCTCCCGCGGTCTTGGTCCCCAGCGCAGCGGCTTCGACAACCGCCTTGGCCTTGCGTTCGGCATGATCCTGGAAGAAAAACGGATTCTGCCCCTGCGCCCAGGCTACCTCGACATCCTTGATCCCGACAAATCCCACGGCGGCCTTGATGCCATTCCGGATTCCGTCACGCAGGTCACCGGGCTCGTAAGTCCCGCCGGATGAAGCCAGCACGACGACCTTGCGGATCTTGTGGAGCGCTTTAACGCCCTCCCCACCGATCGAGAAGGTCACGTTCGGCATAAGAACCTGGTCAAACCACGCCTTCAGGATCGCCGGCATGCCGAAGTTCCACATGGGGGTCGTTATCACCAGCACATCCGCCTGCTTGAACAGCTCGCACTGTTTCTGGGCATACTTGACAGCCGCCTTTTCCTGGTCGGTCGGCTTGTACCCCGCATCGAACACCGGATACCAGTAATGACGGTAGGTTGAATAATCATAAAAAGGCGGGGGATTCGCATAGAGATCCAGTTCAGTCACGGAAACCCCGGGCTGTTTCGCCTTGAGGGCCTGGAAAAACGAGGCGCTGAGCGCCTTGGAATTCGCCTCGGCGGCAGGCTTGGGATTCGCAATCACGTGCAGGACATGCATGCTAACCTCTCTTTATGTTATTTTCGAACTTCGATGGTAACACGACCGGGAAATGCCTGGGACAGGACAGTGGCCAGATTTTGCCGGAATGCCTTGTACGACTCTTCCCGGCTCTCGCCCGGGGTCAGTGGATTGGCATAAACAGCAATACGGTTCTGGGTCCGCTTGGCAAAGAACCCGATCTGATAATTGGCTGACGCCTGATAGAGTCGGATAATATTGAGCTCACCGGATTTGACTTTCGCCAACTTATACCGGGCGGCGAAGGCATCCAGCGTCGCCCTCAGCTTGTCTGCGTCCGAATCCGTGATCGCCGTCCCCACCCCGCCAGCCCCGTGGATGACATAGTACTTCACCGGTTCCTGCTTCATGCAGGCACCACAAGCCAATAACACCAGCACCAGCGCCATACAGCGGACTATCATGCTCATTACGGATCCTCCTGATATCGTCACACGGCTCCCCCCGGCATCGGACACTAGACCCCCAGCCGCAGGCGGATGGCCAGGCGCTCGGGCAACCCGGCGGAAACAATTTTCTTCTGGGCCCCGGCAATATCGTAGTCCACACGCCGCAACTCGATCTCGCGGGACGTGGTGTCATAGATGGCGTAGGAAGAACGATTGTCGCCATCACGCGGCTGACCAACGCTCCCGACGTTCACAAAATACTTCTTGCCGAGCGTCACAGGAAACTTGCCGCCGCCATTGATCCGGCGGACATAGCCGGCCTTTTCGAAAACAACCGGCTGGTGGGTGTGCCCGTAGAAACAAACCGTGGTAGACTGGTAGTTGAAATTGGATTCGGCCTCCAGCTCATCAAAGACATAGCCCCATTTTTCAGGCATATCGAGCGTGCTGTGAACCAGCGTGAAGCTGCTTACGACCCGGACCAGCTTCAACTGCTTGAGAAACGCCAGCTCCTCATCCGTCAACTGGTTGCGGGTCCAATCCACCACATTGGCGGCCAGGGGGTGGAAATCGCGGATGCAGTCATCATGGGAGCAATAATGGTCGTGATTGCCCCGGACACAGATCGCGTTCAGTTCCCGGATCTTCCGCAGGCATTCGGCGGGATTGGCATTGTAGCCAACCATGTCGCCGACGCAGGTAAAATTCGTCACCCCATTGGCCTGGGCGTCCTCAAGCACGGCAGACAGCGCCTCCCAGTTCCCGTGGATATCCCCCATCACCGCATATCGCACATTCGCCATACTGAGCTATACCTTCAGAATCATCGCCGCGAGGGCAAGATCCCCTGGAGTCGTAATTTTGATGTTTGTGCCGGGTGCCGGGACAAGATGAACAGGCTCCCCGACCGCCTCAACCGCCGAGGCGTCATCCGTTACTGTTAGCTTTTTCTTTCCCGTCTGTCCATAAGCTTTCATCAGCCAGTCCGTCCGGAAGGTTTGCGGCGTCTGGACCGTCCACAGTTTCGCGCGATCCACGGTTGCCGAAACCATCGTCCCGCGGTCCACCGACTTGACGGTATCAGTCACCTTCACTGCCGCGACACCGGATCCGGTGCGTTTGGCCGACAGGATGGTGGCCTCGATCACGGCCGGAGTCACGCAGGGCCTGGCCCCGTCATGAATCGCCACGATTTTGACGTCATCGCCAAGCTCGGCCAGTCCGTTCATCACCGAGGCCTGCCGCGAGGCGCCTCCGGCAATCACTTTACGGACCTTGGAACACCCGAACATCTGAACCAGCCCGCGCGCCGAATCCAGGCGATCCTTCCGGACCACCAGGATCACGCCATCGATGAGAGGACACTTCTCGAAAGCAAGCAATGAATACGCCAGAACCGGCTTGGTCCCGAGTGACAGGAAAGCCTTGTCGATGTCCGCTCCCATCCGCTCACTTTTTCCCGCCGCAACAATAATACCAACTATCATAATCCACCACCCCCTTCAGGTAATCGGAATAGTACCCTCTCCCTGCCCCCCTGTCAAAAAGGTAATATTTTCATCCTTCATGCCGGGAGCGCTCTGTGCTAAAGCTTTCACGGTGAAACACCCTCGAAAAGCAATTGTGCTGGCAGCCGGATACGGAGCGCGCCTCCTTCCGCTCACCCAGATTAAGCCCAAGCCCCTTTTTCCGCTCTGGGGAAAGCCGGTACTGGGTCACACCCTTGAACTGCTCCAGCGCTGGGGGGTGCGCGAAGTGCTGGTCAATGTCCACTATCATGCCGGCCAGATCCTGGACTATCTCCGGACCAATCCCGTCAAGGGGCTCCATTGCCAGCTTTCCTTCGAGCCCGAAATCCTGGGAACCGGCGGCGTCCTGCCAAAGGCACGCTGGTTCCTCGATGAAGACCCGTTCTGGATGCTGAACGCGGACGTCCTCGCCGATCTCCCCTGCCGCCCCCTTCTGGAAGCCAACGAACGTCATAACCCCATATCAACGTTATGGTTGCACCCTGAGCGCGGACCGCGAACCGTCGAGCACCGCGATGGGCTGGTAACCGTGTTCAAAAGCCCCCTTTCCGGCACAGAGGGCACCGCGACCTTCTGCGGACTCCAACTGCTCTCCCCCCGGATCCTGAACCACCTTCCCCCATCGGGCTTCGCCTCCATTATCGACGCTTATGAAAACGCACTGAACGCAGGCGAGAAAATCGCCGGTGTCATTGTACCGAACGCGTATTGGGCCGATATCGGAAAGGCGGAAGCCTATCTGGCCACGCACCGGGAAATGCTGGATCATCCCCGCTGGAAACATCACCGGCCCGGGGACGGCCGCATGGTGGCCAAGGGCGCCGGAACCACCGTCTCGCCGTCCGCCTCCATTGACCATAGCGTGTTGTGGGACAATGTCACCGTCGGACCAACCGCCCGGATCGAGAATGCCATTATTGCCGATAACGTCACGGTGCGGGGGCCAGTCTCCTACATGGCAGTAAGGGCGGACCAGCTGCAGGACCCGGAAGTAACTGGAATTCTGCGCGAGCTGGAATGGGAGCCTGAATCGACCACCGTCATGCCCCTGCCCCCACGCGGATCCGCCCGCACCTTCACCCGCCTTTCCACCGCCCGGAATAGCGCCATCCTGGTGCGCTACACCCTGGAACGGCCCGAAAATGCCCTCTATTG
Organism: Verrucomicrobiota bacterium; assembly: GCA_011391785.1. Classification (GTDB taxonomy): domain Bacteria; phylum Verrucomicrobiota; class Kiritimatiellia; order CAIKKV01; family CAITUY01; genus JAABPW01. The sequence goes on from JAABPW010000325.1 coordinate 47,343, forward strand.
CAGCCACGCCCGCTTCCTGACACGGAACGGGGTCAAGGTTCCCGGCGTTCTCCTCGACCGGCCGGATGACCACATCTGCGTCATGGAGGATGTCGGCGCCGACAGCCTGGAGCAGCTGGTCCCGGCCCTGTCCCGCAAATCCTGCCTTGCGCTCTACCGGCAAACGCTCGATACCGTGGCCCGCCTTCACGGCCAGGCCACCCAGGCAGCCCGGCACCGCCCGATCGAACTCTCCATGCCCTTCACCCGCCACCTTTACGAGTGGGAACAAAATCTCTTCTGCGAGCAGTTCCTGAGCCGGCATCTTGGAGTGGAGACCGGGAAGCTGGCCCTGATCCGGCAGGAACTCGCCCGCCTGATTCCGGTGCAGATACGGGCGCCCCGGGTGATCATTCATCGCGATCTCCAGTCCAGCAATGTCCTGGTGAAAAAGGGCGAGATTTTCCTGATCGACTTCCAGGGTATGCGACTAGGGACGGCGGCCTATGACCTGGCCTCGCTCCTGTGTGATCCCTATGTGAACCTGCCGGACGATATCCGCTCGGAATTGCTCGACTATTATCTGGGAATCGTGCCGGACGGCAAATCCACGCAATCGCTTTTCTGGGTGGCCGCGGCGGAACGGCTCGCCCAGGCCCTGGGCGCCTTCGGCCGGCTTGGGGCCAGCCCCGCCACCGCTTACTTCCTGAAGCACATCCCCTCCGGCGTCCGGCAACTCCGCCACGCGCTCAACCATGTCCCGGGCCTGCCAACCCTGAAAGGCTGCCTGGAGCCGTGATCAGATATCCAGCAGCGTCATCTGGTCGGGGTCATCCGGCGCGCGGTTCTTCTCCAACTCCGCCTCAAGCCAGCGCTTGAGGACGGAAAGCACATAGTCCTTTTCCCCCTGGGCCAGGGGGCGCCCCGACTCGATCTGATGCCAGCTCAGGAGGCAGCGCCGGCAGCAGGTGGCCGTGGCGTGCTGGGCAACAAACACGGGATGCCCCTTCATAGGGGTCTGCATCCCATCCTTGGCGGGATTGGCGGGGGCCAGGCGTTCTTCGATAAAGGCGGCGGCATGCCGCAACGCGACCGGAACCCCGCCGGACTTCAACGCCAGGAAATCCTTCCTCCCCAGCCTGAATTTCTGTCGAAATTCCGATTTCTGAAGGGCCTCGAATACCGAATCAAGTCTGGCTGAATCCTGAGTCGTCATGGAATGTCCTGCTCTGTCATAGATCCGACGATTATGAAATCCCCCACCGACCGACTCAAGCGCAATTAATTGTCCTCGGGTATGTGTTGAACCCGGCTGGGATTATGGTATCCTATTTGAAGTCGTCTTTGGGGGCGACTGGTTTCGACGTGTTGGTTGAAGCCTCAGTGGCGTGCCGAGGACTCCGGTTGGCCTCGTTAAACACTTCCGGAAAAAACATAAAAGCGAACACTGAGTACGCTCTCGCGGCTTAATTGACTGCGACGTCTCCCCGCCAACACCTGCTAGGCGGAGTGAGGCGACAATAGCAGGGTAGTCCTGAGGTTGGGTGACCGGGCCCCGGGGCGAAACTTAACGTGGACACTGGTTACAGAGGTGGCCTGACGGTCGGCAGCCGCTGTAACGAGATTAAAAGATCGGATACGCACGTAGAAGCTGTGGTGACTCCAGTACGGACGGGAGTTCGATTCTCCCCGCCTCCACCAACCTTTGCTCGCAGCGCAGCAAGAGCAAAGGTTGTCACGCCGTAGTCCCTGTACTCAGGGCGAAGGCGGACGGCGGACTCTTGGCTCATCGACCAGACTCCTGCACCCGCCGCCTCCTGATCTCCAGATTCCCGTACACGATGGCATTCCCGAACACTGCCCGCGACATGGAAAGAACGTTCCCTCGGGGGGTGATGATGCAGCTATGGCCCCGGCCAGGCCATTCCTCGTCCACTGTCGGACTGGTCCAGTTGGCCGCCACAACGTCAAATCCATACGGGATTACCGCCTTCTCCGGAAAAGATTTCCCAAACCAGGACTCCTCGTTCGGCCCATACCATCCCACGGAATAAAGAACGATATCGGCGCCACCCTTAGCCAACAACGGAGGCAGTACATGAAAATCGTAACAGATCATAAGCCCGATCCTGCCGTATTCGGTCTCCACGATCTGGACCGGCAAATCACCCGCCGTACACCAGGTCGAGTCACCCGGCGTCCACAGGATTTTCTTCCGGTGATGGGCAATGATCGCCCCCTGAGGGTTTAGGAGAACCTGCGAATTGTAGAACGCGTTGCTGGAGGATTCTATGAGGCCGGCACAAAGGTAGATCCGTAATTCCTGCGCCAGGCTGGAAAGCCTCAGAGTCGAGGGGCCGGGCACCGTCTCGGCAACCTTACTCACATCCGTTGCCCCGGGGCCTGAAGATGACCAACTGGTCCAGGTTGTCGGGTCGAGGTAGCCTTGGACGGCACACTCCGGCAGGACAATAATCTTGGCACCCTGTGAGGCCGCCTGCCTGACGAGATTGGTGATGTTTTTGAGGTTGTCAGCCGTCCTTCCCATGGCCGAGGGGCATTGGATGGCCGCAACGCAAACCTTTCCCGTACTGGCTGCAGCGATGCCGCCGGATACCAGTACCGTCAATATGCCCAGGATGATCTTCATTTTTCTAAGAGGGATCCGTTACATCCGCTCAACGAAAGGCTTGAAATAGTAGTCTAGCAATACGGCTGAAGCCACCAGCATGATGCCGTTGTCAATGAACTGTGCAATCAATCTGGCCATGATATTCTATTCTACGATGTCCAATCGTTCAGCGCTGAGGATCGTCGAGCTTGCGAACCGTATCCGGCACTTGGTTCGCTGTTTTACTTCTCTCGTTGTTCCAAAGATATAACGAGACGATCAAACCATATATGACGAGGATCCCTCCACCAAAGTAAACCGGATCGGGATGGAGGAAGTAACCAGTGACAATCAGCTTTTTACGATAGCTCGTGATTCTGGGGCCATCACCAGCTTGAGTCCATCCTGACTGTTCGCTTACAACTTCCGTCTTCCGCGTTTCGGTCTCTCCTGTTTGTGCATACCTCGGACAGATCAATATCCAGAGGACAGTGAGGATTTGCGCCGCAATCAAGTATCCCGCGATTTTTTTCATAATCATTTAACTCCCCAGCGAACGGCGAAAGTCAGGTTCCGAGCGGAACGCGAGGCAACCTGGACTTTCTGGTTCGATCATTTTTCATAGATTTCCCGTCGGTGGCCAATTCGCAGGACAAGGACTTGTGTTCCCAAGATGGCATAAATGACACGGTAATCACCGACGCGAAATTTTCTCAACCCGGCAAACTGGCCTTTCAAAACAGGATATGAATCTGCGCGCGAGGCGAGATCCTTCTCAATCTTGTCGAGTATCCGCCTAGCTTCGGCCTTGCCGAGACTCGCGAGATCTTTCGACACACTCTTCTTGTAGGTGATTTCAAAGGCCAAGGGATTTCCTCAATTCGTGGCCGGACACAACCGCATCCTTTTGATCGCGTAGCCGATCAAGGGCAATTTGCACATCGGCAAAGTCAGCAATGTAGGATTCCAATGCCCTTTGAATATGGAAGGAGCGGGGCCTTTCCGTTTCATCCGCAATATGGGTCAGTTCATTGACCAGACCATCAGGCAATCGAATTGATACAGCAATACTCATGTCATCTCCTCATGTATTCTTGTGTAATACAATGTATGCAATGCCATCATTACTGTCAATTTCATTTTTGTTTTGAGCAGGATGTCCCATCTCCCCCCATGTCGACAGACGTCTGCCCCGTACGGTTTTACCTTTAAACCTTCTATTGAAAGTGTTACCTATTTTCGCGTGAATTTTAAGTCCATTATCCGGTCGATACCATACTCCATGCGCCCACTGATCACCGCGCTACGAACCTTGACCTGCCTCCCTGTCCCGGGAACCGATTCCATCAGCCTGGCAGCGGCCCTGCCCTATTTCCCGGCGGTCGGCCTGCTGATTGGCGCCATCACCGCCGGGATCCTCTATGGTGCCAGCCTCAGTGGATGGGCAGGTGGATCGGGAACGGTCGCCATGATCGCGGTTGTGTGGCTCACCCGCGGACTGCATGTGGACGGGCTGGCCGATGTCGCTGACGCCTTGGGCGCCGGACGCACCAGGGAACGTCGGCTGGAGATCATGAAGGATCCGCACATGGGTGCCTTCGGGGTCATGGCCATCGTCGGCGACCTGCTCCTGAAAGCCGCGGCCCTCGCCCATCTGGCAGCCCTGAACCAGTGGATCCTTGTCATCCTTCCCTTCATCATCTCCCGCAGTGCCCAGGTCCTCCTGGCCGTCTCGCTCCCCTACGCGCGCCGCGAAGGCGGCAAAGCGGGGCCGTTTGTGGACCATGCCCGCATCCTGCATTTCGTCCTGGCCATCGTGACCGCCCTGCTCTTCTGTGGCACCCTTGCGGGACTGACCGGAATCATCCTGCTAAGCCAGGGCCTGCTTGCCGCCATCCTGCTCCGCCTCTGGATGAAACATCACTTCGGCGGCATCACCGGGGACCTGCTGGGAATGTCGAATGAACTCATCGAAACCAGCCTCCTCGCCTTCCTGGCCTTTATCAGCCCCACCGTTTAATAAAACGGGCACTCAAGAGCAGAAAGAAGAAGATTTACCACGGAGGGGCGGAGGTTGAGAGAGAGGGGGGAAAGAAAATGTTTCACGAATTTCACAGGGCCGGAGTACCTGCCCCGTGAAATTCATAAAACACCTCCCGGTGAAGAGTGCCTCCGTCGCTAAAGCTATGGAGGCCAAGGGAAGAAGGTTTTGTTTGTCCGAAGGGCAGATGGAGTCTCGGTATTCTTCTTCAGGAGAGGGTTGCGGCAATTTTCAAATGGGGTACTCGCCATTTTAAAATTGCCGC
>JAABPW010000239.1 GCA_011391785.1 Verrucomicrobiota bacterium
TAGCCTCAGCGGCACCATCGCCACGCCTTCCAGCGGCGCCAATACCGTGACCATCAACACCCAAGTCGGCCGAACCTTCACGATCAATCAAACGTCCGATGCGACCTATGCCGGCGTGATCGCCGGTTTGGGTAACGTCACCCTCGGCAGCAGCAGTACACACGCACTGACACTCTCCGGCGTCAACACCTATACCGGCGAGACTAGGGTCATGGCGGGCACCCTGAAGCTGACCGGCTCCGGCTCTATCACAAACAGCACGCCGATCACCGTGGACGCAGGAGCCACGTTGGATGTGTCGGGCAGAACCGGCGGCTCCTTCACCATTGGCAACGGTGTAACACTGGGCGGCGACGGCGCCATTGCAGGAACCCTCATTTTCGGCAGCGGCGCGCAATTTGCTTTCGTTGCGGGCCAAACACTTGAATATTCGGGAGCGGACATCACATTCGGTGCCAATTTCGGCGTGGAAAGCCTCATCGGGCTGACCGGCGCATCCACTCCTGGAACCTATACCCTGATCTCGGGTAATGTCGACTTGACGGGCGTAAATAACGTGGGCGTGGCCAATGCGTATGACCTGGGCAAAGGCCTGCGCGCCTATTTCCAGGATGATAACGGCCTGCAACTCGTCGTTATATTCGTGGCAGAAGGAACGATGATAATGATCTTCTAGAATGGCATTGAGCTGGTGTTGCGCTGCATTGTTCTGGTCAATCAGACGGACGGATTTGACTGGAACCCCAAACGATCAGCAAGACACCACGAGCGCTCAGAGTGCAGGAACATGGCGTTAATTAAAGGGAAAAAATTTGAAAAACATACGACTCGTGAAACTTCTAGGACTGGCGGCGCTGTGGTTGTCAACCTTTGCGGTCGGCAGCGCGCGGGCGGCCATCTACACGTGGATGGGTGGAACGAGCAGCGACTGGGAGACGGCGAGCAATTGGAACGGCAGCAAGCTGACATCAGGCACCACGAGCGCAAACCGTTTAAATCTCGGCACCACAGCATCTTCGGCCGGGCCGCTTATCTATACCGCCACGCAAGGTACCACCCTCTTAAATCCAAACGATCGCGGACTGACGATATATAGGGCATCGACCATGGAAATCCAGGGCGGCACCTTTTCCACCAGCGGCACCGCCGCTGACGTTGTTGGCCTTACCGCGGCAACCGCCACGCTGACCATCGATGGAGGGACCTACAACTCCAATTCTGGACTGACCGTTGGCTTTAATTCTCATGGCGTTTTCAATATCAACAGTGGCGCGGCGACCATTTCGACCCTCAAAATGAGCGAGGGCGGCAACGTCGCCAATAACGGCACCTTGAATTTGAACGGCGGAACCTTGTCCGTGAATGGCATCGCCGCAAATAATCCGACAGCTTGGCAGACAACCACCGTCCTGCTCAACGGTGGCATGCTGATCGCCCGGCAGGACAATACCGCGTTTATCAGCACCCTTCTAGTCAACCTGCGGGTCGGCACGAGCGGCGCAAAAATCGACACGGCCGGGTTTAATGTCACCATCGCCAAGGCCCTGACGCCCGGCGTCGACAGCACCGGCGGCTTGACCAAGTACGGCTTGGGCACACTGACGCTCTCCGGTGTCAACACCTATACCGGCGGCACCCAGGTCACGGCAGGCACGCTGGCGCTGACCGGCTCCGGGTCGATCGCAAACAGCACGTTGATTACCGTGGACGCGGACGCCGCGCTGGATGTGTCGGGTACAACCAGCGGCTCCTTCACCATCGGCAGCGGTGTAACGCTCGGCGGCGATGGTGCCCTTGCAGGAAACTTTGTGTTCGGCAGCGGCGCCCAATTGGCTTTCACTGCGGGCCAAGAACTTGAATATACAGGTGCGGACATTACGTTCGATACCAATTTCGGCATCCAAAGCCTCATCGGGCTGACCAGCGACGTCACTCCCGGAACCTATACCCTTATTTCGGGTAATGTCGACCTGACGGGCGTAAATAACGTGGGCTTGGCCAACGCGTATGACCTGGGCAACGGCAAGCTTTCCTATTTTCAGGATGATAGCGGCCTGAAACTCGTTGTCCTTCCCAACACGCAGGGGACGGTTATATCCATTCGCTAGTTGGCGCCCTGCTATTCCCCAATTAATTGAAGTTTCCGTCTTTCGATCAGAATGCCTACGCCCGAGTCACGACGAGGGGCGGAGGATACTCACTTATTACTCGCACAGAAACCGCCTCTCCTTTATATATTGAACAGGAGACGACACATGAAATACTTGGTCACAGGCGGAGCAGGCTTCATCGGGAGCAATTTTGTACACTATATGCTCAAAACCCATCCGGGTGATGAGATCGTCAACCTTGACGCCCTGACCTACGCCGGGAACCTGGAGAACCTCGCCGATATCAAGGATGACCCGCGCCATGTCTTCGTCCACGGCGACATCACCTCGACCCGCGACATCAGCCGGATTTTCCGGGAGCACCGGTTCGACGCCGTCCTCAATTTCGCCGCCGAAAGCCATGTGGACCGCAGCCTGCACATGGGGCCGCGGGAATTCATCAAGACGAACATCATGGGAACCCAGATCCTCCTGGATGCCGCCCGCAAGAACAAGGTCGCCCGGTTCCTCCAGGTATCGACCGACGAAGTCTACGGGAGCCTCGGCCCCACCGGCGCCTTCACCGAGCAAACCCCGATCCAGCCCAACAACCCCTACTCCGCCACCAAGGCCAGCGCCGACTTCATGGTCCGCGCCGCCCAGCATTCCCACGGGCTCGATGCCGTCATCACCCGCTGCTCCAACAACTTCGGCCCCTTCCAGTTCCCCGAAAAGCTCATCCCCCTGATGATCGCCAACGCCCTGGCCGACAAGCCCCTGCCCGTCTACGGCGACGGCCTCCATGTCCGCGACTGGATTTATGTCATGGATCACTGCTCCGGCATCGACACCGTCCTGCGCAAGGGAAAGTCCGGCGAGGTCTACAACCTCGGCGGGAACTATGATGTCCCCAATATCGAGATCGTGCGGGGCATCCTGCGCATCCTCGGCAAGCCGGAGAGCCTGATCACCTACGTGAAGGACCGCCCCGGGCATGACCGCCGCTACGCCATGGACAACACCCGCGCCAAAACCGAACTGGGCTGGGAGCCTGCCCACAAGTTTGAGGACGCCCTCCGCGAAACCGTGAACTGGTACGTCACCAACAAGACCTGGTGGGAACGCATCCGCAGCGGGGAATATCTCAAGGCCTTCGACAAGATGTACGGCTGGCGGGAAAAGCAATGAACGAAAAAACCATCTCGATCACCCCCATTTACTCGGGGCGCATCTTTTCCGTCGAGACCCAGGTCGTGGAATTGGAGCCCGGGGTCCGGGCCGGACGCGAGATCATCCGGCATCCCGGCGCCATCGCCGCCATCGCCCGCGTACCCGACGGCCGGTTCGTCTTCGTCCGCCAGTTTCGCAAGCCCATCGAGCGCGATGTCCTTGAAATCATCGCCGGACGCAAGGAACCCGACGAGGTCCCGGAAGATTGCGCCTCGCGTGAGATCCTGGAGGAAACCGGGCACGAGGTCATCTCCCTGCAGTCCCTCGGCATCCTCTATCCTTCACCCGGCTACATCGATGAACTGATCCATCTCTTCGTGGCCGAACTCTCGGAATCCGCCTCCGAGCAAAATGGCGATCATGACGAACGCATTACCGTGGAATACCTGACCCGCGAGGAGTTTGAAGCCATGATCGACGGCGGACTGGTAGACGACGGAAAAACCCTCGCCGCCTGGCTCCTGTTCACCCGCCGGTTCGACCGTCCGACGTCAGCTCGATCGTGACCGGACCGTCGTTGACAATCTCCACGCTCATGCTGGCCCGGAAGACACCGGTTGCCACGCGGTCATCGCCCAGGAGAGCGCGCAGGGCATCCACATAAATCCCGTACAGGCGTTCCGCTTCCTCCGGCGGGGCGGCATTGATGAAGCTGGGGCGGTTCCCCTTGCGGGTATCGGCGTAGAGGGTGAATTGCGAAACCACGAGCACCGCCCCGCCAGCCTCCGCCAGGGCCAGGTTCATCTTGTCCTGCTCATCCGGAAACACCCGGAGCCCGGCCGTTTTGCCGGCCAACCAGACCGCATCCGCATCCTTGTCGCCGATCCGCACCCCGAGCAGGACGGCAAACCCTTTGGCAATAGCCCCGGTCTCCCGGCCCTCAACCACGACACGGGCCCGGCTCACCCGTTGAATTAATGCTTTCATGCGGTAATTCTCTTGAATTGACAGGCCAACGTCAACTGGGTTTGATGTGACTCACATGAAAGAGGACCCCATTTGCGGCATGCTGGTTGATGAACGTTCGGCAATCTCCGCTGAGCGGGATGGGGAAAACGCCTATTTCTGCTGTGAAGCCTGCCGGCGGAAGTTCCTGGGGCTTGCCCCTGAACCCCGCCCCGTGAAATCAACCGCCGCCTGGTTCTGCCCCATGTGCGAAGGTGTGGAAAGCGACAAGCCGGGGACTTGCCCGAAATGCGGCATGGCCCTTGAAAGTAGCGGGGCGGATGCGGGCGAGGACTCAACGGAACTGGATGACATGAGCCGCCGGCTCCGGATCGGCCTGATCTTCGGCCTGCCGGTTTTCCTGCTGGCCATGGCGCCCATGGTCATCCCCGGCCTGTCCCATGGGACCGCCCACCCCCTCTCCCGCTGGCTGGAACTGATCCTGTCGACTCCCGTCGTTTTCTGGTGCGGATACCCCTTCTTCCACAGAGCCTGGCAATCACTCAAGACGCGGTCACTGAATATGTTCACCCTCATCGGGCTCGGCACAGGCGCCGCCTATGGAGCCAGCCTGCTGGCCATGCTGCTACCCGGCGTCTTCCCGTCCTCCTTCCGTCACCACGGCGAAGTCCCGGTCTATTTCGAGGCGGCATCGACAATCATTGTGCTCGTTCTCCTGGGGCAGGTCATGGAATTGAGATCCCGCCGGAAAACCGGGGTCGCCATCCGTGCCCTCCTGCAACTGGCCCCGACCACGGCATTTCTTGTGAAAAACGGGGAAGAGCGGGAAGTCCCCCTCGCCGAGGTCCATCCCGGTGACACCCTCCGGGTGCGCCCCGGCGGCAAAATCCCGGTGGACGGCATCATCCTGGAAGGCCGCAGCACACTGGATGTCTCCATGCTGACCGGGGAATCCGACCCCGCTGAGGCAACCGCTGGCTCGACCGTCGCCGCCGGAACCATCAATCTAACGGGATCGTTCCTGATGGAAACCCGCAAGGTGGGAGCCGACACGCTTTACGCGCGGATCATCCAGCTGGTGACGGAGGCGCAACGCAGCCGGGCGCCGATCCAGCAACTGGCCGACCGCGCGGCGGCGGTCTTCGTGCCGGTCGTGGTGGCCGCCGCCCTGCTCTCCTTTGCCCTGTGGGCCTGGCTTGGCCCGGAGCCGCGGCTGGCCTTCGCCCTGATCAACGCCGTTTCGGTCCTGATTGTTGCCTGTCCTTGCGCCCTCGGCCTCGCCACCCCCATGGCCGTCATGGTGGGGATGGGGCGCGGGGCACGGGCAGGCGTCCTCATCCGCGACGCCGCCATCCTGGAGCCCCTGCGAAAAATCGACACCCTGGTGGTGGATAAAACGGGAACCCTTACGGAAGGCAAGCCGACCGTGGTGAAGATCGAGCCCGACAGGCTCACCGGGCAGGAACTGCTCCGGATGGCGGCCGCCGTGGAGGCCCACAGCGAACATCCCTTGGGGAAAGCGATCGTGGACCATGCCCGGCAGCAGGGAATCGAACTGGTGCCGGTGTCAGATTTCGAGTCAGTCGCCGGGACCGGCGTGCTCGGCAAAGTGGAGGGGCATCAGATTTCCGTCGGGAAACTGACCGACTCCTCCCTTTCCGATCAGGCAGGAACCCGTGTCCTGGTAACCGTGGATGGCGCCCCGGGGGGTATCATCACCCTGCTGGACCAGCCCCGCGCCAGCGCCCGGGTTGCCGTAGCGGCACTCCACCAGATGGGGTTGCGGATCATCATGCTGACGGGCGACAACCGGAAGACGGCCGAGGCCATGGGCAAAACCCTGGGCCTTGACGATATACGGGCGGAGCTGTCCCCCGCAGGAAAACAGGAGGTCATCCGGTCCCTGAAGGCGCAAGGGCATCGGGTGGCGATGGCTGGCGACGGAATCAATGATGCCCCGGCCCTGGCGTTGGCGGATGTCGGCATCGCCATGGGAACAGGCACGGATGTGGCGATGGAAAATGCCGGCGTCATCCTGATCAAGGGCGATTTGCAGGGAATAGCGCGCGCCATCCGGCTTTCGCGGGCCATCACGACGAATATCCGGCAGAACCTTTTCTGGGCCTTCGCCTATAATCTCGCGGGGATCCCCATTGCGGCAGGCCTCCTTTACCCTGCATTCGGACTCCTGATGAACCCCATGCTGGCCGCCCTGGCCATGAGCTTCAGCTCCGTTTCGGTCATCGCCAACGCCCTGCGCCTGAATAACCATGAAATTTAACCTTGAAAGGGGTCACTTGGAATGGCTAGTATCCGCGCATATGAAAACATCCGCGTGCATTCTATCGTTGTTAGCCGCCGTTGCGTTCAACTCATCCGCCCTGGCTTCAGGCGCCGACACCTCTGCGTATCAAGGGGCCCTGTTCAACGGCGATTCCCAGAAATTCCACGATGCCATCCATAGCGGCGGACCCCATATGCTAAGCGTGACCGTTGCCATCCAGCAGCAGAAGCGCACCCTCCGGGATCCCTCCGGATGGACCGAGGACATCAAAATCAATCATCTGGACGGAATTCTCGGTCTGGATCTGACCAAGTGGCTGACCCTCTATGGTGGTGGCGGGGCCGCCGACGTGAGCAAGGCCAATCTCGAGTCGGGCTCCAATGGCGAATTCCTCTTCGGTGGCACGATCCGTGTTCTGGACTATATGGTTCTCGAACCCTGGAACGATATCGACAACTACTGGGTCGGAATTGACCTCAACTCCTACTACCGCTCCTCCAGCCTGGACTACGGATCCCATACCGCTGACATGTCCGAACTGTTCGGCTCACTGACGATGAGCTTCTACACCCGGCCGGAAAGGGCCGGCATCTGGGACCGGGTAGGACTTTATCTCGGCCCCGCCATCTCCAAGCTGTCCGTGGGCAATCAGGACGAGGACCAGATGTTCGGCTTCATCGGCGGCTTCCAATTGAACCCGAACCCGAACATGGGGCTCAAGCTCGAGGTCCAGCAGTTCGACGGCATGGGAATGGGCGCAAGTTTCGTGTTCCATTTCTAAATCCCGTGCCTTGAATACAGAATCCGGCAGAAGGCCCACGAAGCCTTCCGCCCCGCTGACATAAAACTGCTCAATTGCAAGTTTAATCAGCTCCCAAATCTTCAAATTTTCCTTGAAAAACAAACCTCCGGCGTGGTATTCATCCAGCCCTTGGTTGAGACATTAACACCTTAAAGGAGTCACAAGGCTCATGGCTTGGTTCCATAAATCTAAAGAGGCCGCCCCCAAATCGGAAGCCCCGAAAAAAGAGGACATCTGGACACAATGTCCGGCATGCAAGGCCCACATTTACAAGGAAGAGTGGGATCGCAACCTCAAGGTATGCGACCGTTGCCACTTCCACGAGCGGCTGACCTGGGAGGAACGCGCGAATCTCCTCATGGACGAGGGTACATTCGTGGAGATATGCCCCAAGGTCAGCTGGAACGACCCCTTGAAATTTTCCGATTCCAAGGGTCCATATGCCGAAAAAGCCATTGAAAACTGCGCCAAGACGGGCATGAAGGAGTCAGTGGCGGTTGGATCCGGCAAGATCAAGGGGATCAAGACCTCCATGGCCATCATGGACTTCCGGTTCATGGGCGGCAGCCTGGCCAGCGGCACGGGTGAAAAGATCCTTCTCGGGGCCCTTTACGCCATCAAGCACAAGCAGCCCTATATCATCATTTCGGCATCAGGCGGGGCCCGCATGCACGAGGGCATTGTTTCCCTCATGCAGATGCCCAAGACCTGCGCCGCGCTGGCCCAGCTCCGGGAGGCAAACCTCCCGTATATATCGATCATGACCGACCCCACCACCGGCGGCGTTTCCGCCAGTTTTGCCATGGTGGGCGACATCCACATTGCCGAGCCCCGCAGCCTGATCGGCTTCGCCGGCCGGCGGGTGATCGAGGAAACGATCAAGCAGAAGCTCCCCGATGACTTCCAGACGGCGGAATACCTTGTGGAACACGGTTTCGTGGACATGATTGTCCATCGCAAGGATATGCGGGAGATGCTTTTCAAGATTCTGAAATATGCCGGTTGCCGCTGATCCCTGACGCACCGGAACAGATCGAAACTCAAAACCAAGAACGGATGGAGACACGATGAGTCTGGATTTTGAAAAAGAAGTGGCCGATGTCGAGGCCAAGATCGCGGAGTTCAAGACCCAGAACCCCGAACCCACGGGCGTGCTGGTCAAGGAACTCAACCGGCTCGAGACCGAACGCTCCGACATGCTGAAGAAAATCTACGCCAGCCTGACTCCGTGGCAGACCGTCCAGGTGGCCCGTCACCCGGAGCGCCCCCTGATCCGCGACTTCATCCAGGGAATCTGCTCCGAATTCATCGAGCTGCACGGCGACCGCCTTTTCGGGGACGACCACGGAATGATCGGCGGCTTCGCCATGATCGACGATCACCGCGTCATGATCATCGGCCAGCAGAAGGGCAAGGATCTCGAGGAGAAGATCAAGTGCAACTTTGGCCAGGCCTGCCCGGAAGGCTACCGCAAGGCGCTCCGCCTCATGAAATTGGCCGAGAAATTCAACCTCCCCGTAATCACCTTCATCGACACTCCCGGCGCATTTCCCGGCCGCGATGCCGAGGAACGCGGCCAGGCCGAGGCGATTGCCCGCAACCTGCTTGAAATGTCCGCCCTGAAAACCCCCATCATCGCCCTGGTCACCGGTGAAGGCGGCAGCGGCGGCGCCATCGGCATCGGCGTCGGCGATATCGTCCTGATGCTCTCCAACGCGGTCTACTCGGTTATTTCGCCCGAAGGATGCGCCTCGATCCTGTGGCGTGACGGAACCAAGGCGGATGAAGCCGCCAACGCGCTCAAAATCACCTCCAAATCGATACTTCAGCTCAAGATCATCGATGAGATCATCCCGGAACCGGTGGGCGGCGCACACCGCGACTATGCGGGCACAATGAAGGCAACCAAGAAGGTGCTCCTCAAGCACATCACAACTCTCAAGAAAATCACTCCCAGGAAGCTCAGTAGCCGGCGGTTCGAAAAATTCGCCGCCATGGGGCGTTTCAAGTAATTAACTTCAGAAAGGAAAAGGGCATGACCAAGAAAACGACAATCAAGCCGCAGGACATCGTCCGCGACAGCATCAACCATATTCCATTGCGCATCACCGACACCACCCTCCGCGACGCCCACCAGTCCCTGTGGGCCACCCGGATGAGGACTGACGACATCATGCACATCATCGATGTCATCGACAGCGTCGGCTACTACTCCCTGGAAGTCTGGGGCGGCGCCACGTTCGACGTCTGCCTGCGGTTCCTCCGCGAGGACCCCTGGGAGCGCCTGCGCCAGATCAAGTCCCGCGCCAAGAAAACCCCGCTCCAGATGCTGTTGCGCGGCCAGAACATCCTCGGCTACAAGAACTACCCCGATGATGTCGTGGACCGGTTCATCGCCCTGGCGGTCCAGAACGGCGTGGATATCTTCCGTATCTTCGACGCCCTCAACGACACCCGGAACCTCGAGGTCGCCATCAAGTGCGTCAAGAAGTACGGCGGCCATGCGCAAGGCACGATCAGCTACACCGTCAGTCCCGTTCACACCGTCGAGAACTATGTCAAGGTGGCCAAAGAGCAGATCGCCATGGGCATTGACTCGCTGTGCATCAAGGACATGGCCGGCATCCTGACGCCCATAGCGGCGGAACGCCTAGTATCCGCCCTCGTGCGCGAGACCAAGATCCCCATTCAGGTTCATTCCCACGCCACCAGCGGCATGGCTTCCTCCACCTATGTGGAAGCCGTTCGCGCGGGTGCCGGCGCCATTGACTGCGCGATCTCCCCGATGGCGGGATTCTCGTCACAGCCCCCCGTCGAGACTATGCTGGCCATCTTCTCGGAGACGCACTACAACGCGAGCCTGGACCAGGATGCGCTCCGGCAGGTATGCAAGTTCTTCCTTGAGCTGGCCCCTACCCGCCAGCTGAACGCCCATGCGGCGGACAACATCATCGATCCCGAGGTCCTCTTGCACCACATCCCGGGCGGCATGATCTCGAACCTGCGCGGCCAGCTGGCCCAGCAGGGTGCCCTCGACAAAATCGACCAGGTATTCGACGAACTCCCGCGTGTCCGGGCCGACCTCGGCTATCCGCCGCTCGTCACCCCGACCAGCCAGATCATCGGCATCCAGGCCGTCATGAACGTCATCTCCGGCGAACGGTATTCACTGGTGTCGCAGGAGGTCAAGGATTACGCCCTCGGCCTCTACGGACGCTCCCCTGCCCCCATGGACAAGGCGATCGTCAAGAAGATCCTCGGCAAGGAAAAGCCGATCACCGGCCGCCCGGCGGACTTGCTGAAGCCCATGCTTCCCGATGCCACCGAGGGTATTGATCCCAAGCTGATCCGGAAGGAAGAGGACATCATCTCCTACTGCCTGTTCCCGGAAGTGGCCTTGGATTACTTCAAGTGGCGCGCCCTTCCGACCGACCAGCGCCCGCCCATCCCGGCGGATGTCGAGCTCAAGAAACAGCGAGACGCCAACAAGCCGGCCCCGCCCTCCGCGGTGCCGTTCCTGGCGCAGGCCGACTATGACAATATCAGCCATCTGGTCGACAAGATCGGATCCCTGAGTTTCTCGCAAATCACGATTCAGCATGGTGGCAGCGCGATCAGCATCAACGCCTCCGGCGTGACCGCCGCGCCCCTTGCGACCGCGGGTTCCGCCGCCCCGGCGGCCCCGGCCCCAGCGCCCGCAGCCGGTAGTCCGGCCAAGCCGGCGGCCGTCCAGGCGGCAACCCCGGCCCAGCCGGTGGCGGCACCGGCCGGCCCGACCATCAACGCCCCGCTCAATGGGACGTTCTACCGGTCGCCTGGTCCCGGCAAACCCGAATTCTGCAAGGAAGGCGACGTCATTGAAGCCGGCGCCTCCGTTTGCATCGTTGAGGCCATGAAGCTCTTCAACCCGATCAAGGCGCCCTTCAAATGCAAGATCGTCAAGATGCTGGTGGAGCACGGCAAACCCGTCAAAAAGGATGAGCCGATGGTCAGCATCGAAAAGCTGTAACCGGCTTTGACCGACATGAGCACCGGATCATTTGAAATTGGCGCCGAAGGAGTGGATGCCGGGCAGATCATGGCCGAAATCCAGGAGACGGTGGCTGCCAAAATGCAATCCGGAGCCTATGCCGGCGCCCAGCTCGCCCGCGCGGAACGCTTCAACCTGATGAACATGAAGAAGGACGAGAACTTCTTCGACTTCTACATGGAAAGCCTGCGCGAGGCCGTGTATGTGGACATCAACGACTTCGAAATCCTCGAGCGCAGGGCGGTGTTCGCCCCCCTGCTCGTGCGCGTGAAAAGGACGCTCTGGAGCCTTCTCAAATTCTACACCTACCGGCTCTGGTCGCAGCAAAACCAGGTGAACGGGCTCCTGCTTTCGGCAACCGAGGAAGTGGACCGGAAATACCGGGACAAGATCAGGAACCTCGAGGAGCGCCTCGCCAAACTGGAGTCCAGACTCCCCCCCGGCTGATGGCCAAGCCGCGCCGCATAGCTTTTGTTTCCCCCCGGTTTTCGGAGGGCCCAACCGTTGGCGGCGCCGAAACGCTTCTTCGCCAGCTGGCCGAACGTCTTGTCAAGGCGGGCTGGCAGGTGGATTACCTGACAACCTGCGCCCGAAACCACTTCACCTGGGAAAACGAGATTCCGCCCGGAACCAAGACCTTCTCAGGCATCACGGTCCGTTATTTTCCCGTGGACGGCGGACGGGATCTTGACGCCTTTATCCGCATCCAGGACCGGATCAGCCGATTCGTCCCCGTGACCCGTGACGAAGAGCTGATCTGGCACCGCAACAATGTCAACAGCACGGCGCTCTATGACCATCTCCGGACTGAAGGGCATCATTACGACAAGATCGTCATGGGGCCCTACCTCTTCGCGCTGGTGGTTTTCGCCAGCCAGATCCATCCGGATCGCACCCTGCTCCTTCCCTGCCTGCATGATGAGTGTTTTGCCCGTCTGGAAACCATCCGGGACATGTTCCTGAAGGTCTCCGGCCTGATATTCAACGCTGAGCCCGAGCGCGACCTTGCGGCACAGCTCTATGGGCTTGATGTTTCACGCGCTCATGTCGTGGGAATGGGCCTGGATAACTTTCCCGTCGATCCGGAAGGGTTCCGTCACCGCCACCGCCTGCACGCCCCGTATATCCTCTATTCGGGGCGACGGGAACCCATGAAGGGCACCCCCATCCTGCTCGACTATCTGGACCTGTTCCGGGAAAGGACAGGAATGGACATCAAGCTGGTCCTGACCGGAAGCGGTCCCTATGACCCGCCCTCGCGCCTGTCCGCGCACATCCTGGATCTTGGCTTTGTATCCGAGCAGGAGAAGCATGATGCCATGGCGGGCGCTGTGGCTTTCTGCCATCCCTCAGCCAATGAAAGCTTCAGTATTGTCATCCTGGAATCCTGGCTTGCCGGAACCCCCGTCCTGGTCCATGCGGCAGGTTCCGTCATGCCGTTCCACTGCCGCAAATCGAACGGCGGACTCTGGTTCCGGAATTATCCTGAATTTGAGGAAGCCCTGTCGCTGCTGCTGGCAAAGCCTGCGCTACGCGTCGCCATGGGGCAGGCAGGGTGCGCCTATGTCCAGCGTGAATACTCATGGAAAGCCGTCGAGCACCGGCTCGAACAGGCTCTTGCCTAAGCCGGCATCGGGCCGTTCGGGGGATACGGCGGAGGAGTCACCCGGTTCACCCGGAGCGGATAGCGGAGCTTGAGGTCGCCTTCCAGGAGAACTTCAACCCAATAGACCCCCTCCTGCTCAAACTTGAGATTCATGAAGAACTCCACGTTGGTCGCCGTGGCTTCAGGTCCCTGGAGTTGAACATTGATCGTCTGCCCCTCCGCAACCACACTGACATTGTCGGACGCCACAATCCGTGTCTTCTCACGAAAGACGCCCTGCCCGCTGCACCAGCGGTTGACAATACAGACACGGGGAAAGACGGCGGGAAACTGAGGCATGCCAATCACATCAAACAGCCCGATCAGGATGAATTTTCCCGACCGCTCCTGCCTCACATCATCACAGAGCACGCTCATCTGCAGGTCAGGCATCATGTCGGCACTTCCCCCTTCACGGTTCCACCCCACTTCTTGATCCGGTCGGCAATCAGGCGGACCACGGCGGCATGTTCCGCACGCCCGTTCCCCTCCACCCGGATGGGCGCACCAAACTCGAAATGGATCGTCCGGTCGGGATACACCATCCCCATGTCCTTGACCCATTTTCCATTGGCCATGAAATCGGTTTTTAAGGCCAGGGGAATGACCGGCACACCGGCCCGAGCCGCCAGCTTGACGCCCAGGGTATTGAACCCGTCAATGTCAAATTCCGCCGCCCGCGTGGCCTGGGGGAAAATCACCACCGAAACGCCCTGCCGGATAAGTTCGGCGCCCTGGGTCAGGACCAGCTTCAGATCCTCGCGGGGATTATCACGCCCCACCGCGATATGCTTGACCGCACACATGATCGGGCCGAACACGAAATGGGTCCGCAGGCTCTCCTTGACGACAAAAGCCACATCCTTGAAGGGCAGGATAATGGAGGGAAGCACGACCGTTTCCAGGGAACTCATGTGATTCCCGATGATCACCACCGGCCCCTCGACCTTTTCAAGGTTCGCCAGACCGGTGATCTCAACCCGCCCGCCCGAGGCTTCCGCCACATCCAGGGATTTCCATGAGCGGTTCAAGTACGTGTCGCGGCCAAACCCTTCTTTCCGGATGACCTTGCGCGCCACCGAATAGACCCACAAGACGCCGGCATGGAAGCGCACGGCGCGGAGCCATTCCAGCGGACCGAGACGCCATGGCCGCGCCTTGACCGGAGTCCGGTATTCCCGCTCCGAGATCAACCGGCGCTCGAACGTTCTGGATTCCTCAAGATTGATTGAATTCATAAGCCAACACGCACAATCCATAAATCGCGGCCGTTTCCACCCGAAGCACCCGCGTTCCGTAACTCACCGGCAGGGCACCCGCCTTGCGGGCCAGTTCAAACTCCCGTGGTGAGAAATCTCCCTCGGGGCCAATCAGCAATCCCACGGAGGCGGGCGCGCGCGCCTTCAGACCCGCCAGGCAGGTTTTCAGGGGAACGGCATCCGGCTCCAGGGAACCAATCAGCAACATCTCAAATGGCAGTTTCCGGGCCAGCACCGAGACAAGCGGTTCAACCGGCTGGACGGCAGGAATCCAGGCGGTCCTGCATTGCTTGGCGGCTTCCGTCGCAATCCGCTGCCAGCGTCCACCCCGCTTGCCCGCCCGATCCTCCTCGAGTTTCACCACGCCCCGGTCCGTCATCACGGGCAAAATGGACCACACGCCGATTTCCGTGGCCTTCTGGATGATCCAGTCCATCTTCTGGGCCTTGGGAACAGCCTGAATGAGCGTGAACATCACATCCGCCCCGTCCTGACGGCGCCGGTCCAGAATACGGGCGGATACAGTCCCGGGAGAGATCCCGATGATTTCAGCCGAAGCCTCCCCTCCCTGCCCGTCACACACGACCAGTCGGTCGCCCGGCGCGACGCGGAGGACATCGGTCAGGTGATGGGAATCCTCAAGGCTGATGCCCACAACCGGCTTCAGCCATTCCTGGGGTTCGACAAAACAACGCGGGATCATCAGACGACAATCTCCCCTTATTCGGACTTTGCCTTGTTCACTTCCTGCTTGGCCTTGAAAAAGGCGTTGGCACGGTCACGGAGCCCCTGGCCGGACGGATAGTTCTCATCCGCGCAGGTGTCGCTGAAATCCTTGAGCGCCTTTTTCTGGCGCGAATTCAGGCGCGTCGGCACCTCAACCAGGACCCGGACATGCAGATCGCCCCGCCCATAGCCGTCCACGTTCGGGACCCCCTTGCCGCGCAAGCGATAGACTTTCCCCGACTCGGTACCCGACTCGATTTTGACGGTTGCGAATCCATCCAGGGTCGGGACATTCACCTCGCCCCCCAGCGCCGCCACATGGACGGGGACAGGCACCTCACAGAGGAGTTCGGTTCCCTCGCGCTGGAAAAGATCGTGCGCCTTGACATGAAGGATCACATACAGATCGCCTGCGGGCCCACCCCGAACGCCTCCCTCGCCCCGTCCTGCCAGCCGCAAACGAGATCCGGTCTCAACACCGGGAGGGATCCTCAGGGTTATGCGTTTGCGGGTCTTCTGCCGCCCCGCGCCCTTGCATTCCTTGCAGGGCTTGGTGATCATTTTGCCACTGCCGGAACACACCGGGCAGGTCTGGCGGACCTGGAAAAAGCCACTGGCGGAAATCACCGCACCGCGACCGCCGCAATGCCGGCACGTTTCCTCGGAACTGCCAGGCTCACTGCCCATTCCCTTGCATGCCGCGCATTGCTCGGTTACGGGAAGGGTAATTTCGCGCTGAGCGCCGAACATGGCCTCGACAAACTCGATTTCCAGGTCGAAACGCAGGTCCGCCCCCTGTTGCGGTCCCGTGCGGCTTTGCCGTCGTCCGCCGCCGCCAAAGATATCCTCGAAAACCCCACCCCCGTCGCCGAAAAGACTGCCGAACAGGTCCTGCAAATCGTTGACATGGGTGAAGTCGCGGGAGAAATCGAACCCGCCGGGACCGAACGTCGACTTCATCCCTTCATGCCCGTACTGGTCATACTGGCGCCGTTTTTCGGCATCGCTCAGGACCTCATAGGCCTCGCTGACTTCCTTGAACTTACCCTCGGCGGCCTTGTCGCCGGGATTGCGATCCGGATGGAATTGCATCGCCAGCTTCCGGTACGCCTTCTTGATATCGTCAGGCTGCGCGGTGCGCGGCACGCCCAGAACCTCATAGTAGTCTCGTTTAGCCGTCACATTTCAATCCTTGCATCTTAATGAACCCGTTTGAAATTACAGTTCAGGAACAATCCCGGAAATGACAGGGAAGCAAGCCGCACATCACATCCCTCAACGGGATGGCCCCGGGGGAGCCGACACACCACCTGAAGGCGGGGCCGTTCGCTTGATATCCTCCTTCAAATACGCCAGCACATCCTTGAATTTCACGATATTGTCAGGGGCGGCATCGATCAGGGACTCATGCGCCTTGATCATGACCTCGGTCATCTGCCGTTTATCGGAAATCACCTTCAGGGAACACCCGTTCTCCGCCAGGCCTTCCAGCTGGGGTGCCTCATCCACGGTAACCAGATGCCCCAAACCGAGCATTTTGATCAGGAAGAGGTTCTTCTCGCTGAGGTTGCGGAGCACCACTTCACCCCCGGTTTTCCTCAAAACCGTGGCCAATCCGGCCAAAATCCCCATAAAGGTGCTGTCCATCCCGACACAGTCCTGCATCTCGACAATGATCCGCCGGCATCCCCGCTCGATCACCATGGAGCCAAACTGCTTGAGTGAAGGTCCAATTTTGAAGGTTCCACGCCCATGCACCCTGACAAAGGCATCATGATCCAAAATCGCTACTTCGACGCTATCGGCTGATGTTTCCATAGAAAATTCGTCTCTGGCAGGTAAAATATCACCCCCTGCCCCCCCTGTCAACGGGACGGAGCGATTACCATGACAATTTCACCCTTCACCACCCGCCCCTGGTAAACCTTCCGGATAGCGGCAGGCGCCCCCCACGTTAACTCCTCGAACTTTTTAGTCAATTCCCGCCCCACAAACAGAGGACGTTCCCCCAAGGTGGCTTCGATCTCATCCAGCACCTTGAGTAGCCGGTAGGGCGACTCGAACAGGACGACCGGCGCCTCGCACGAGGCAAACTGCAGAAGAAACTTGCGCAACGCCCCGCTTTTCCGGGGCAGGAACCCCCCGAACACGAAACCAGCCCCACTGAACCCGCAGAGCGCCACAGCCGTGGTAACCGAGGACGGCCCGGGAATACACGTCACGGGAAGGCCCGCCTGCCTGCAGGCAGTCACCATGCGGGATCCCGGATCGGATACCCCGGGCATTCCCGCGTCCGTCACCAGCGCCAGCGACTCGCCGGCCCGCAACCGCGCCAGAATGCCATCCACACGGGCCGCCTCATTGAATTTATGACAGCTGATGGTAGGGGTTTTCAGCCCGAACCGGTCCAGAAGTATGCGCGTCCGGCGGGTATCCTCCGTCAGGATGGCATTCACTTCCCGCAGGGTTTCTATCGCCCGGCTCGAAAGGTCATCCAGATTGCCGATCGGTGTCCCCACTACATAAAATCCCGGTGTCATGATATTTCCTTACAGATCAGGCTTGTCGTTTTCCGCCCCCGTCATACAATGTCCACCATTTCTAAGGGATTCGGAGTCGAAAGCAATGAGAATCTGTGTGGACATTCAATCGGCAGTCGCCCAACGCGCCGGTGTCGGTCGTTACACAAGGAACCTTGTGGAACATCTCGGCCCTTTTGCGGCTCCCGATGATGACCTGCGCCTGTTTTTCTTCGACTTTCGCCAGCGCGGCCTTGATTTCACCTGTCCCGGGGCACATCCCCACCCCGTCCGCTGGATCCCGGGAAAATACGCCCAGCAAGCCTGGAAGCGGCTTCACTGGCCCCCGTTCAACTGGTTTTCAGGAAAGGCCGACCTCTACCACTTCCCCAACTTTACCCTCCCGCCCCTCACGAAGGGGCGCAGCGCGGTCACCATCCATGACATGAGCTTTATGCGCCACCCTGAATTTGCGGAGAAGGAAAACCTCCGTTACCTGACCTCGGTAATCCCTGACACCGTCAGGCGTGCCGATGCCATTATCACGGTCTCACGGTTCAGCAAGCAGGAAATCGAGGAATGCCTCGGGGTCGCGCCGGATCGGGTCTTCGCCGTTCACCTGGGAATTTCGCCCGACTACCGCCGCCCTGCCCCGGAGCGGGTCTCCAGGCTCCGCCAGGACCTCAATCTGACCCGCCCCTACCTTCTTACAGTCGGCACCGTTGAGCCCCGCAAAAACCTTCCCTTCATGATTGAGGTGTTTGAACAGCTGGAGGGATTTGACGGCGACCTGGTGATCGCCGGGATGGCCGGATGGAAAACCGGACCGATCTTGAAGCGGATAGCGGACTCGCCCTGCCGGGAGCGGATCAAGTATCTCAATTATATACCCGACGGCAGCCTTCCCGCCCTCTACGCCGGCGCCGAGATATTCCTCATCACCTCACTCTACGAGGGATTCG
>JAABPW010000229.1 GCA_011391785.1 Verrucomicrobiota bacterium
CGCAGGAGCAAAACCATGCATGACGGTATCGTGTATTCATTCTGCAATTCCTTCTTTCAGAGGTCGATGGATGCCATATCATCAAACAGGGTGCGACTGGTATCGCATGACAGGAGAGCGTCGAATTTCACGACATCGCCCTCCTGTTCATGCTCGTTCTGTCTACTATTCGGCCTTCTTCATCTCAATGCCGCAGGCACACTTGCCAGGGGTTTTCGATACCATTGGGCACCCACTGGTGCAACAGTACATTCCCTTACAGCTCATCATCTTCACGTCTTTGTCACAACCGCACTTGCCGTCCTTAATGCCTTTGGCGTCGCATTTGCAGTCGCCGCCGCATGGACACAGCATCGCCTGGCCGTCCTTGGTGCCAAGCAGGTGTCGCTGTGCCATTTCCTTTTCGCACTTGCCGCATTTGCCGGCCTTCAGGGCCATCGTGTCGCAATGCTGGCACACGTAGACAACCTGCGGAGCGACCGCTGGTTTTTCAACGGCGGGTGTGTCTTTGGGTTCATCCGCCGCATACAGCGTGATTGCAGCTCCTGCCAGTAATAGCCCCATAACAAACGATAAATTCATCTTCATCTCAAGCCTCCTTCTTTCGTTCTTTGTTGCGTACATCGTCTTCACTTAGCTCATGGCTGATGGTGATGAGTCGCCTGGCCACGGCACCTAACGCGTATATCTTCTGCCGGACCTCCTTTCGTATTTTCTAAGATTTAATCCCTCACCCGTCTTGATTAGCATCATTTCAACTGTGCGCTTGCGAATTCCCAATTCGCCAGATGATCCAGAAAGGCCTCCACGAAGTCCTTGCGCCGGTTCTGGTAGTCCAGGTAGTAGGCATGTTCCCAGACATCGCACGTCAGGAGGGCGGTCTGCCCGTGCGCGATCGGGGTATCCGCATTGGACGTCTTGACGATTTTCAGAACGCCGCTGTCCTGCACAAGCCAGACCCATCCGCTACCGAACTGTGCGAGCGCCGCGGTGACAAATGCTTTTTTGAACTCCTCAAAGCTGCCGAAAGACTTGACGATCAGGGCCATCAACGGGCTGGCTGGCTGACCGCCACCCCCTGGCTTCATGCATTTCCAGAAAAACGCATGATTCCACGCTTGCGCCGCATTGTTGAACACGGCAGCTTTGTCCAGGACGCCCGCACTTTCCTTGACCACGCTCTCCAAAGTCTGTCCTGTTGCCCAAGGCGTTCCGACGACCAGCTTGTTCAGGTTGTCCACATAGGCTTGATGATGCTTCCCGTAATGGAAACCCATCGTCCGAGCCGTTAGGGTGGGTTCCAAGGCCTCCTGGGAATAGGGCAATGCCGGCAATGTAAATGCAGGGGCTTGTCCGGTCGTAGCTGGGTCAATTTTCTGTTTATCAGGGTTCGAGTTCATTGTTTCACTCCTTTTTTTGTTGTTATGACTGGAAAGGCTTTATCAGGTCATCAGGAAGCCCAATAGATCTCTATTAAGCTGTTCTTTGTGTGTGTCGGCAAGACCATGGGGTGCCCCGGCGTAAATCTTCAAGGTCGCGTTCTTTATGAGTTTGACCGAGGCATGAGCCGATGCGCCGATCGGTACGATCTGGTCATCGTCGCCGTGAATAATCAGGGTGGGTACATCAAGTCTCCTGAGGTCCTCGGTGAAGTCTGTTTCGGAAAACGCCTTTATACAATCGAGCTCGTTCTTAAGGCCGCCCTGCATGCCTTGAAGCCAGAAGGCGTCGCGGACACCCTGGCTTACTTTGGCGCCCGGCCTGTTGGCGCCGTAAAACGGCATCGTCAGGTCTTTGAAGAACTGTGAACGATCGGCGCTCACGGCGGCCCGGATCTTATCGAACGCCTCCATTGGCATGCCGTCGGGATTGGAAGCCGTCTTATGCATCAGTGGCGTAACTGATCCCATCAGCACCACCTTGGAGACCCGCTTCGTGCCGTGGCGCCCAAGGTACCGGGCGACCTCTCCCCCGCCGGTTGAGTGACCGACCAAAGCGGCACTCTTAAGGTCCAGCATTTCCATGAGCTCTGAAAGGTCGTCAGCGTAGGTGTCCATATCATTGCCATTCCAGGGCTGACTGGATCGCCCATGCCCGCGGCGATCATGGGCAATACAGCGGTAGCCATGGGATGCCAGGTGGACCATCTGGCTTTCCCAGGCATCGGCATTAAGGGGCCATCCGTGGCTGAACACGACGGGTCGTCCCGAACCCCAATCCTTATAGTAGATCATCGTGCCGTCTCTGGTGGTGATTGTACTCATAGCCATGTCTCCTTGTTTAATTTGACCAGAGTATTTCTTGATCTGTATTTGTCTGTATTTTGCATGGCGGAATTTATTAGCGCCATGGGGACTAACCCTACCGCGACCCAAATAGGCTGTGAATGATGTGTTAGCCGGATTCTTTGTCATCCTTTCTTCATGAAGATATTTTGTAATGTTTAACGGTTTACGGGTAACACGACATGAAGGGTGATTGGATAACAACTGATGAACCATGTCGAGGTTGCCATGAACACAGCGATAGATGTCAGCAGTCTGAAACGCTTCCTCAAGCAGCACATCTGGGGGCCGGTGGGGTCCGTTGTGTTTCACGTGTTTGCGGTCGTGATGGTTTTGATCTATGCGACCACGTCGAGAGAGGAGTTGATGCCGCCGGACGTGCCTCCGGTCAAAATGGAGATCAAGCCCGCTCCCTTGGATCCTGCGCCTGTCCTGCCGCCGGAGGTGCCGAAACCTATCGACCTTATCCCGCTTGAGGCGCCGCAACCCGAGCGTCCCCCGGATTTGCCCCCGGGCACGTATGACGGGCCTCCTGAAACACCTGAGGGCACAGGGATCGGCGATACAGGCGACAAAGGCATCGGCAGTGATGCGGACTCGCCGCTGTTGCCGGGATTTGAAGTGGCGCCAAACAATAGTCCGCTACGGATGCCGGGACTGTTTGATGGCCGCACGCCGATAGGCATAG
>JAABPW010000230.1 GCA_011391785.1 Verrucomicrobiota bacterium
TGAGGCGGGTGAAGTTTTCGCTTCCGGACCGGCTTGCGGTTGTGCCGGTGGAGGTAGTCCAACGGTTCGTGCCTGCCCTGCTCATCATGCTGGCCTTTTTCCTGGTGGCTGGAGCGGGGCCTCATGGCTACCGGCTGGCCACCGAGCAATGGCCGGCAATTGCGATGGCGGTGTGGGCCAATTTCCTGGTCGGGATCGTTCTGGTGCCTGCGTTTCTGCCTTGGCTTCCGGGCCGTTCCTTTGCACTCAAGGGCTTGGAAATCGGCATGGCGGTGGGGGGTGCTCTCTGGCTCTCCGGTAAATACAACCCGGCGGAAGGGGTCGCGGTTGGGTTGCTCAGCATGGCGGCCTGCTCGTTTCTGGGGCTGATGTTTACCGGTTCGACTCCCTACACCTCGGCATCCGGGGTGCGACGGGAGATCCGGTGGGCTATACCGCTTCAAATCGTGGCGGCTGTGGCGGGGCTTGTTCTGTGGATATCGGTCAGGTGGCTGTAGGGAGGTGCGAGAAGGATGAAATACCTCAAAAATGTAGTCAGTTTGCGGCTCGATCAGGACGCCTGTGTCGGCTGTGGAATTTGCCTGGAGGTTTGTCCCCACGGCGTGTTCGCCATGGAGGCGGGGAAGAGCCGGATCGTCGATCGCGATGCTTGTATGGAATGCGGAGCCTGTGCCCGCAATTGCCCGGTAGCGGCATTATGGGTCAAAAATGGCGTGGGGTGCGCGGTGGGGATACTGAACTCCGCGCTCGGCCTCAAATCCGGCTGCTGCGGAGAATCGCAGTCGTGCTGTTGCAGTGATTCGTCAAGCGACTGCCAGCCGGGTAAATGACAACGGAGGGATTATGAGGGACAGATTGGACGTGCTGAAGGCCTTGGCGGATGAAACCCGGTTGCGTGCGTTATGCGCGCTCAGGGGAGGGGAGTTGTGTGTCTGCCAGCTGATCGCGCTGCTGGAACTGGCTCCGTCCACGGTGTCGAAACACCTGTCGGTGCTTCGCTCCGCGCGGCTGGTGGACAGCCGGAAGGAAGGGCGCTGGATGTACTACCGGTTATCCCGGGAGTTCCGGACGCCCTCCACGGGAAAGCTGCTGGCATTGCTGTTTGAGGATGTCGAGCGTACCGGTCGCATTGCCGATGACCGGAAGCGCATGAAGGCGATCTGTGACGAAAGCATGGATTTACTTTGCCGGAGGCTTTTCTCCAAGACAGGGAAGAATTGTTGTTAATGCACTGAAAACAGGAAGGACCGAATGGCAATGAAAGACACGGAGAAGAAAGCCAGGAAAAAGAGTATCTGGGCGTTGATCTGGGAATCGATGACGAAAACAGGCGGGTGTTGCGGGTCGGGTGAGGACTGCTGTTGTTCACCGCAAAAGAAGCCTGATGATAAAAAAGTGGAGCCATCGTCCCAAAAGGGTAATTGAGGGTAGTCTTCCGTGGAGACTGGGAGATGCGTGAAGTGAATTCAAAATACCGGGAATTGGCGGTTCTGCTGATTGTGCCGGCCATCGTGGCGGCACTGACGTTGACGAGTTGGGCGTTGGCCCATTGGGAGGTGGGGCCCGTCTTCGTGAATGCGGGAATTGCCCTTGTGGCGACCTTGTTTGGTGGCCTCCAGCGTTTCATCGCCGGATTCCGGGATATATTCAAGCGCAAGATCACGGTCAACGTGTTTGTGGTTGTGGCGCTCCTTGCGACGCTGGCGATTGGTGAGTTCCGCCCTGCGGCCATCATCGTGTTCATCATGGCGGTTTCCGGCGCGCTTGAGACGTACACGCTGGATAAGACCCGCCGCAGCATCCGTGATCTGCTTGACCTGACGCCGCAAACCGCGACCGTTCGCCGTGAAGGGGTGGAGGTTTCCGTGCCGGTTTCCGCGCTTCAGGTGGGCGACCGGGTTGTGGTGCGTCCCGGGGAGCGCATCCCGGTGGATGGAGTCGTGCTGTCGGGAGCGAGCAGTGTCAACCAGGCGCCCATCACCGGTGAATCCATGCCGGTGGAGAAGTTCGGGGGAAGCACGGTCTTTAGCGGGACGCTCAATGAGTCGGGCTGGCTGGAGATCAGGACGGACAAGGTTGGCGAGGGGACCACGCTGGCCCGAATTGTCCATCTGGTGCAGGAAGCCCAGGGCACCCGTGCTCCGATCCAGAACCTGGCCGACCGCTTCACCACGTGGTTTCTGCCTACGGTTGTGGTGTTGGCGGTGGTCGCCTTCTTCGTTACCGGCGACATCAAGTCGGCCGTCTCGGTTCTGCTCGTGGCGTGTCCCTGCGCCTTCGCCATTGCCACCCCGACGGCGGTGACGGCTGGCGTGTCCTGCATGGCAAGGCGGGCGATCCTGATCAAGGGAGGGATGTTCCTGGAACTCGGGCACAAGCTGGATCACCTGGTGGTGGACAAGACGGGGACATTCACATTCGGTCGTCCGAAGGTGGCGGCCATCGAGTGCTTCGGCGACACGACTCAGGAAACCCTGCTGCAGTTGGCCTGCATTGCGGAAAAGTATTCCGAACATCCCCTGGGACGGGCCATTCTGGCGGTTGGCAAGGAAAAGGGGTTGTCGGTTCCGGATCCGGATGATTTTGCCACTTCCACCGGCATGGGGGTTGAGGCGGGGTGGGGTGGCAGTCGGATCCGCGTGGGGAAATCCTCATTTCTCCAAGCCGCCGGACTTGGCATCACGCCTCGGATTGCCGAGGCGGTGGCACGTCAGTCGGAACAGGGCTTTACCGCGGTTCTTGTCTCCCGGGATGAGGCACTGCTGGGCCTGCTTGCGATTGCCGATGAAGTTCGCCCCGAAATACCAGCCGCCATCCGGGCCATCAAGGCCATGGGGGTCAAGCGGGTTACCATGTTGACGGGCGATAATCCGAAGGTGGCCGCCGCCGTCGCCCGGGTGATCGGTGTTGACGACTTTCAGGCTGAACTGCTTCCTGAACAGAAGCAGGCGTTCGTCAAGGCAT
>JAABPW010000231.1 GCA_011391785.1 Verrucomicrobiota bacterium
ACGAAGGCGAGGGTCCTCCTGAATGATGAACTTGTTGTCCAGCGCAAACCCCGTGTTATGCAGGGTGTTGCCGTAACTGAACAACGCCATCGCCGCCAGCACCAGGATCACCGCAACATGGGGCCACACCCCCAACGCCGGCCACATTCGGGGGGCAGGCATCAAATCCTTCGGTAGTTCCGCTTGAGATGTCTGCATAACCAGAATTTATGCCAGTCGAAGTCCTTGAAGTCAAACCGACAATCACGCTAATGTATAGAAATGACCTTGGGGCGTAGATCAACCATATTGCTGGCGGTGGCATTCCTGGCGGGTTTCGCCTGTCTCGGCATCATTCAGGCCACGCGGAGTGCTGCGACCTGGGATGAATTCTTTCACCTCTCCGCCGGTTATGCGGCATCAACCAGGGGGGACTACCGCATCGGGTCCGACCATCTCCCCTTGCAGCGCATCTGGGCCGCGCTCCCGCTGATGGCAATGAAGGACATCCGCTTCATTTCCGATCCAAAACCCGATTCGGACGCCTATCTCGACAGGAAAAACGCGATCGAGGTTACTGCCCCCTACCGTTTCCTGTATCTGGACAATGATACCGAGCGACTTCTTCATCCTGCCCGGCTGATGAACGTCCTGCTGGGCATCCTGCTTGGAATCCTGGTATTCAGGTGGGCCGACAAGATGTACGGTTCATTCGCGGCGCTTGCCGCGCTGCTGCTGTATTGCCTGGAACCGAACATCCTGGCGCATTCAAGCTTGGTCACAACCGATTTCGGCATAACCTGCTTCTTCTTTGGAACCGCCTACTATCTCTGGCGGCTGTCACGAAAGGTAACCTGGGGAAACGCGGCCGGACTGACCCTCTTCTTCGCCCTTGCGCAAGTCAGCAAATTCACGGCCCTGTTATTGGGGCCTATCGTGCTGGTGCTCCTGCTGATCCGGACCTTCCGCGAAGAACCATGGCCGGTGGAAGTGGGGCAGGCCCGCAGCCTGAACACGAGGCGCTCGCGGTCAGCCATACCGCTCATCATGGTCCTGTTGCTTGTGGCCGCATCATTCACCGCCGTGTGGGCCGCCTACCAATTCCACTACGATTCAACCCCTGTAGGAAGTATCCGGCTGGAAGACCAGGGCGCCCCGGCATCGGATTCAGCCATCACCGCAATCGCCCAGTGGGCCAACGAACACCATCTGCTGCCCCGAGCCTATGTGGAAGGCTTCCTTGCAAGCCAGCAACACACCAGTTTACGAATCTCCTTTCTTTGCGGACAATTGAGCCTCACGGGCTGGTGGTACTACTTCCCCCTCGCTTTTCTCGTCAAGACCCCGCTGGCCCTCTTGATCCTGATGGCAGGCGGCTTGGTGCTTTTTTTCAGACATCGTCGCCCCCTCATGCAGGATGGAATGTTCCTTTTTGTGCCCATCGTCATCTACCTTGGATTCATCATGACCTCCCGCTACAACATCGGATTCCGGCATATCCTGCCGATTACCCCGCTGGCAATCCTGCTGGCGGCCAAATGTTTCGCTACCCCGCTCCCCCCGCTTGGCCGCTGGGGTGCATTGGCAGCACTGCTGGTGGCTGGCCTCGAGGCAGCAACAATCCATCCCCACCCTCTTTCATTCTTTAACGCGCTGGTTGGTGGTCCCCGGAACGGTTACCGGGTCCTGGTGGATTCAAACCTGGATTGGGGGCAGGATCTGAAGGAACTAAAGTCATGGCAGGAACAAGCCAGAAACCGTTACCCGGGCCAAACCATGTATCTCTCCTACTTCGGATCAGCCCCCCCCGATTATTACGGCATCCAGGCGGAACTGCTGCCGGGGTACGGGAATTACCAGCTGACAAAACAAAATCATATCGGCCCCCTGCAAGGCGGCATCTACTGTATCAGCGCTTCCATGCTTGAATGTGTCTATGTCCCTTTCCCGGGCCAATGGTGTGTTCCGTACGAAGGCCTCTACCAGGACACCTTGGCACAGATCAGGATCCTTGAATCAACCAGCAATGACCCTCCCGAGGCCAGGGCTAAACTGATCAAGGAATACGGGGAAAACTACTGGAATGAACAGCTGAATCGCTTCCAGCACCTGAGATTCTCGCGCCTGTGCTCGGCCCTGCGACAGCGCGAACCCGACGACCGGATCGGCTACTCCATCTTCATCTACGTTCTCACCGACCAGGAGGTCCAAGCCGCTATTTTCGGCCCTCCTGCGGGATTGACGGCTGCCGCGGGAATCAAGGGACAGTAACTGGCCCCTTTACGGAAGACCGGATGACCCCGTTCCGGACATGTCAGCCACACCCTGCGAGGAGCTCGGTTTACCACTTCGGAAAATGCTTTTAACGATGAACTGCGGCCTTTGCTTTACCTCTTCAAATATTTTTCCGACATACTCGCCCAGGACGCTGACACACAACAATTGAATCCCCCCCATGAACATGACCACGACGAGGATGGTCGTCACACCGTGCGGCGTATTGGGCATCAAAAGCCGGCACAGAATCTGAATTACAATACCCGCAAGCGACAGCAGGAAAACGAGCGTCGCCAGCAAGGTCATCATCTGAAGCGGCGCGTATGAAAAAGAAAAAATCCCCTTGCTTGCCCACTGGATGTTTTTGAGGAGGCTATTGGTGGTCTGCCCGAACATCCGCTCGGGGCGCACGTAGGGAACGCCCGTCTGGCGGTACCCCACCCAGGCACGGAGACCGCGTATGAAGCGATCGCGCTCCGGCAAACGGCGCAGCGCTTCCACGACCTTCCGATCCATCAACGAGAAATCCCCGGCATCCAAAGGAATGGATATGTAAGACATCTTGTGAAAAACCCGGTAAAAAAGCTTGTAGGCAACCTGCATGGCCCAGGGGGCCTCACGCTTGACCCGCACCCCGTACACGACATCGTACCCCTGAATCCACTTCTGGTAGAATTCCTCAATGA
>JAABPW010000232.1 GCA_011391785.1 Verrucomicrobiota bacterium
TGCAGGGATCTGGCGCTGGTGGGTGACAAGGATTCAGTGCCGGTACTTGCCGGGCTCCTGGGGGATGAGAAACTGGGCCATATGGCCCGGTATGCGCTTGAGCCGATCGCCGATCCCGCGGTGGACCAGGCGTTGCGCGATTCCCTCAAGACGCTGAACGGGAAGCTGCTGGCGGGGGTCATCAGTTCAATCGGCGTGCGCCAGGATGTCAAGGCCGTCGAGCCGCTCACCAAATTGCTGAATCACCAGGATCCCTTGGTCGCCTGCGCGGCGGCCAGCGCGCTTGGCCAGATCGGTACCCTTCCGGCCGGTGAGGCGTTGCTGAAGGCGGTTGGTGAAGCAAAGGGTGATGTGCAATTGGCGGCCGGTGATGCGTTGCTGAACGGCTCGTCGAAACTGGTGGCTGGAGGACATCTTAGCGAGGCCCTGCGTTTCTACGCGGCCCTGCGCAAGCAGGAGATGCCCGCGGTGATCCGGCTTGCGGCCACGAGGGCGGTGATGCTGTACGGCGGGGAAAAGGGATTGAAGGTCCTTGCCGATCAGCTGGCTAGTGACGATATTCATAGTTTCACGGTTGGCTTGAGCGCGGCACAGGAGCTGCCCGGAAAAACCGTTGTGCCGGTATTGGTCGGCCTGCTTGGAAAAATTCCACCCGACAGGGTTCCGTTGCTGATCCAGGTGCTCGGCAAGCAAGGTGATGCGGCAGCCCTGCCTGCCTTGCTGGAGCGGGCGAAAAACGGCGACAAGCCCATACGGCTTGCGGCGATTGCCGCCCTCGGCGAGATCGGCAACGACTCCGTTGTGCCGGACCTGTTTGATTTGCTCAAGGATCAGGATGGTGCAATTATCCAGGCGTCAAGCGCGACCCTGGCCGGCTTGCCGGGCGCAAAAGTGGAGGACGCGATTGTCAAGATGCTGGACTGTCAGGATCAGGCGCTCCGGCTGAAGATCATCGACCTGGCCGGGCGGCGCAGGATTGGCAAGGCCATGCCGGCCCTTGTCGTGAACATGGCGGACAAGGATGGGGCGGTGCGCGCGGCGGCAATCCGGAGTTGCGGCGAAATCGCCGGTATTGCGGAATTTCCCCTCCTGCTGGATTCACTGGTGAAAGCACAGGATCCTGGCGAGGTTGCTGCGATTGAGCGGATTCTCGGGTCGGTTTGTTCACTTGCCTCCGACAAGGACGCCTGCGGGATCAAGGTGGTTGAAGCCCTGGCGAAGGGGTCGCCGGTGTCGAAGCCGGCCCTGCTGCGTCTTCTCGGCGTGGCGGGCGGGGCGGAGCCGTTGTCGGCCGTCCGGAAAGCGGCGGGGGATACGGATCCTGAGCTCCGGCTGGTGGCGATCAGGGTGCTTTCGGCATGGAAGACGGCGGATGTGGCGCCTGTGCTTTTGGCGCTGGCGAAAGAATCGGCTGGCGACAATGAAAAGCTGCTCAGTCTGCGCGGATATCTCGGTCTGGCCATGAAACAGGAAATTCCAGCGAAGGAACGCATTGAAATCTGCAAACAGGCCCAGCCGCTGATCACGCGTGACGAAGAGCGTAACATGCTACAGGCAGCAATGGGAACTATTGGTAGCCCTGTGAAAATAAATGAGGGCAAATAGGCCGGGGCGACGATTCGATCTCTAATTCTTGCTGGAGGAATGACAATGGCTAATTCATCACACCTGACAATAAGTTCCGCCGGGGCCTTGAGCCGGCGTCAATTCCTTAAGAGGGCCGTTGTGGCGGGTGGGGCGCTGGCGTTGCCCTATTCCATCCCAGCTTCGGCGCTGGGGCGAGGCGGCGCCGTGGCGCCGAGCGAGCGGATCGTGATGGGTGCCATCGGGATTGGCGGCAGGGGTTCCGGTGACCTCGAGTGGATGCTGGGGGAGCGGGATGTCCAGTTTGTTGCCGTGTGCGACGTGCACAAGGGACGGCGCGATCACGCCAAGAGCCGCGTGGATGCCCGGTATGGCAATACAGACTGCGTTGCCTACAGGGATCTGCGTGAGCTGCTGGCCGAGCGGAAGGATATCGATGCGGTGCTGATTGCCACGGGAGATCGCTGGCACGCCCCGGCCTCCATCATGGCGATGCAGGCAGGAAAAGATGTTTATTGCGAAAAGCCTTCCTGCTTGACCATCGCCCAGGGGCAGCAGGTGGTGGAGACGGCGAGGAAATATGGGCGTATCTTTCAAACAGGAGCCCAGCGGCTCAGCGAGCCGAATCATGTGTTTGCGATAGAAATGGCCCGCTCAGGCCGCCTCGGCAAAATTCATACTGTTTATGCAGACTGCAGATGGCGTGACGGATTGCGTCGTGACTGGCTGCCTGCCGAGCCTACCCCCCCCCGCGATGAGTTGGACTGGGATATCTGGCTGGGATCGTGTCCGTGGCGGCCTTTCAACAAGGGGTATCTTAACGCAGGGTGGTATAAGTTCCGTGATTTTGCCACCGATAACGCCATGTGGGGTGCGCACACCATCGCCCAGGCATTGGCCGGACTCGATAGTTCGAGCGTGTCGCCGGTCGAGATCGAATATGGTTCTCCTGATGCCTCCATTGTTGTCCGCCTTGCTGGCGGAGTGAAGATGGTGCTTGTCCGTGGTCTTGCAACCGGAGCCCCCAACGAGTTCTGGCATGGCTCCTGTGGTGAGCGGTTTGACGGGGCCGGGGGATGGGTTGCCGCTGCCGACGGCTATGCGAAGCCGGATGTGTCCTCGCCCGCGCTCCTGGTTGAATACAAGAAAGTGCTTGGCGACTACATGGCCAGGACGCAACGGCCGATGAACCATGTGCGTGATTTCCTGGATTGCGTCAAATCCCGGCGCCAAACGGTGGCGAATCCCGAGGTCATGTTCCGTTCCATGGGCATTTCCCTTGCTGTCGACATTTGTGGCGAGCTGAAACGGAGCCTGAAGTTCGATGCCGTCCAGGGC
>JAABPW010000233.1 GCA_011391785.1 Verrucomicrobiota bacterium
GGTGGAGACGGTCAAGGGCGGTGTTCTCGTGTTTTCTCCTGAACATCAGGTTTACCAGCAAGGCCCGCGGCTGGATGTAGCCGTGAAGGGAATACGGCTCTGCGTTCTGGAGCCGCGTAATATCGAGCCCCTGGTGGGGCTAGTCCAGGAAAACTTCCTCCGTGAATCCGCCCTGATCCTGTCCGCGTTCGGGCGTCCAGTCGAGGCGGGCTCAGCGATGGATGAGTTGAGCCGTCGTTCCGGGGGCAGGGCTGGCGCCATGTCCCTGGATACCTTCATTCGGGATGCCGTGGCTATGCAGATGAAGGCTTATGATGCATCTGCCCGGAAAGAAGTGATCCTGCGGTTTCTGGACCGGAGCGAGGCGTGGCGCCGGTTGGAAGTTTCACTTTATGAGGGCGGTTATGAAAAGCTTGCCCGTTTGCACTGGGATGCCTGGGTTCAATTGGATTCGAAGGCGCCCGCATGGGAAGCTCTTCGAGAGGAGACTCAGGCCCGAACGTTGTCTTTCCCCTCAGCCAGCCTCCTGAAGCGCGAAACCCCCTAGACTTCCTTTTCGGTAATGACTTGAAAGGCGCCTGAAAGTTACTACACTTCAGCGGCATGAAAGTTGAACTCATTGCCATTACGCCTGAATGTGAACGGATTATCGAAATCGCGGCACGCACCTGTTATCAGAGCGGGGACAAGATGGTTCCTGAAAAACTGGGCGAACTGTTGCCTAAATTGATCGCCATGGGGCATGAATCCCCGTTTGAGCATGCCTACGCCACTTTCAAGATCAGTGATGTCTCGCGTGCCATGACCCACCAGCTTGTCCGCCACCGCCTTCTGGCCGTCTCACAGAAAAGCCAGCGTTATGTGTCTGAGGGGAATTTCGAGTGGGTAACGCCTCCCACCGTGCCAGCCGGGAGAAAGACGGAGTTTGATGCCGACATGCTGGTTATCCGGGATATGTACAAGAAATGGAAAGATTCCGGGATGAAGAACGAGGATGCCCGGTTTGTGCTCCCCAACGCCTGTACGACCGAGATGATCGTTTCCGCTAATTTTAGGGAATGGCGCCATGTCTTCACTGTCCGCTGCCACCGCCGCGCCCAGTGGGAAATCCGTGACGTCTGTCTCGCTATGCTGGCTGAACTGAATCGCCAAGCCCCCCATGTGTTCGGTGATATCGCGAAGGAATTCTGCTGATTTTCACCAGGGGCTTGTGTCGCGACTCCCGTAATGCTACTGTTACCGTATCAATTCTGGAGGCGGTATGATTACTCGCGAAACTGATTATTCCATACGGTTGATTCTTGCCATGGCGACCCGGCAGCGCAAAGGGGTGATGTCGGTCTCGTCCGCCGAGGTGGCGAAGGATATGGATATTCCCTACCGGTTTTTGCGGAAGCTTGTCATCAGGCTGGTCGAGGGGGGCTTGATTGAGACACGTCGGGGGAAGGGCGGGGGCATGGCGCTGGCCCGAAATCCCGAATCCATATCCCTGTATGATATTGTTCACCTGACCGGGGCACGTGGAGCGGAATTGTCGCCGTGTGTTTCCGATCCTCGTTCCTGTGATCGCTCGGCCCTGTGTCGGATTCACCGCGAATTCGCGCTGATTCAGAAAGACGTCGATAAGCGCCTGAAAAGCGTGCGAATTGCCGATATGGTTTAATCCTTCTTTACCGCTTCATAAAATACCTAAGATTTTGATTGTAATGCGACCGCATTGGTAGCATTATGTTTTGGTATTCAACGCTGGCAAGGTGCCGGCGTGAAGTTTTCAAAAAGAGAAACACCGAGGAGGCTCGTATGTCAGTATTGGTAACCAAAGAGGCGCCGGATTTCACAGCTCAGGCGGTTATGCCGGATAATTCTTTCTGTGAGGTGACCTTGTCGTCCTATCGCGGCAAACATGTGATCCTGTTCTTTTATCCATTGGACTTCACGTTTGTTTGCCCGTCCGAAATCCTGGCCTTCAACAAGGCGGTTAAGAAGTTCGCCAAGAAAAACACGGTTGTGCTGGGGGTATCGGTTGACTCGCATTTCACCCACTTGGCGTGGCGGCAAACGCCTGTCAACAAGGGTGGGCTCGGGGAGATTGAGTTCCCGCTGGTGTCTGACCTGGACAAGAAGATTGCGCGGGCCTATGACGTGCTTCTGAATGATTCTGTTGCCCTGCGTGGGTTGTTCCTTATCGATCAGAAGGGGATCGTACGCCATCAGGTGGTCAATGACTTGCCGATCGGGCGGAATGTGGATGAGGCGCTCCGTACGCTGGATGCGCTCCAGTTCACCGAAGAGCATGGCGAAGTGTGCCCCGCCAACTGGAAGGAAGGCGATGAGGCGATGAAGCCCACGGCGGCCGGCGTGGCGAGTTACCTGGCCAAGCATTCCAAGTAGCATGAAAATGTTTGAGTTATCCCTCAATATTTACTAGTTTGGACGCCGCAACCGAGAAAAGTTGCATATTTTGTGTTGATATGAGGTTGTCTTCGGGACAGGGTGCCCCGTCGCAAGACGGATAATCCCAACCGGCGGTTAAAGCCCGCGAGTCCGGCGTAAGCTGGGCAGACACGGTGAAATGCCGTGGCCGACAGTGATGGTGGCGTTTGATGCGCCTCTCAGTCTGGATGGGAGAAGACAGACCGGCATTGGTGTGCCGTTGTCTATCCCGAGGACTGTAAAGTCTTCGGGATTTTTGTTTGGCAGGAGCACGTATGAGCAGGAAAAAAGCCATTTTCGATCCGATCGAGGATGTCCTTGCGGATATCCGCAAGGGTCGGATGGTTGTGATTACGGATGACGAGAACCGGGAGAACGAGGGCGACCTCGTCATGGCGGCCGATAAGATCACCGACCGCTCGATC
Source organism: Verrucomicrobiota bacterium (assembly GCA_011391785.1). Taxonomy (GTDB): domain Bacteria; phylum Verrucomicrobiota; class Kiritimatiellia; order CAIKKV01; family CAITUY01; genus JAABPW01. Next base: position 2,859 of record JAABPW010000233.1, read on the forward strand.
AATTTCATGGCCCGATTCGGGCGGGGGCTGATCTGTGTGGCCATGACCAAGGAACG
>JAABPW010000234.1 GCA_011391785.1 Verrucomicrobiota bacterium
CAGTCCGGAAGTGTCGGTAATCCCGGGGCTTCGCGGGGAGGCGTGGTTACCGCGCTGACAATTGGCGGGGTTGCCGCCCTGCTGGCGGGTGCCTGTGTGGCCCCGGTGGTCATTGCGGTCCTGTTGCTGTCAGGGAATCTTTACGCCCAGGGCGCCTGGTTCGGGGTTATCCTTCCGTTCGTGTTGGGGTTGGGAATGGCCTTGCCGTGGCCGCTTGCCGGTGCCGGGCTCTCCTGCCTTCCCAAGCCGGGGACCTGGATGACCTGGGTCAAATACGGGTTCGGGATCCTGATCCTGCTGTTCTCGGTCTATTACTTCTCGCTGGCCTATCAGGGATGGAAGGGGAAGGTTGAGGTCCAGGACGACCCGGCGGGAGTGGTCCGGCTGACCGCGGCCGATGGCGGGCGCTGGGGGGATGTCCTCAAGGAGTCGGCCCAAACCGGCAAGCCTGTCCTGGTGGATTTCTGGGCGACCTGGTGCAAGAATTGCGAAGCGATGGAGTTGACCACCTTTCGCGATGCCGGTGTGAGGGCAAGGCTGGAAAAAGGATATATCCTGGTGAAATTCCAGGCGGAAAACCTGACTGACCCGGCGACCAGCGCCATTGTGAGGCAGTTTGAAGTCAAGGGCCTTCCCACCTACGTGATCCTGAAGCCCAAAGCCAAGCTCCCATGAAGAAGGAGGCGCATCTCCGGGTTTTGGCATTTGGTGGCCTGGACTTAAGGTGGACGCCGACCTCCGGGCGGCGTTAGGTGCATAGAATGAGCATGAATTGACCAGACCGTGCCCGGAGGTCCCGGTCCACCTTGGGAATGAATAGTCCGAAACTCGGAGATACGCCCATGAAGAAGGCTGCTCCTTCAAAATGTTCGAAATGCCGGTCAAAACGGGCTAAGGTGGCGATGACTGGCGGAAAAAAGCACCCCTGTCCCGATTGCGTCATGTGCCAGTGGTGTCCGGATAGCCGGTGCCAGGCCTGCCAGGGCTGGGTAAAGGGAGCCCGGAAATGAGCATTAAAAGACTGGGGATCGTGGTGGTCGGCGCTTCCGGCGATCTGGCGCAACGGAAGGTGATTCCCGCCCTCTTTGCCCTTTATTGCCAGGGTTATCTTCCTGAGGACTTCCAGATTTACGGTCTGGCGCGCACCCCCTATGATCAGGAGGGGTTCCGGCGGAAAATCGCGGAGAACCTGACCTGCCGCTATACCCCGGGCGAATCGTGTGCCGGAAAAACGGAAGCGTTCCTGAGCCATTGCCATTATTGCCAGGGCCAGTATTCCTCCAGCGATTCCTTCCTGGATCTCTTTCAGCTGATGCGTTCCGTGGAGGGCGACGGGCCGGTCAACCGGATCTTCTATATGGCGATTCCGCCAACGGTCTTCATGCAGGTCGCCTCGGCAATGGGGGATTCCGGGCTTGTGACCTGCGGCGACCGCGAGGAGTGGCTGCGGGTTGTTGTCGAGAAGCCGTTCGGCAGGGACCGGGCGACGTCTGATGCCCTGGTTCAGGAAATGCACAAGGTCTTTACCGAGGAGATGACCTACCGGATCGATCATTATCTCGGTAAGGAAATTATCCAGAACCTGATGGTGCTCCGGTTTGCCAACATCATCTTCGAACCGCTCTGGAACCGGCACTTCATCGAAAGCGTCCGGATACGATGGGCGGAGCCGGTGGGGGTCGGGCAGCGCGGCGGTTATTTCGACGGGTTCGGGATTATCCGGGATGTGATGCAGAATCACCTCCTGCAGATCATGGCGCTTCTGGCAATGGACCCGCCCGCCAACCTGGAGGCCGGCCCGGTCCGTGATGCCAAGGTGAAGCTGCTGAGGGATGTCCTGCCGGTTTCGATGAACAACCTCGTCGTCGGCCAGTACGGACCCTCGGAATCCGGCCAGCAGCCCGCCTATGTGGCGGAGGCAATGGTGTCCCCCCGGTCGCGGACGCCAACGTATGCGGCGGCGGAATTGCGGATCAATAATCCCCGCTGGGACGGGGTCCCTTTCCTGATAGAGGCTGGGAAGGCGCTGGATGAACGGATCAATGAGGTGCGGATCCGTTTCCGAAAGGTTCCCCACGGTTTATTTGAGCGGTGGGGGACGGTGATGCAAGCCAATGAGCTGGTGATCCGGATCCAGCCGGATGAGGCTATTTCCTTCGAGATCATGAACAAGGCGCCGGGTCTGGATCTGGAATTGATCCGTACCGGGCTGAACCTCCGTTACCAGGCGGCCTTCAATGCCTTGATCCCCGACGCCTACGAGTGCCTGCTGCTCGATGTGATCCAGGGTGACCGCAATCTTTTCATCCGGTCCGACGAGCTGGCGGCAGCCTGGGATGTGTTTACGCCGGCTCTCCATCAGCTGGAGTCCGGTCATGTAGTGCCTGAGCGGTATCCCTATGGGAGTTCCGGTCCCGCCGCGGGCAAGACCCTGATGTCCAGACATGGCGGTTGACGATGACGGCTTTTCATCTGACAAGATTCCAGACACCGGGGGCGCTGACCCTGGCGGTGGCAGATTGCCTGGGCGATGCCCTGCGTGCTGAGGACGGTGCCCGCCGCGGCATCATGCTCCCGGGCGGCACAACCCCGGTCGCGGCCTACCATGAACTCTGCCGCCGGAAAATCGTGGCATCCGGCGCTGTCACGATCCTGTATTCTGATGAGCGACATGTTTCTCCCGATTCGCCGGAGAGCAATTGCGGCATGACGCGCCCGCTCTTGAAATCCTTGTCCATTCCCGATGACCGGGTGATCCGGGTTCATGCCGAACTCGATTTGGCGGCAGCGGCCGAACGGTATCACCGCGATCTGGAGCGGTTTCTGGAGGGAGGGGGACATCTCTCGCTGGGTTTCCTGGGGCTGGGGCAGGACGGGCATACCGCCTCGCTTTTCACTCCTGCTGATCTGGAG
>JAABPW010000235.1 GCA_011391785.1 Verrucomicrobiota bacterium
TCTCAGGCTGTGTTTACCAAGGGGAGTTCCGGAATCAGCTATCTGGGGCAGAGTTTCAATCTGATTCAATCTGCCGCCTGTACCATTTCGTTTTATGCCGTTGGGCGTAGCGGTTATTCGTGTCCCTTTGATGTCATGGTGGATGGGACGGTAGTGACCAATATCAATCCCTCCACGGCAAGCTGGAACAATTATTTAGTGACAACCAGCATCGCGGCGGGAACGCACTCGCTTATTTTCTCAAACACGGTTGGCGGGGATAAATCAGTCAACTTCGACCTGGTGACCATCAGCGGGCAGAGCATGGTGGAAGGGATGCTGCCATCGGGAACACCTGTTTCGGTTGCCAGTGGAGCTGTTTGGGATCTCAATGGTTCGGGTCAGTCCGTGGCTTCTCTCTCGGATTCCGGCGGGGGTGGGGGGCTGCTTACCAATAGTTTCAGCAAAGCCGCCACGTTGGCGATTGGGACGACCAGCGGTTCGGCGACTTTCAGCGGGCTGATCATGGATGGCGGGGCGTCGAATGCCCTTGCTCTTGTCAAAACAGGAGTGAGTACCCAGGTTCTAAGCGGAGCCAGTCGATACTGCGGAACCACGGTTATCAGCAATGGGGTGTTGTTGGCAAACGGGAGTCTCGGTACGGGTGCCGTTACGGTTGCTGCAAGTGGATGCCTGAGCGGATCCGGTGTGATTGGCGGGAATGTTACCGTTAACGGAACTCTGGCTCCCGGTGATGCCGTTGGAACCTTGACGCTCACCAATTCCCTCACCTGTTTCAGCGGGGCTGTCTTGCGGTATCAATTGGGAGCCAGCAATGATCTGGTTGCCGTCACGGGCAATCTGGCGCTGGGCGGGACGCTCAATATTGCCGATGCCGGTGGATTCACCACCAACACCTATACCTTGTTTACCTATACCGGTTCATTGGTGAGTAATGGTCTTGTGATTGGTTCGGTGCCGAGTGGCGGCTATATCTATACGTTCAACACCAATACGCTTGGTCAGGTGAAGTTGGTTGTTTCGGAGTTGACGACACCCATATTGGAAGCCACCCCGGCCAGTTTGTATTGCGGTAGGCTTGATGTTGGTCAAACCAGTAATGCGGTTTTCACGGTGAAAAATGTCGGGGGCGGGACGTTGACCGGATCGGTCTCGGTTGCGAGTCCATTCAGTATTGCGGCGGGCACAAACTTCAGCTTGTCGATGGGGCAAACCAGTGCGGTCACTGTGGCGTTCAGTCCCCAGGCTGCGGGGACATTCACGGGCGCACTTGTTTTTGCAAGCAATGCCGGGAATGCGACAAACCAGGTAACAGGTGACGGTCCATGCCAACTTCAGGTTGTGTCGGCCGTCGGTACCGTCAGTCCGGTTCCCGGGTTCTATGAGAACCCGTATGGTTCCGTCCTGACAAATTTTGCGGTCAGTCCCAGTGTACAAGGTGGCACGCAGTATGTTTGCGCGGGGTGGGTGATGAGTGGTAATGGGCCGACTTCAGGAGGCACGACGAACTTCATCATGACACTCACCAATAGCGCCGTTCTGACCTGGCAATGGACTGTCCAGTACGCGCCACCCCAGATTGGCGGCAGTTACGCGATAAGCAATGTGACCTGTACTTCCGCGGATATCCAAGGGGTGCTTTCAGGAGGTGAGAGTGCCGGGCTGACCCTTTATTTTGGAACGAATGATGCCGGAGCGACGGCAATAGGGTGGAGTTCAAACCTGGTTGTCGGTGTTGTGACGCAGGGGGTGCCGTTCTTGTTGTCCGTCACGGGGTTGGTTTCTGATACGACCTACTATTATCGCTATTTTTCTTCAAATGAGGTGGGGTCGGCCTGGTCAACGAACGTCGCCAGTTTTAAGACCCTGATTGACAATACGATTCGAAAGATTCCCTACGGTGATTCCTTCGAGGGATATGCGATCTCGTCCTCCCTTGTCGGCACCAACGGTTGGTTGGCGCCGGTCGGTTCGACGGCCCTGGTCACCAATGGCCGTCCCAATTTGACTGAAAATGGCTGGTTGGCGTATTCCCAGCCTTTCCCTCTTCAGGGATCCAACCACCTGCAGGTGGTCAAGGTGGATGGTTCCTCGGGTTCCCTTACCAACCGGTATGCCCCCGCAACGGCTCCAAAAGTCTGGATCGACATGATGATCAAGCCTGCATTCATGGGCGAGGGGTACCAGTCACCGGCCATCAGCACGAACTCCCGGGTAAGTTTCTATTTCAACTCGAGCGGGCGTTTCGTCAATTCCTGTGGCAACCCGGTGACGCTCGCGAACATCTGGAATACAAACACGATCCCGCAGGTCTCCTCAAACCAGTGGGTGCGGCTGACGGTGTGCTTCGATTACAGTGAAGCCCATGGCGTCGACTATTACTCGGTCCGGCTGGATGGCGTGGCGATCACGAGTTCGGTAGCCTGTGCCAACACCAGTGATGCGAATCCGCCCCTGGGCGGCATTTGGTTCATGGCGGCCAATCATACCAATATTGGGTCCAGGCCGAGGCTCGGATCCGTGATATTCTCGGGCTCGGCGTTCCTGGATGATTTTGTCGTTGCCACCAATGCTGTGAACTTCGGAAACCTTTTCTGGACGATCACCGTGGCAAGCCTGCCGAACTGGGTGGGGGCGTCTTTTGTCGCGCCTTCCGGGACGTTCACGGTGGCGGACGGTGCTGCCCTGGTTATCACCAATTCGGCCCAGGCGCCCTTCTGGAGCAATGCCTATTGTGTGATTAACGGCCTGACGTCGGCTCCCGCCGCCACAATGGATCTTTCCCCGGTTACCGGCGATATCAATTACCTCAATTGCTTTGCCGCAGTGAGGGCTGTCAGCAATGTGCCTTACTGGTGGCTGGCGAATAACAACCTGACGAACGCGATGACCTTTGACCAGGCCTCGAC
>JAABPW010000236.1 GCA_011391785.1 Verrucomicrobiota bacterium
CATTCTTCTTCGCGATCTTTGCGGGCTTCTGTTCAAAATTCCCCCTTCTTTATTCAATGATATTGTCTTACAGGACAATAGGCACTGAGAATAAAAAAAGCACAACCCGCATCACGCGGGTTGTGCTTTTTCGTCACAGACAATGACAGGATCAGCCCTGCATATCCTCGAGTTCGATTCCCTTCGTCTCCTTGACGAACCGGACAATGAAGAAAATCGAGATGAATGAGCAAACCGCGTAGAAGCCATAAGCCCCACCCAAGCCCACGCTAGTGAGCATGATCGGGAACGTCATGGTGATGGCAAAGTTTGTCGTCCATTGTGACAGACCGCTGACCGCCAGTCCCGAGCCGCGAATCTGGTTCGGGAACATTTCGCCAAGCATGACCCACATCACCGGGCCCCAGGACACGTTAAAGAAAATGACATATAAGTTAGCGGCAATCAGCGCAATCAGGCCACTCTTCCCGACCAACTTCAGCGCGCCCCCGTCCTGCACAGCCGCAGTGGCGAAAATCACCGCCATGACGCCGAGTGCAATAGCCATGCCGATGGAGCCCACCATAAGCAACGGTTTGCGCCCGATCCGGTCAATCAGAACGGTTGCCACCACACAAGCGGCAATGCTTACCGCACCACTGAGGACATTGATGAGCAGGGCATCGTTCTCCGAGAACCCCGCCGATTGCCACAAGACTGCGCCATAGTAGAATACCACATTGATGCCAACGAGTTGCTGGAATGAGGCGAGTCCAACACCCACCCAGACCAGCGGGCGTATGCCGTATTTCCGGTCGATAATATCCGTAAGGGTCGGACGGTGGTGCGCCGTCGCCAGCGAGGCTTCAATTTCCGCCAGCTTGGCCGGGGCATCGTCGCCCATCAGCATGCGCAGGACGCTCAGCGCCTTTTCTTTTTTACCACTGGCTGCCAGGAAACGCGGGCTTTCCGGAATGAAAAGCAGGGCGAAAAAGAAGATCACGGCCGGAAACAATTCAATCCAGAACATCCAGCGCCAGGCCTCGAATCCCCATGCAAACATGGCTGTGGATTTTCCCGCATAATGGGCAATAACATAGTTGCTGAGAAACGCCATGAATAAACCCGTAATAATGGCGATCTGTTGAATGGACGACAATGTTCCGCGATACTTGGCCGGTGTCACCTCGCTGATGTACGCGGGCGCTAAAACGCTGGCAGCCCCTACCGCCAGGCCCCCAAGCACACGGTAAATAATAAACTCGACCGAGCCATTGGCAATGCCCGAGCCCCAGGCGCTAACGGTGAAGAAAACCGCGGAAATGATCAAAATGGTGCGGCGCCCCATTTTGTCGGCCATGGCCCCTGCAAAAAAGGCACCCACCGCGCAACCCAATAGCATGGAGGCCACATTAAAGCCCGTCACCACGCTGTCCGAGTTGAAGGCCTGTTTCAAGCCATCCACGGTTCCGTTGATAACGCCGGAGTCGAATCCGAATAAAAACCCGCCAATCGTAGCCACCAGCGTAATAAGAATGATAAACCCGGTCTTATGCTTGATTTCTGACATGCGCTCACCTTCTATAATGGATATCGTTTCCCGGCGGCATGGACACACGTCCATTGAAACCGACCTGCAGCAAAACTTTTCACGGCTAGGAGAATGTTAAAATCCGACAGGAAGGTCAAGAATCTTGAATAAACCATTTTTGACGCCCGCCTTACGCCCGCATAGCCCTCCATCTTTGTGTTTATTATGTCCCGAAATTCGTTATTATCCCGCCCTATGAATCAGGAGTTACCCATGTCCATTACCGAGATGATTGCCGGCGCGACGCCCGGCATGTACGCCTATATCACCTTTCTGGTATTCTGTTTCGGGGCCTGCATGGGCAGTTTCCTGAACGTGTGCATCTGGCGGATCCCGCGCGAGGAATCCGTGATCTCGCCGGGCTCACACTGCCCCCACTGCAACAAGGCCATCGCCTGGTATGACAATATCCCGATCATCAGCTACCTGGTCCTCAAGGCGCGCTGCCGGCAGTGCGGCGGCCCGATCTCAGGCCGGTATGTCATCGTGGAGTCCCTGATCGCCGCATTGTTCGTCCTGGTCTGGCTCAAGCTCGGAATTCCATCGGCACCCCCGCCCTGGGGCCTGACACCTGTTTCCACCCTGGCGATCATTCCCATCTACTGGCTGGTGGTATTCGGACTGGCCCTGGGTACCTTTGTCGACCTGGAACACATGATCATTCCTGACCGTGTCTCCCTGGGCGGCATCGTGCTGGGCATCACCTTCAGCACACTGGTTCCCGCGCTGCACCGTGAGCCTGACGGTTACGGTGGGTTCCTGACCGCCTTCCTGGGCGCCGCCGTCGGCGTCGGGATTCTCTGGCTAATCGCCGTTCTCGGCAAGCTGATCTTCAGGAAGGACGCCATGGGCATGGGAGACGTGAAATTGATGGGCGCCATTGGCGCCTTTTTCGGCTGGCAGGCCGTGCTGTTCACCCTGATGATTTCCTCCTTCCTCGGCGGCGGGGTAGGCATCGCCCTGGTTTCCAGCGGCAAAAAGGAAATGCAGAGCAGAATCCCCTACGGCCCCTACATCGCCCTGGCAGCCCTAATCTGGCTACTGTGGGGCCCGACGCTGTGGAATGCCTACATCAACTTCCTGCAACCGCCGTTACCTTAAAAGGGGGCAGGGTTCAGGGAATTACTCCGCCCTGCTCCACCGTGCAAAGAAACCCGTAGGCAGTACGCGCTTGCAGTGGCTGTTCTTCATCACCATGGTGCCGGCATCCAGCTTGCCGCCGAACTTCTCCATCCAAGGTACGAGCAGGTTCTTCATGAGGGGCGGGGAGAAACCCAGGGTATGGCAGGTGAACAGGACAAAGCGGGGGTTATCTGACATCAGGG
>JAABPW010000237.1 GCA_011391785.1 Verrucomicrobiota bacterium
GGACTGACCGACTGGCCGGTGATACTGAACTCACTCACGCTGAAAAAGGGATTGCGGTCTTCCATCTGCTTGATAAAACGGGCGATGGCTTCAAAGGAACCTTCGCCGCCCACCTGAACGACAAAGGACATGAAAACCTGTGAGCCGGCGGCCTGGCCTTTTCGCGGGATGCTCACCATCCCGACCTCCCGGACTTCCTCGGTGCGAACCCCGGCCTGCCGGGCTGTGGCCTCAATCTGCTCGGTCACACCAACGAGATAGGATCCCAGGATCGGGCGCAGGACATTTTCCGCCCGGATCCGCTCCAGCTCGGCCAGCATGTCGTCATATTCCCTCTGGAAGGCAGGGGCATAGCCAAGTTCCCGATCCGCCTTTTTCAGCTTGTCGTCCAACTCGACCAGGGACGACTCCATTTCGCGCCGGGAATCCAGGAGCGGCAGGATGCCCCACAGGATTGCAACGGCCAGAATGACGATCCCGACGACCCCGATCAGGGCGTAGATCAGCATACGTTCTTTTTTGTTTTCCGGCAGCTTCATTCCAGTGCCTTCGGTACATATTTACAGATGATTTCAAATACACGGTCAGCCTTGCTCACCGGATCCTGTCGGAACGCCCCGGGCGGAAGGGCCGCCGATTCCACAACCCCCGCGAACGGGGGCGCCTTGAGTGAATCCAGAAACTGGACCACATTCACCTCCGACCGCTCAGCCGCCGTGCGCCCGGTCATCCGTACCTCGAAAACGCGGGCGGAGATGTTATTGGAAAGGGACAGGACCGTTTGACTCATCCGCAATTCCATCAGCTGAATCACGGCTGGGACCGCAGGCTGAATGTTCTGGAGCTGCTCCCCCCACGCCAGACGGGTATTGCGGAACGCCTGGATTTCCTTGAGGACTTCCCCTTTGGCCGCCAGATCGTTGCGGATATGGATGGCCGCCTTATACTTGGGATCAATCATCTTCAGCTCAGTCGTCTTGGCCTGGACCATATTCTGCAGGGACCGGTAAGAGGCATAGAACTTATACGTGCCGAGAATCACCATGACCACCAGGGCAACCGCCGCCAGATTGATGACCAGTTTCAGCGAAACCGGACTGGCGCTGCGCTGTTCCTCCGCATAGATGAGATTGATATGCATAACGGGCTATACTTTCAAGATTCCCAGGGCGACGCCGACGGCTCCCGCAAACCGGTTTTCCTGCCCCTTGAACTTGTCCGGAATGGCACCAGGCTCGATGGCCAGCCCGTCAAAGGGGTTCCAGGGTTCCGGTTTGTGCCCTGTCGCGGCCTCAACCTCCTGTGTCCACAACCGCAGGGACACCCCGCCTCCGCCGGCATAAAGCTTCGCGATGTGCACCGCCTCGCGCCGTTCCACAAAATCCCAGGAAATAATCAACTGCTGGAGAAACTGCTCCATGGCCTGGTGGATAATGCGCGAGACATCGAACGATCCATCGCTCAGGATGCCCGCCGCCACATCCTGATCCACGCCCAGATTGTCCTGCAGCTTCTTCAGGATATTGGTGGTTCCAAAATCAAATTTCCGCACCATCACCAGAAGTCCCTTGTTGATAAAGGCGACCAGGGTCACCGCCGACCCGAAATCAACAACCGCCACACAGTCATCGCGATGCTTCAGCCCGGGCCCGCGCTGGAAGGCGGTCAGGCCGGACAGCCCCGCCACCTCGATCGAGCAGGGAGCGGGAGTGCCCAAGGGAAAAAGCCCGCACAGGCAGCGGGCAGCCTCGTCAGGCAGCGCAACGGCCAAGGCCCTGATCTCGGTGCGGGTTTCATGAACCGTTTCATAACCCACCCGGAAATTGGCGGCATCATTGATGCCCATCAGTTCATTGACATGAGTGTCCATGGACTTGTCGGATGTGTTGGGAAATGTCAGGAGCTTGATCAACGACCCGGTGTGTGAGGTTGCCAGCGCCGCATAGCGCGCCTTGAGCGCTTTAGGCAAGAGTGAGGAAATCGGGGTCACGGGCTCCGTGAGCTTGATCACCGGAAGAAGATCAACGGCCACAAGGGCGGCGCTGCCGTTCAGGCGCCTGAGCCGGACAGCCTTTGTTCCGGAGGCCCCGATATCGAGGCCCAGGACGTCAAAGTAGTCACGCCGGAAAACCTTAATGAGTTCGGCTATATTTGTCATGCCGTCAACGCCATCCCGTTCCCCTAAACATCAGTCTTGTTACCTTTAAAGCAGTTACGATGCCAGAATAAAGCAGAATAAAAGAAGCTTCGCAAGCCCCATTCCGGAAAGGGCGCCAATCACTTCTGCCAGACTTTTTATTTGCATCCCATCAACGGGGATGTAAGAATTTTAACCAGAAGCCCGGGAAGATCGCAAAGGGCGAAGGGCTCCGGCACGGAAGTAGCTTTCAAACGGTCACGAAACTTGACAGGATTTGGATATGAAAAAAAGGGGAATCATGAAGCCTATGCGTCTGCCTACAGCCCTCATTTTCACCGGACTGCTGGGATTTGCCGGTGTGTTGATCGCAGCCCCCTCCCTGCTTGTGACAAAGCCCCCCGTAACCCCCAACCCAGCCTACCCCGGAACCGGTCCGACAAATGATTCTCAATCAATTATGGGACAATGGTTTATGACTTTAGCCAACTCCAATATGGAGTATCGAACTCATGAATTCCACGATAACGCCATTTCTTCAGGAGGGGGCGTCATGGGTCACCTGGCTATCTACGGACAAGTGACGAACATCGTCTATGTTGACCAACCTATTTATAATAATATTTCATCGTTCGAAATTATCGCCACAGTCTCTAATGATGCCAATTCAACGGTCGGGTCATGGGATAACGGGACAAACAGCCTTCTGGAAAACTTAAGC
>JAABPW010000238.1 GCA_011391785.1 Verrucomicrobiota bacterium
TGCTCGTGGCGGGCGGGACAATCATCCTGCCGCCTTGCGCCGCAGGCGCAACACCAATCAAGGTTGTCGGCGCCAGCGCCAGTTCCACCCACGAAAAATACACACCCGACAAGGCGGCCGACGGGGTGATCAGCGATGCGTCGCGCTGGGTCAGCGGGCAATCGGACTCTCCCGCCTGGCTGGAACTTGATCTTGGCGTCACCGGCAAGGTGGCTGGCATTCACCTGTACTCCGGGTTCGGTGAGGGATCCCCGATCGAGTCGTTCACTGTCCAGTTCTGGCGGGACGGCAAGTGGGTTGACATTCCGTCGTCGGTCGTCGCGAGCAACCGGGTAGTGGCGTTGGCTATGCCGTTCGACGCCACCGTGGATGTTATCACCGACCGGTTGCGGCTCTGGGTGACGAGCACGCCCAAGGGCGTCGCCCGGGTGAAGGAGGTCGTCGTTTGGCCGGGTTCGGCAGATATGCCGCCGCTGCCGGCGAGGGCCGCCGGACCCTCGACTCAAGAGGCCATTGTGCCGATCTATCTCAACCAGAGCGGGTTCAACCTCGGCAAACCCAAGCGCTTCACGGCGCCGACCCTGGCTGATGGAACCCCTTTTTCAGTGCGACCAGCCTCGGGCGGGGAGGCGCTCTTCACGGGGATACTGAAGAATTACATCGGTGATATCTCGGCTTTCAATCCGACGGATGACCGTGAGTATGTCGTCGAGGCTGGCGGGTTGAGGTCCGTGCCATTCAGGGTAGGGTTGTGGTGGCTGGAACGAATTTCCTATCAGGATACGATCGATTTCATGATCGACAGTCGTCACTATGTCGGCAATTACACCCGGGGGTGCGGTGGCTCGTTCGGGTGGCGCGATGACCATCATTTTGCCTGGGAACTCCACACTCTGGTACCCCAGTACCTGTCTAACCCTTCCGCTTACGAGCGAATGCCGCGGCAGGTACGGCACGTGCCGGGTAATGGCAGGAACTGGGGCAAGCTGGAGTCGTGTGCACCGGAGGCGCCCGACATCGTCAAGCTGATCCACTGGGGCGCGGATATCATTGTTACACAGGGACTGATCCACGAGCACCTCAAGGCGCAACTCGCGTACTTTCTTTACGCCTGGCCCGTACTTGAGCCGTACCTGCCGCGTCAGAATTACGAGGTCGTGAAGGAGTTTGCCTTCCGCCACTGGGCCGAGTCCAAAACAGACCGGAATTATCCCTATGACGAGAGCCCGGAGAATAACCTGCTTGCCCTCAAGACGCGCCTCGGCGGCACGAAGGGCGCCTATCCCCCGGGCTTTTCCGTGGAGCCCAATCTGCTGATGTATGAGGTCGCGAAGCGGGAGAACCGGCCTGATGCGGACGTGTACTTCAAGGCGGCGTACGACCAGACCGCCTGGATGATCGCCAACCTGGACTGGGAGGATCCGCAGGTCACCAAGGGACAGCGGATGAGCGAATTCCTGACGATGACCGGCCTCGCCCATTTCCAACGCGACTATCCCGACCGCGCCCCGGCGGGACTGCGCGCCAAGATCGAGGCGTGGGCGCGTGTGGCCGTACGCCGCTCAGCCAATCTCTGGGATTTCCGGAAGCTGGGCGATGCCGATCAATGGACGCCGGTGGGTCCCAAGCCGCAGATGTGGAACGAGGTGGGCAACGTTGTGGGATTGCCGGCGGCCTTGCTGTCCGCGTACGGGGTGCTCGACGATCCCGCCCTGAAGGCGCGGATGGAGGAACTCGTCTACTCCCATTTCGACAACATGTTCGGAAGAAATCCGTTGGGTCGCCACTTTTCCTTTGATGCGCCTCGGGAGGTGGAGGGGGTCGAGCACGGGTGGTTCAACCAGCTTCCTGGAGGGATTGGCCAGTTGTCCGATGCCCGTTTTGTCCTCGACGGCAGCCCGAAGAACGCTCACTACCCGTATCATCCCGAAAAGGGCAATAGGGGTTGGACGGAAGGCTGGATCCAGCACAATACGCCGTTCAATCTCAGTCTAGCCTATCTTGCCAGAGCCGAAACGCGGGTGACCCTGAATCTGGAAGGAGACGAACTAGCCGTGGAACTCGTTGCGCCACTGAACTTCGAATACGGCAAAGCGGAAACGGGCACCGTGACCGTGAGCGTGCCCGGGGGTGACCGTGAGCGGCTAAAGGTTATCGAGACATCGGTGAACTCGCCCCGTCTGACGGGCCGGATCAAACTGGCTTCCGGCGCTGCTCCCGTTTCTGGCGATGGCGTGCTGCAGATGAAGCGCGGTGATCGCCTGGAAGCCGCCTATGGGTTCGGGTATATGGGAGCTCAGGGCATTGTTGTTGCGCCGTAGGAGCCTTTTGGAAAACAATACATGAGAACAAAACGCCCATCCATTTTATCTGGTTACTGCCTTATTGGTTTGCTTGCATTTGCCGTTGCGGGCCTGGCTCAGGATTCCGGCCGGTCGAAGAAGGACCAGCCGGCAGGGAAAAAACCCATCTACGATGCATCCGTGCCCAAGCCCACGCTAACCAATATTCGCTACGGCGGGCATGAGCGGCAGGTCCTCGATTTCTGGAAGGCACCGTCGGAGACGCCGACCCCGCTTGTGTTCGTTATCCATGGCGGCGCCTGGCAAACTGGCAGCAAGGAAAAGCTCAGCCGCTTTGTCGATACCTCCGCCTTGCTGAAAGAGGGCATCTCAGTTGTTGCGATCAATTACCGGTTAATCAATCAGGCAAAGGGCGTCATACCTCCCGTGAAAGCGCCGTTGCAGGATGCGGCCCGCGCCCTGCAGTTTGTCCGCAGCAAGGCGGCTGAATGGAACATTGACAAGGCTCGCATCGGCGCTACGGGCGGATCCGCAGGCGCCTGCTCGAGTCTC
>JAABPW010000250.1 GCA_011391785.1 Verrucomicrobiota bacterium
ATCTTGAAAGCCGCTACAAGGGCAGTTACTTCCGGCCCGGCACCCCCGGGCAACAGCTCGTCCATCTCGGCCTTGGCCATCTTCGCCATCCACTTGAGCTGCCCGGCATTCAGGGCCGAATAGTCGTCAACCACCGGGGCATTAGTGAGTACATTGCGCCCCGCCCACCATTGCGGGTAGGTGGCCGCGTACAGGAGGGACGAGAGGACAAACGAAAGGCATCCAAAGATGAACACGGATTTCGATAGCCGGGAGGGCGGAAAAAAAGATTTGATAATGGGCGAAAGAAGGGCCTTGACCTGTCCCATCCTGGAATTTCCGTGTTTATCTGCGTTCATCTGTGGTTCATTTTCTCAAGCGTGCTGTTCGACTCGAATCCCTCGCCTCATTTCGCATCTGCAGACGACGACATCACCGGGACAGGCATAGTCTTGCGCCGTTCCTCGTTCAACTGTCTGCGGACTGCGGCAGACTCCTTACGCTTGGCGGCAAGGACTGGATTGTTCTTGATCAGTTCCAGCTTCTGCACCCGTAATTCCTGCACCTGCTTCATCAGGCCGTTAATCCTGTCATCAAGCACCTTGATCTCGGGAATCCCGCTTTCAGCGTTGCGGCATTCCTGATCCTTGACTTTCAGTTCAGCCCTCAGTTGCTTCCCTTTTTCAGTTAGCATGAGCTGGATGGGATCAGTATCAGTTGCGCCGGACTGCATACCCGCAGGATGCCTCCTAGGCAGGTTTGCCGGGACGTTTGTCTGCGCCATGACTGAACCGGCCACCACCATCAAACCCAAGATTACTATAGATTTCTTCATGTTTTCCGCTTCCTTTCCACTCTATTGTCCTGTTATCAACCGTCCCGCAACTGCCCTTCACCCTGTTCCCGGCAGTAAGGCATCCGTTAGCCTCTGCGGACGGCTCGCAGAGCCGTCCCTACCACGGGTTCATTTCTGGTCAATCGCGAGGCCTCTCATGATTCCTGTTTGGGGTCGTCCGCCTCAGGGCGTGCTCGTGAATTCACCCATGCCGATATCGCTGCAGGGGTTCAGTATCCTGATGCCGGATCCATCGCCATGGAACCCGCCCGCCGCCGTGACCGAGCCGTCGCCATGCGAAGCCGCGCCGTCACCGACAACAAGGGCATTGCGATTGGAGGACACCCCGGCACCGAGCATCAGGGAGGCGGCACCGCCGGCTGTTGTCAGGGCCTGCTGGCCCTCGCCCAGGTCCAGTAACTGAAGCGCACCGGTCGCGTTGTTGGTCGCACTGCCCCCGAAACAGCCACCCAGTTGTTCCGCACCAGGCGCGTTATCACCGATGACCATGATACCACCGGCCACGCAAAAACCATGCTGGCAGGCGCCATGCGACTGCGAGCCAAGCTGCATCGCGCCACCGTTGTTGAACCCGAACTGGATTGCACCGTGGGTGCCGTCATTGATATTCATCGTACCCGAGATATTTACACCGAACTGGCCATTACCGCCGCTGCCTGATCCGATCGTCATCCCGCCACCCGTCATGCTATACCCGTTCTGGCTGGAGCCAGCGCTCGCGGAACCGATCGTCATGATCGCCCCTGCATCAGCTCCACCTTGCTGTGACGCACCGTATGAGTCGTTACCAATCGTCAAGGCGCCTCCACTGAAACTGACGCCATGCTGAATGGCACCGTGCGATGAGGCCCCGATCGTCATCTGACCGCTCCAGCAATTGAGTCCGAACTGCGCGGCGCCGTGGGTACCCGAACTCACTGTCATTGAACTACCCGCTGAATTCACCCCGTACTGGCCAACGCCATCGCAGCCATCCCCGACCGTCATACTGCCATTGTTATTATAACCGTGCTGGACCGACCCGGCGCTTCCGGCACCTATCGTCATGGAGCCACCCTCCAGGGTCCCGCGCTGTATCGAGCCTGAAGAGCCATCCGAAATGCTCATTGAACCATTCATGCAATAGCCTTGCTGTCCGGCACCGAACGCGCTCGTGCTGATGTTACTGATCGAAAGCCCATTCCCGAAAGTCATCCGGCCTGTACCCGAGAGGTCGCCCACGTTCGAAATGCTGGCGCCTGCAGCATCGCTACCCCTGCCAATGACATTGGCCAGGGTATCGGACTCCACCTGTAGCGCCGTGGCGGCCCGCTGGCCTTCCGCCGCCGTGGCAAAAGCATTGGTATCGCTCAGGGCGGCTGAACCGAGCCCGAGGTTGGCGCGGGCGGCGGCGGCATCCTGGATATCAGCCAGGTTGCTGGCCTGGTGAAGGGCACCGGCATCGGACATCTGGTTCCAGTTGGTAACGGCCTGGCCGTTGAGGGTGATCGCCTGGGCGCCGAGGTTGGCGATCTGCAGTTCCTGCGCGGTGGCATGCGGGACCAGGCGGGTCACCACGATGCTGTCCAACCGCAGGCGGTAGCCGAGGCTGGTTGACTCCGAAACCTTGCGCAACCGCAGGCACTGGCTGGCGTACATCCGGGCCGACATCGCCGCCGTGTTGGTATAGCTGTTCCACGGCATGTTCGTGCTCGCCGCATTCGTGAACACTTGCAGCATCTGCCAGGTCGCGCAGTTGTCATAGGACACCTCAAGCGCCACCCGGTGGGCCACATTGCTCACTGCCTGCAGCCCGAACGTAATCGTGCTGTAGCCGTTGGGCAGGACGGGCGAACGCACCCAGGCGTTGCTCCCGCTGGTTTCCTTGAGCATGCAGACATAGGGCGCCGAGAGCGTCGTCGCAGCGTTGGTGATCATCGCATTGTTGATCGTCCAGCCCGTGGCGGCATTCAGGGCATTGGACTGGTAGGCCGACCACGGCGCGCCGGTCCAGTCGGCATCAAAGGTCTCGGACACCGTCACCAACTCGTTGGAAATCGCAAGCGCACCACTGATCAGGTCCGCCTTCAGGCCCTGGCCAACCAGCGCGAAGTCAGTCGCGTGCATGCCATCAACCATATCGGCATTCACGCCCGTCAGCAGGGTGTTCTGCACGATTTTCGAGCTGGTGATCGTGTTGTTCGCGATCTGGCTGGCGGTGATCGTCGATCCGGCGATCTGGGTGGAGGTAACCGTCCCGTTGGCCAGCTTCGAGCCTGACACCGAGGCGTTCACCAGATTGGCGCCGTTCAGGTTCGTCAGCCCGTTGCCGTTACCCGCGAAGGACTGGCCGATAACCGCCCCCTCCACCTTCATGGTACCCTTGAAATTATTCGAGGCCAGCGCGCTGGTCTGGACGAACTGCTCAGCCGTGAAGGTCGCCAGATTGCGGGTTTCCACCTCGGACTGCCACAGCGCATACATCTCGGCCTGGCTCAGCACCCGGTCGTAGAGCCGGACTTCGTCAATCGTGCCGTTGAAGTAGTTGCCATCCTTGCGGCGACCAATCATGAACACATTGGTGCTGGCCTGCCTGATGGGGACATTCGCAGTGGTTTTCTGGTAATTCAGGAGCCCGTCCACATAGATGCAGACGACCTTGCCGGTCGCGTTCACGGTTGCCCCGACCAGGTGCCAGTCATTGTCGTCCACTTGCTTTGTGCCAGCAACCGACTCCGAGGTGGTGGTGTTATACTGCGAATTGAAGACCACATAACCGGGCGCGGTGATATTGAGTTCATAGTTGCCCGAGGCGGAGGACGAGCCGGTGCCCGAGGGGCCCTTCGTCATGATCATCTTGGAACCGGAGGCCAATGTCCCGTTGTACTTGACCCAGGCCAGAAGGGTCAGCTGGTTGGTCTGCGTCAGTGCCGCACTGTTAGGGAACTGGATCCACTGGTTGGTGCCGTTGAAGATGTAGGCGCCACCATGAGACTTGCCGGATGCGGTCCAGACCGCGCCGGAGATGATCCCCTGCCCGCCCATGCCACTCAGGTCGGGAACGGGGACGGTATTGGTCTCGAAGTCGGTATAGAACCTCAGGCCGGTCGCGGAAACCTGGGGGGTAGCGCCCTGCAGGGTCAGGCTGCCGCAGGTGATGGAGCCACCCACGGTCAGGTTACTGGCCAGCACCACGTTATCAGCATAGTTGTTGGTGATGGCTGCATCCGCCCGTGCGCCCTGTGCGGCTGTGGCGAAATCCGTACCATTGCTATACGCGGCAGATCGCAGATCCTCCGGGGAAACCCCGCCAACATTGAACGCAATGTTGCTGGACAGGTCCTGGGTCTGGTTGTTGATCGTAATGGTACGCCCTGCGGGAACCGCACCCACCTGCTCGGGGTTGATGCCGGTCAGGGAGGCGCCGTTGCCACTGAAATTGGATGTGATGAGCGTCCCCACCACCGTCAAATCGTTGGAGATGACCACCCCCGTACTAGTCACACGCGCCTTTTCGGCGCCCAGGACATAGACCTGGATATTACTCCCGGGCGTATCAATCGTCACACCGCTATTCATCGAGGGGTCGACGAAGGCCGGACTCAACACGGCTGTTCCGGACTCGATTGTGCCGGTTGCGCTGATTGATCCACCGACCGAGAGGTTGTTCGAAACCCCCAGGCTCCCGTCGACCAGGGCATCCGTTGCCTGTACCTGCCCCGCAGTCAATGCCACCATCGCGAGAAGCACGACACCCTTACAAACATTATAAATCTTCATCATTTTGTCCTGTTCCATGTTACCCAATCAATTCAGTTACACCGGAGAAATTTCCGAAGCGAAGAAAGATAGCGTCACTTTTCCATATGTCACGAACAAAATAATTCCAGGAAGATTTTGTGGTAATTTTCAGGATTCACCCCCGTTTTTTGAAAATGGCGGAATATTTTAGCCATTTTTGGGAAGCAGTACGCCCCTTCCAGTCGGCGATAATTAAAGCCAAACCAAACAACAATACGCCTGAAATAAACGATGCGCCCACTTTGACTGCGGCTCGAAAAATCTCATCCCTGTTCGATATAAAAACTTTGCAATTACAAATAACTTTGTGTTGCAAAGCGAATAATGCCGTGTCACTATGGGGCCAGTTCAGGAAGGAAGGCTTATGATCGCAAACCATATTCACGATGCACTCGGGCAGGTGGACCGGATGCGGGACCTGATCCTCGCGCGGCGGCAGTTCCGCGGTTACTCGGGAACCGCGCGGATGCTGGGCGGCGGCGGTGCCCTGATCGCCACCCTGGTGCTTGACCGGGCCGAGGCCCTTCAGACACCCCTGCTCCAGCTCGCCGGCTGGGCCGTTGTCCTGGCTGCGGCCCTCGTCCTGAACTATGGCGGCCTGGCCTTCTGGTTTTTCCGGCGGCGTGGCGCCGCCCATCCCCTGAGCGACCTGCGCCCGGCGCTGGAAGTGTTGCCCGCCCTGATCATCGGCGCCGCCCTGAGTGTCGCGCTGGTGCTGCGTGGACAGTATGACCTGCTGTTCGGAGCCTGGATGTGCCTCTATGGATTGTCCCACATGGGCTATCGCCACTCCCTCCCGGCCGGGATCATCTGGGTGGGCCTGTTCTATCAGGCCGCGGGCATCGCCTGCCTGCTTGCCCCGAACATCAACTTCATGAATCCCTGGCCGATGGGGCTCGTGTTCTTCGCCGGAGAGAGTATCGGCGGCTGGATATTGAAAACCGTAAACACCGAAGCACGCATGGAGTCCACTGAAACCTACGAAGGAGAAACCGACCATGAAACAACCTGCTGAGTCCGATGCCAATTCCCTGGAACGCCTTTTCCATGAACCGAACAGGATGGCCATCCTGTCCGCCCTGTGCGCGGCCGGTAATCCGCTGTCCTTCACCGAACTGAAAACCCTCAGCGGCCTGACCGATGGCAACCTCAGCCGCCACCTCAAGGCGCTGGAGGATGCCGGCGTCATCCGCATCAGCAAGACGTTCGTGGGCGTCAAGCCCCGCACCACCGTGGCGCTGACCGAAAAGGGACTGAAGCGGTTCGACGAGTACCTTTCGGCGCTGTCGGACGTCCTGAAAAAGGCGAGGCAGGCCGTGGCTGTGGAGCACGCCAAGTCGCGGGTGATCCCGATTTCCGGACGGCGCCAGGTTCTCGCTGGCGCCTAGTGCAAAGGGATCTCACTTTGACTAGAGAAACGGCAACCTGTAGCGCAAGAGGATTCACCGCCCGCTTCGCTCGAGACACAGAGGCACAGAGAAGAAAATGTTTCACGAATTTTAGTGTGGTCGAGTACCCCCTCACTAAAATTCGTGAAACCCCTCTTGAAGGAAGATGTAGAGAGGCAAGGAGGTAAATACCAATGAATAGTCCCTTGTTTCAATCAACCTTCATGCGCCGCGTCAATGCCGTTATCCTGATCGGGGTGGCGTCATGGTTCCTCCTCATTCCAGGCGTGATCCTGACATGGGATCTCACCGATCCCGCGCTCCGGCAACCCACCGGCATTCCCCGCTCGGCCTGGCGGATGCACCAGCGCCTCACCCCGCGCTATGGGCAGTGGGCCCGTGACCGCATCGCCTCAGGCCGGGCGGCGCATGTCGGACTGTATGACGTCCCGGCCACGGAATGGGCGATGTTCGGCTCCGTGTTCTACCTCGCGGCCACCGAAAACCTGCAGCGTGACTGGGAGCGTCATCCCGGACGCGCCTCCAGCACGGCGCCCGCCATCTATGCGCGCAGGACCATCGAGGCGGCCACCGACCTCGTCCTCGATCCCACCCACCACACCTGGGTCAAAAACCACTGGGGCCCGGGTTACCTGCACCGTGAAAACGTCTTCTTCCGGGCGATGCTGATCCAGGCCATGATGTCGCGGGAAAACCTGGTTCATGACGGGCGCGACCTGGTCCAACTGCGCGACCAGGTCGAGACGCTGGCCGCCGCCCTCGATGCCTCCCCGCACGGCCTCCTGAACGACTATCCCGACGAGTGCTACCCCATTGACGTGTTCGCCGCAGTGGCCATGATCCGGCGGGCCGATTCCCTGCTCGGCACCGATCACCGCGCCTTTGTGGAACGTCAGCGTCGCGCCTTCCAGGGCTCCCTGGTGGATTCAGATGGATTGCCCGGTTATTTCGCCAATCCGCTCACCGGAATCCTGGAAGATCCGTCGCGCGGGATCGGCAATTCCTATGTGTGCCTCTATTGCCCGGAGCTGTATCCCGACTGGGCTACCAACTGGTACAGCCGCTACAAGGAGGCGTTCTGGCAGCACAAGCTGGGCGCCATCGGCTTCCGTGAATATGCGCGCCAGATTCCCAACAAGGAATGGTTTTACGATGTGGATGCCGGCCCGGTCATGGCCGGCTTCGGTCCGGCGGCCAATGCCTACGGCGTGGCGGCGGCGCGGGCGAACGGACGATTTGATGACGCGTGGACGCTTTCCTCGCAGGTGCTGGCCGCGACCTGGCCTCTGGCCAGCGGCACCTGGTTCGGCGCCCGGATCCTTTCCAGCGCCGCCCATGCCCCCTATCTGGGCGAAGCGAACCTGCTCTTCCTGTTCACGACCATGCCCGCCCCTGGCACTCCGATCACAACCGGGGGACACATGCCTCCCTTCGTCTACTGGTTTCTCCTGTTTTATCTCGGCCTGGGTCTGGCGGTGATCCTCTCGGGAATCCGCGCCCTGCGGAAAGCCGCCTCGCTTCCGGTTCCACCCTGGTGCTCCTTCCAGTTCAAGCTTTGGGCGGGCCTGCTGATAGCGGGCGTGATTGCCCTGGCGCTCCAGCGGCTGGGCGCCGGTTGCATC
Organism: Verrucomicrobiota bacterium; assembly: GCA_011391785.1. Lineage (GTDB taxonomy): Bacteria > Verrucomicrobiota > Kiritimatiellia > CAIKKV01 > CAITUY01 > JAABPW01. Next base: position 7,647 of record JAABPW010000250.1, read on the forward strand.
CTGGTGCTGGCGGCGCAATTCCTTCCCCGAACGCTATGGAGCTCCCATGCCTGAACCGCGCCAGTGGTATGCCGGAATTCTCCTGGCCCTGGGCCTGATGGTGATCGCCGGGACGGCAACCTTATCCCTGCCCTTGCGCCGGGTGGCCTTCTGCGCCCCGGCGGCACATGTTGCAGGACTCCTCTCCGGCGCGCCCTGCGTGCAAGACGGCGATGACTACCGCCTGATCGGGTCCACCCTGGACCTGACGGTGGTTCCCGCTTGTGCGGCAACGGATTACTTCTGCCTGATGGCCGGATTCCTCAGCCTGCTGGCCAGCCGGCGAGGTCTCCGGACCCGCGTCCAGCTCCTGATCCTTCCCGCGGCCTGGGCCTTGACCATCCTCATCAATGCCCTGCGCCTGACGGCCTGCTGGCAAACCGACCGCCTCGCGCAGGTCCTGCTGCCGCAGTCCGTCTGGTCGGCAACCCACATGGCCGTGGGGGTCGTCACCTTCCTCTCGGGATTGATCGTCGTGTTTTGGATGGGACACCCCGCGGGGCGGGGCAAGCTTCAGGAATCAGAACAATAGGAGACAAGTATGAGCGAGAACATTGAAGAACAACATGGCACCATGAATGCGGGATGGCTGGGCTTCGCCTGGGTTCTGCCCCAGCTTCTCCTGGCCTTCCTCAACTGGCATGCGTGGGTCCTGGTGCGGGGCGACATGTCCCTGACCCAGTATTCACGTGCCCTCACCATCGGGATTTTCGAAGCCTCGCTCCTGGCCGCCGGCTGCCTTGCCTGGCTGATCCAGGCCCGGCTGAAAAAACCCATAGGCCTCGTGCTGGCCCTGGCGGCGGTTGCCGCGCACATCGGTTACCTCTGGTGGTTCCTGCAAAGCCTCGACCACCTGCTCCCCAGTTCGGTCTCGCTGTGGATGCTTCCCGAAACCGAACTGTTATTCTACCAGTTCTCGCTCATGATGCCCGCGGTCTTCCTGATGCTTGTCCGCCTGGCCCGCACCCGCCTGGGTCTTTCCGCCCCCGTGGATGTGGGACTCTCGCTGGCCGCCCTGGTGCTCATCCCCGCCGGGGCCTTCATCCTCGGCTCCCTGTTATCCCACATCAGATATGCGTGGCATGACGGCATCCAAACCCTCCTGATCACGGCCATGGTGACGGCTACCGCCTGTATCCTCGTGGCTTTTCTCAGGCTCATGATCCGGCTGCACGACCTGATCGAGCGCCGGAGCTGGTCCGATTGGGCCATCCCGCTCGCCGCCGGGCTTCTGGCACCCCTGGCAGGATTGGCGCTCAATGCCTCCATTCCCTTCCCCTACGATTTCCAATCCCCGGCGATCTACCTGATGACCCTCCTGAATGCCGCCGCCCTCCTGATCCCCTTCCGTCCCGGAACCCCGTGGGCGCTTCCGGGCTGGGCTGCGCGTGCCGCATTGTATCCCTTCACAATTTATTTCTTCCTCGTATTCCTGCCCTTCCTGCCCCTGTCCCTCCTGGCCATGATCGTGGCCGGAGCGGGGTTCCTGATCCTCGCGCCCCTCCTGCTCTTTGTGGTCCACACCCGCCGCCTGTGGACACAGGGCAGCCAGCTGGCAACCCGGCACGGAACCGCGCGCACGGCGGCGTGGTTTGCCGCGTGCGTCCTGATCCTACCCGCCCTTTTCCTGCTGCGCAATGAACACGACCGCCGCACCCTGAACCGCGCAACGGATGCCGTCTTCAGCCCCGACTTCACCGCCAGCCGCCTCGAAATCGGGACCACCTCGCTCAGCCGGGCGCTTGACCGCATGGAAGACATGAAAGACGGCATCTACCTGCCCTATCTTTCCGACCTTTACGACACGATGGTCTTCCGCGGCATGGTATTGCCGGAGGAAAAGGCCAACCTGATCCGGCAAAGCCTGCTGGGCAAGGCGCGTACCGAAGAAAAACATTCCGACAGGTGGGGTGTTGCTGAATTATTCGGCGGCCGTTCCCGGGGCCGGCACCGCACCCGCGGCCTCGGCGTCACCCGCAACGTCGACCTGACGGACCAGGATGCCACGTTCAGCCAGACCAACGGGGTCTCCGAGACCGAGGTACGGCTCACCCTGAAAAACGCCGGGACCGGAAACGGCGAGTTTTCGGAACGGATCGCGGTTCCGGAGGGCGTCCTCGTCACCGGCTTCTGGCTGGATGTCAACGGCACCAACAAGCCTGCCCAGCTGCGCGAGCGCAAGGCGGCGACCTGGGTCTACGAGATGATCCGCGACATGACCCGGCGCGACCCGGGCCTGCTGGTTTACGAGAACGACCAGAACCTGCGTCTCCGCGTCTTCCCCTTCGCGGCCAACGAAACACGGCGCTGCGGCATCACCTTCCGGTTCCCCTCCGTGCTACAACCCTCTGTCAGCATCGGCAACACACCCATCGCCCTGGCCAATCCGCAGGAAATATCCCCATCGCCGTCCACAGCCGTCGTCGGGCTGCTGCCTGACGCGTCAAACGCCCTGGTAATCCCCTCCGCCGTAATCACCAATTGGCCATCGTTCCGCCGCGACGTCGTGGCGCACCTGATTCTGGATCAGTCGGCCATGGCTGAAACCAACCGGGCGGGAACAATCGCGCGGGCCCGTTCCCAGCTGGCAGCCCTGCCCGCCTCCATCACCCGGGTTCGCCTGACATGGGCCAACTTTGAGCAGGAGGACCTGCCGGGTGAATCCTTGACGCGCGAGGAGGCGGACCGCGCCCTGGAACGCATCCCGACCCTTCCCTTCCGGGGCGGTTTCTGTCCGGAGCGGGTCATCGCGCGGGTCCTGCTGGCTGAGAGCACGGCGCCCCGTAGCCCCGCGCCCGCCGGTGCGGCTTCTCTTTTTATCGCCATTCCCTCCTCCAACTCCACCCCCGTGCACAGCATCAACCTGGCGCCCTTCGCCCGGTTGTCGCCAGACCTGCCGGGCTACCTGGTTGCCACCTACCAGGGACTGCAACGCGTCGCCTTCAGCACCGCGACCCGGGAGCTCCTGCGTTCTTCCGATTTCACTCCCTCGCCCCTGGTAGCGATCCGGAACGGAACCACCACCACGCTCACCGCAGCGGACAAAGGCGCCGTGGTTTTCGCCCCGCGCCCCCCGCCTACGGGCTGGCAGGTCTGGACTCCCTCGACAGGCCGCTATGAAACGTTGACGAATCTCAGCTCCTGCAGCGACGCCACCTATCTGGCTGGGCTATCCCTCTGGCAGCAGCACAACTCCCTGGCCTGGACTCCGGGAAAATTGGATGGGGCCCTGCCGGAGCTGATCAAGGCAGCGCGCTCCTCGAATGTCCTGATTCCGGAAGCCGCCTTCATCGTGCTTGAAACCAAATCGCAGGAAGTCATGCTGGCGCGCAAGGAACGACAGGGCCTGTCCGCCAACCACGCCCTCGAATTCGATGACGCCAAAACCGAAAAAGCGCCGTCCCCTGCAGCTGCCTGGCTTATTCTCCCGGCCATCTGGCTCCTGTGGCGGGGGCGAAGCAAAACAACCCGGATTTGCTGAAGGTTCAGCGGCGTTTCAGGGATTGTTCTTAATCTTAATCGTAATCGTAATCCTCTGCCCCAGAAAAGATTACGATTACGATTAAGATTACGATTAGGATTTCAATCGGGAATGTGATCCTGTACCGAATTTGGGTACAGATCGGGCGGGTGGTTATGCTCCGGGCCATGAAGAGCATCTACTCGCCCGCCTATCGCGCCTTGCTGGCCTGGCTGCGCAACAGCCGGATCCAGCAGAACCTCTCCATGCGCGATGTGGGGCGGAAAATGGGAACAACCCATACCTGGATCGGCAAGGTCGAAACCGGCGAACGCCGCCTGGATATCACCGAATATGTCCGCCTCTGCCGCACCATCGGCGTGGCGCCCGCCCAGGGTCTCGCCATGGTGGAGGCCGCCATGCCCAAGGCAAAGGATTCACCACGGAGAGTCGGAGGCTGAGGGAGAGGGGGAAGGGGAAAGAAAATGTTTCGCCAATTTCACGGGCCCGGAGTACCTGCCCCGTGAAATTGGCGAAACACCTCCCGGTGAAGAAAGCGGCAGGTTTTGTTTGTCCGAAGGACAGGGGGAGTCTCGGGTTTCCCTTCAGGAGAGGGTTGCGGCAATTTTCAAATGGGGTACTCGCCATTTTAAAATTGCCGCAACATTTTCTTTTCCCCCTCTCCCTCAACCTCCGCCTCTCCGTGGTAAGGTCTGAATTAATCCCTGTTGGTAACAAATTATCACTCGGGGCTTTTCATCCCCCGCCGCTTTGTGATAGCTATGGCACGGTCAAACCGGAATCAAAGGGATCTATGCAGGCATTTACTTACCAGTCGGGAAAATTGTTTGCCGAGGGCGTGTCCGTCGAGGACCTCGCGCTCCGTTACGGCACACCTCTATACGTCTACAGCCGCGCCCATCTTCGCGAACGGTATCGCGCCATCGCCTCCGCCATGGCCGAAGTGAAGCCGCTGATCTGCTACTCGGTCAAGGCGAACAGCAACATGGCCGTGCTCAAGACGCTCGTCCAGGAAGGCGCCGGATTCGACATCGTTTCCGGCGGTGAATTGTTCCGCGCGCTGCGCGCAGGCGCCGGGGCCGACAAGATCGTCTTCGCCGGCGTCGGCAAGACCCGGGCGGAAATCGAGTATGCCCTGCAGGAGCAGATCGCGTTCTTCACCTGCGAGTCGGAGGCCGAGGCGGTCCGCATTTCCGAATGCGCCACGCACCTGGGCGTCAAGGGAAGGATTGCCTTCCGCATGAATCCCGACGTGGATCCCAAGACCCACAAGTACATCAGCACCGGCAAGAAGGAAAACAAGTTCGGGCTCGACCTGGCGCGCACCCTGCAGGCCTACGAGATGGCGGCCGCCCTGCCCAACATTGAAATCGCCGGTTTGCACATGCACATCGGGTCGCAAATCCTTGATGCCACCCCGTTCGGCCAGGCGCTGGAGAAGATCAAGGACTTCTGCAAGACACTCAAGGCCAAGTACCCGACGTTCCGCCACCTCGACATCGGCGGCGGGCTGGGCATCAACTACAAGCCCGACCAGGAAGCGCTGGATCCCCGCGTGTTCGCCGCCACCATGGTGCCGACCCTCAGGGAGCTCGGCCTCCAGGTGGTCATGGAACCCGGCCGCAGCATCGTCGGCAACGCCGGGATCCTGGTCGCCCGCGTGCAGTACGTGAAGGACAGCCATTTCAAGAAGTTCATCGTCGTGGATGCAGCCATGAACGACCTGATCCGGCCCGCCCTCTACCAGGCGCACCACGAAATCCTGCCCGTCACCGCCACCGACAAGACGGTCACGGGCGACCTGGTGGGCCCCATCTGCGAGTCGGGTGATTTCCTGGCCGCGGACAGGGACCTGCCGGATGTGAAGCAGGACGACCTCGTGGTGGCGTTGAGCGCCGGCGCCTACGGTTTCTCGATGTCCTCGAATTACAACAGCCGTCCGCGCGCCGCCGAAGTGATGGTGGACGGGACCTCGGCCACTCAGATTCGTCAGCGTGAAACTTGGGAAGACATAGTCAGGGGAGAAAACCATGTTTGAAGGTGCCTATACCGCGATTGTCACGCCGTTCAACAAGGACGGCCAGGTGGATTACGGGAAACTCCGCGCCCTGATCGACCTGCAGATCAAGGCCGGGATCGACGGCATCGTGCCGGTCGGCACCACGGGCGAATCCCCCACGGTGGATGTGGCCGAGCACGAGAAGATCATCGAGGTCACCATCGAGGCCTGCCGCGGCAAGGTGAAGGTCATCGCCGGCACCGGCGCCAACTCCACCGCGGAGGCGATTGACCTGACCCGGCACGCCCTCGCCGCCGGGGCGGATGGCACCCTGCAGGTGACCCCCTATTACAACAAGCCGAACCAGGAAGGGCTGTACCGCCACTTCTCGGCTGTGGCCGACCTGGGCTTGCCGGTCGTGCTCTACAATGTTCCCGGCCGGTCCAGCCGCGAGATCGACATCGCCACCATTGCCCGCCTGTCCAAACACCCGAAGGTGGTGTGCGTGAAGGAAGCCGGCGGCAGCGTCGACCGCGTCACCCAGATCCTGCGCGCCTGCACCATCACCGTGCTGTCGGGCGATGATTCCCTGACCCTGCCGATGATGGCCATGGGCGGCAAGGGCATCATCAGCGTCGCCTCCAACATTGCCCCGAAGGCCGTGGCCGACATGGTTCACGCGGCGGCGGCGGGCCGCTGGGATGAAGCCCGGGCCCTGCACATGAAGTATTACCGGCTCTTCACCGACATCTTCATCGACACCAACCCGATCCCGATCAAGGCCGCCATGGCCATGACCGGCCTCATCGAGGAAACCTACCGCCTGCCCCTCTGCGAAACGAGTGACGCCAACAAGGCGAAGCTCGCCGAATGCCTGAGGGAAGTCGGCTTGTTGAAATAAGGAGGGATCATGACCAAAGTAGCCATAGTCGGAGCGGCGGGACGGATGGGGCAGGCGCTGGTGCGGTGCGCGAAACTCATGCCGGAGATTCAACTGGTGGCCGCCGTGGACCAGGCCTCCTGCCCGCTGTGCGGGAAGGACGCCGGGACCCTCGCGGGTATCGGGGAAATCGGACTCGCCATCACCCATGACCTCCCCGCCGCCGTCAAGGCCGCCGATGTCCTGATTGATTTCAGTTTCCATGAGAATGTGCCCGTCACCATCAAGCTGGCGTCGGAACACAAGAAGGCCGTGGTCATTGGAACAACGGGGCTGAATCCCGATGAGCGCGCCGCCGTCGAGCTGGCCGCCAAGTCGATTGCCATCGTATCGGCGCCCAACATGAGCCTCGGGGTCAACCTGCTGTTCGCCCTGGTGGAGCAGGCGGGTAAGGTGCTCGGCCTGGACTACGACGTGGAAATCACCGAGGCGCACCACAAGTTCAAGAAGGACGCCCCCAGCGGCACCGCGTTGCGGCTTGGCGAGAAGGTGGCCCAGGGCCGCAAGCAGAATTTCCGGGATGTCGCCATCTATGGCCGCGAGGGCCTGGGCGGCGAGCGACCCAGGGGCCAGATCGGCATCCATGCCCTCCGGGCCGCCGACATCATCGGCGACCACACGGTGCTTTTCGCCACCGAGGGTGAGCGCGTGGAAATCAGCCACCGCGCCTCGAGCCGCGACGCCTTCGCCAAGGGCGCCCTGCATGCCAGCGCCTGGCTGGCCGCGGGACACAAACCAGGAATGTATGACATGCAGGACGTGCTGGGGCTGCGGTAGTCAGCCCCCGGCTTTCAACTTGTCCGCTAGCATCGCGATTTCACTGGCGGGAATCACGGTAATCTTCTTGTCGAGGTCATAACGGGCCGTGCCGGGATACACAACCCAGAGATGGGTGAGGGCGAGATCCGCCAGAGCCACCCGCATGGACTTCGTTGTTCCAGGCGCATCGGCGTATTTGCATTCAAACCCGTATCGCTTGCCATGCATCATGACAAGAAGATCCAGCTCAGCTCCCGCATGCGTTCCCCAGAAGAAGGCATTGCGTTCCGGGAGAAAGCTCAAAAATTGTTCCACAACAAACCCTTCCCATGAGGCTCCCACTTTCGGGTGCCCCTGCAGATCCCTGTGTGACGACAGGCCCAGGAGGGCATGCAGCAACCCTGTATCCCTCACATAGATCTTGGGAGACTTGACGGTGCGTTTTCCAAGGTTCTCGAACCAGGGCGGCAATTGCCGCAACACATACGCCCCGGTAAGCAGGTCGAGGTATCGCCGTGTGGTCGTATGCGCTACGCCCAGCGATGCAGAGATCTCCGACCCGTTCCACGTCTGGCCGTGATAATGCGCAACCATCGTCCAAAACCGGCGCAACATCAGTGACGGAATCTGGATTCCAAGCCGGGGAATATCACGCTCGAGGAAGGTACTGATGAAATTCTCGCGCCAGGCAAAACTGTTCACGTCATTTTCCGCCAGGAACGAATCGGGAAATCCGCCGCGTAACCATAACGTCGACTGCGCAGCTGGCCCTGTTTCCGCTACCGAGAATCCCCCGATCTCAACAAACTCGATCCGCCCCGCCAGTGTTTCAGAAGACTGCCGGACAAGGTCAGGCGCTGCGCTTCCCAGCAACAGGAACCGGCATGGCAGCGGAGAGCGATCAGCCAACACCCTCAGGAGCGGCATCAGGTCAGGACGCTGTTGGATCTCATCCAGGATTACCATACCCGTTTGTGACGACAGCACAAGTTGTGGAGCTTGGAGTTTGGCCAAGTCCTGTGCATTCTCCAAATCGAAATACGCCGCCCCCGTCTGCTCCTGAATCAACCGAGCAAGCGTCGTCTTCCCACATTGACGTGGTCCCAACAGGGCAACAACCGGGCTGCGACTGAGTCCAAGCTCGACACGATTCCTCAGTTCAACTCTATCTATAATCATGATTATTGAAATATGAGCGATAGATGCTCAAAATACAAGAATATATGATTTTTATTATTTAGCCGTTGATATGCAATAAGTTACATCTCTATACATCCTTGAATCTTGAAAAAAGCTGTCTTTTCCTCTAATCGAGCCTCATTATAACTTTATAAAAGGTTGATAACTCAAAACAGATTATCATTACCCGGTAATCCGGTAATAAGGGAGCATCATGGAAATCGGACTCAGCCTGGGCTCGAACTTGGATCAGCGATTGGAGAACCTTCGGAAAGCAACCCGCCGTATTGCCAGGCTTCCGGGAACACGCGTCGTCGCGAAAGCCCCCGTCTACGAAACCGAGCCGGTGGACGTCAAACCGGAGTATCGCCCGCTAGACTACCTCAACACGGTCATCATCATCGAGAGCTCGATGGGCCTTTCCGCGCTGTCGGATGCCATCCATAAAATCGAGGCGGACATGGGACGCGTGCGCACCGAGGACCGCAATGCCCCCCGGACCATCGACATCGACATTCTCTATGCCGACAACATCCATCAGACCACGGGATCCCTGGATCTTCCCCATCCCCGCTGGACCCAGCGCCGGTTTGTGGTGCAACCCCTCGCCGATGTCCGCCCCTTCCTGCATCTCCCCGGCGATACACGGACGGTTTCCGACATCCTGAAAAGCCTGCCCACTTCACCGCTCGACGTGAAATTATTCAGGGCGCAGGAGCAATGGTAGGCTGAGGTCTCGATTCATGTTCACGTCTTCATGGTTCAGTGATTTCATTCACCGCCGTACCAGCGGATTCATCCTGGCCCTTGCCCTGATCACCCTGCTGGGCGCGGGGCTGCGCCTGGTTAGACTGGGGGATTACCCCGGCGGGTTCGGGCAGGACGAGGCGGTGAACCTGTATGATGCCTGGAGCCTCCTGACCACCGGCACCGAACACCACGGGGTCCGGTGGCCCCTGAATGCCGGGCAGTTCGGAGACTATCCCTCCGCCCTGCAGGCCTACCTGACAATCCCCTTTGTGGCCCTGCTGGGTCCAACGGAACTTTCCGTGCGGCTTCCCTGCGCCCTGTTGAACATCGGCGCCATCCCCTTGTTCGGCCTGCTGCTTTGCCGACTCTTCCGCAGCCGTGCCGCCGGCCTGTTCGGGGCGGCTCTGCTCGCCTCATCGCCCTGGAACATCTATTTCTCACGGTGGGCTGTCAGCCCCGGGTTTGTCACCTTCTTCCAGGTTGCCGGGATGCTCCTCATGATCCGTCTTCTGGCCCCCTCATCGGAGACCCGCCGTCGCTATGGAACCGCCATCCTGACGGGTTTCATGCTCTTCATGTGGACCCACCAGTACCTCTCGCAATATTTCTTTGCCCCGCTGATGATCGGACTCGGCCTGCTCCTCTGGAGCCGGAGGAACTGGCCGCGTGTTCTCATCACGGGCGGCGTCTATTCCCTCTTCATGCTCCTGACCATCCTGCCGCGCATGGTCAACCCCTCCACCGCCGGCCGTTTTTCCAAGGAAAGCATCTTCACCTCCGGTCACGGCTGGACCAGCTTCTGGCAACACTACTGGGAGTACCTGTCTTTCCCCTTCCTCTTCAACTCCCCGAAGATGCTGCCGCTTCACCAGATCCCGGGCGTATCCCACATCCAGCATTTCCTGATTCCCTTCTACCTGCTCGGGATTGTCGTCCTGATCGCCGCCATCGCGGCTCCACGCCGCCTCCTGTCGGTGCTGAACCGGCCCAACACCCCCGACGAGTCCGCCCACTGGCGCCGGGTCTCGCTCTGGATGCTGGGTGGCCTGTTGCTTGCTCCGCTCGCGGGTGCCCTGTTCATCCAGCACATGTACACCTCGCGGATGACCCACCTGCTGCTTCAGGTGACTCTGGTGGCCTCGCTGGGTTGCGCCGCCGCCTGGCATCTGCTCCGTCGCCTCCCCATAAAGGCTGTGGCCCCGGTTTTCGCCGCCCTGCTCGCTTTTTACCTCTGCCAGTCATCCGTCAAGACGATGCAGGGCCTCGTCCGGCACAATCTTTTTTTCCAGGGCTGGCTACAGCAGGGGGTGCCCGATGTCATGCGGTATCTCAACCAACAAAAGAACGTCCAATCCGTAAATTTCCCCCGAATGATGCAGGGATACATCTATCACCTGGCCTTTTCGCCCGTGCATCCCGCCTCGCTGGACCACGCCGAAGTCGCCCTGCCGCTGCCGGATTCGTCAAGAACGTGGAACTACGCGGACATCGAGAATGTCGGGCGTTATCATTTTTATCCTGACCTCAATCCCCTTGAAATCGAGAGGACCTGCGCCTTGCGTCACCAAGTGCGTGATTCCCGCGGGATC
>JAABPW010000240.1 GCA_011391785.1 Verrucomicrobiota bacterium
CACCCATGCTCAACCAGCACCCCGCCATACTTAACTCGGTTGACTTACGCTCCATTTTCGGCAAATATGGATTCTATGAAATACATTCAAAGAACCCTTGATCCGCTAATCAGGACCACACTTGAACGCGGGAAAAGCATTCTCCTCTTTGGGCCAAGGCAAACGGGCAAGACCACGCTGGTCAACCGGCTTGATCCTCAGTTGACCGTTTCTTTTATCCGCCCGGACGTCCGGTTGCGATATGAAAAAGCTCCGGCCCTGCTTCGCGGCGAAGTGGAGGCGTTATCGCCCCTATCTTCCGGAAGACTTCCGCTGGTAGTGCTTGACGAAGTGCAGAAGGTTCCGGAGATCATGGATGTGGTGCAGGACCTGATTGACCGTGGTGTGGCCCTATTCCTGTTGACCGGATCAAGCGCCCGGAAATTGCGGCGTCATGCGCGAACGAATCTGCTTCCGGGGCGGGTCACGGTTTTGCATCTGGATCCTTTCGGGATCAAGGAGTGGCCTGGCGAAAGCCTGGAAGAACGCCTGCTGGACGGGGCGCTGCCGGGAATCGTGAGCGTGCGTGATCCGGCGGACCGGGAGCAGGATCTGGCCGCCTATGTCACAACGTATCTGGAGGAGGAGATCAGGGCGGAGGCGGCGGTCCGCCATTTGGGGAACTTTGCCCGGTTTCTTGAATTGGCGGCCTCGGAGTCCGGTGGAATCGTGAACCTGCGCAAACTTGCCTCGGAGATAGGCGTTGCGCACACCACCATCGGCAGTTATTACCAGATTCTGGAAGACTGTCTGATCGCCGAGCGCATCGAACCTTTGAGTGCAAGCGCAACGAGAAAGAAACTCACGCGCTCAGACCGGTTTCTTTTTTTCGACATGGGCGTGCGCCGCCTGGCCGCACGTGAAGGCCGGCAACCGCCACGATCTCAATGGGGGATGCTTTTTGAGCAGTTCGTCGGACTCGAGTTACTCCGGTTCATCCGTGCGCAGCGGCGCTCCTTAAAATTACGTTTCTGGCGTGATCCGGACGGCCCTGAAGTGGACTGGATAGTAGACTGCGAGGGTATTTATGTGCCAATCGAGGTCAAATGGACGGACTCACCCGATGCGGGCGATGCACGCCATCTCAACTGCTTCATGGCGGAGTATCCGACGCATGGGCAGGGTTACGTGGTATGCCGAGTCCCCCGAAAAACAAAGATCAGCGACCGCGTAACGGCGTTACCCTGGCAAACCTTTCTCGACGAAATCGCTTCCTCCATAAAGGGGTGATGAACTACTCCGGAATTTGTGACACCCCGGGTTGAAATCTGCCATCGCCTGTGCCAGACTTCCGCCATTCTTGAGGAGGATAAGGTGCCATGCTATTTGTCCTCCTGCCAAGGCAATAGGGAGATAGCATAGGCGTCCCCGTGGCCTTCCTGCCCTGAGCGAAGTCGAAGGGGTGCCACGGGTCGCAAAAATATCCGGCTCCCGCCACCCAAGGTGGCGGGGCACCCCCTAGAACTGGCCCATTACAAATCATGAAAACCAACTATTGCGAAAGGCGGTCATCTGTGTCATGTTTACGAAACCCTTCAATCCCCTTGCCCCTGCTATCCGGGAATCCTGGAACGTGCGGAATCAACAACGAAACGGATCACAAGTTTATGAAGAAATTAATATTTTCAGCCTGTCTGGCGCTATTCACCGCATCGATCGGACTCGCGGCGGAATTCCATGTTGCACCCAATGGGGATGATAAAAACCCGGGGACCGCCCGCAAACCCTTCGCCACCATCGCCAGGGCGCGCGATGCGGCACGGCTCGTGCCGGGACCTAACACCATCCTCCTGCGGCCGGGCCGCTATTTCAACACAGAGCCAATCGTGCTCGATGACCGGGATTCCGGCCTGACCATCCGGGACAAGACCCCCGGGGCGACTGCCGAGGTTTATGGCGGCGTGCCTGTCACCGGCTGGGAGAAGTGGAAAGGCAACATCTGGCGCGCGCCGGTTCCAAAGGACACGCCCATCGACGGAGCTCAGGGCAGGCGGTTCTTCAACCTGATTGTCGATGGCAAGCCGGCAACGATGGCGCAAACACCGAATGCCGGAAGCGGATTCGGTGGCGGGGCCGGGCGGGCGGGAAACACCGGCATAAGGGTTCCCCAGGAATGGCGCGGCTATGATTATTCCGACGCGCAGGTGTTCACGTTTGTGGGCGCAAACTGGTTCTCCGAGATGCGCAAGGCGCTACAGCCATCACCGAATCCCGATGGACTGCTCCCGATCGACGGCGGCAGCGGCGGGTTCGGCGGCATGAATGACCGGTTCTTTCTTCGCGGCGTGCTGGAGTTCCTCGATGAGCCCGGCGAATGGTGCCTGAAGCACAAGGAAGGCTTTGTCTATTACCAGCCCGTCAGCGGCACGCCCGACCAGCACCTGATCGTCCGGCCTACGGGCGAGAAGCTTTTCGAGATCAGGGGGCGCGCCCCCGGGACGCCGGCACGGAACATCACGCTGGAAAACCTTTCCCTGATCGGGTCGGACTTCTGCTCCCACTGGTGGCTGTTCGGCGAGAATCAGGATGCCGCCACACCGGATCCGCTCCAGCAGGGCCTGGTGTTCGGGGAAAACGTGGATGGCCTGATCGTCAAGAACTGCCGCATCCTGGCAGCCGGGCATTCGGGAGTCTGGCTGAACAAGCACGCGCTAAACTGCGTTGTGGAGAACTGCCTCATCGCCGGCGCAGGCTTTGCCGGCGTCTACGCCAACGGCTTCATGCCGGGCGAAGGGCCATTCAAGTCAGGGGCGGAGTCCTATGTCAACAAGGGGCACCGTATCGAAAATAATTTCATCTATGATTGC
>JAABPW010000241.1 GCA_011391785.1 Verrucomicrobiota bacterium
CCGCTCTTTCACCTGTTTGCCCAGTGCCGGATACTTCTCGGCGGTACGCTTCTCGAGTTCCGCCTGTTTCCGGGCAATCTCCCGCGCCATTTCAATCAACTCCTTGTCGTCCTTGACCGCTTCCGCGCGGGCCACATTCAGGGTGCGAAAGACCTTGAACAACTTTTGTTCAATCTCGCGCTGCCGCGCCACCAAGGTGGCTTCCTTCGCCTTCAACTCGGCATATTCGGCGGCATTGGTCGGACTGATTACCACACGGTAAGACACCGTATTTTCAGGGAGGGAAACAAGGGGGGTGGCAGGGCCATTGGTCGATGCGGCATCAGCGGCATGGGACGCGATGGAAACGGCAAGGATCCCTGCTGCAAACACGGCGCACTTTATTGTCATACTCATCATGGTCACTGTCTCCTTACTGATTTCAAGGACTTAACCGTTTAACCCGGATATACTGCACATTGTTCGTCAACGTCAGGCCGGTCGTCACACTCAGCGTCCCGTTGACAGCCGACGTATAAATCGGTCCCGACACCCAGCTGTTCGAGGCAATCAACCAGCTGTCATATGAATATTCAATCTGGTAGATGCCGCCGTTCGTCGCGATGGTCCACTGTAAATGTGGCGGATTCACGGAGAATCCCGTGATTCGCACCGGAAAAACCGGCGGCAGCGCCATGGGACTCAACCCCAGCCGGTAAACCCCGATGTTGGAAAGCCCAAGCCCGAAAGAATCCAGCAGGGCATCATTCGGATTGCTGGAATCCAAGCCATGCAGTTCCTCCCAGATATCATCCATGCCATCGCCATCACCGTCATAAATGGGGGCGATCGTCAGGACGCGGTTGTTATAGGTATCGGCCACGTAGACGATATTGGAATCAACCACGGGCATAACCCCGTAAGGATGGTTCATGACAAGACTGAATCCGGCATTTTGACTACCCAATGTTGCAATATAGCTCCCGTCTTTTCGCAAAATCTTAATCTGCGAGCTATCGGTGTCGGCGACATAAACCCGCCCGCCCAAGCCAACTTGAACGCCCCTGGGCTTGAAGAAAGAGACGGCATTGACGCCATTGGTTGGCCAGATCAGGGTTCCCCCGGCATTAAACGCCTGCACCCGGTTATTCTCGGTATCGGCAACGATGATCATTCCATCCGGCCCCACACAGACCCCGCCCGGGTTGCGAACATGACCGGGAGTGCTTCCCGCAGTGGCCAAAGTGCCAAGGTCACTCCCGGCACTGCTGAAAATCTGCACAACGCTCGTATCCACGGTGGTAACACGTTGATCAGCAACGAAAAACCGACCAGATGAATCAATCGCCACATCAGTAGGTTTCTCGAGCTGCGCTGAACCAAAGGAAAACTTGAAGGTAATGTTAGTCGGCACCAGGGGGTCAAAAGAAAAGACCTGGATCCGGAAATTTCCTTGGTCAGCCACCGCAAAACGGTTGGTGGAAGGATCCAGCGCCAGCCCCACGGGCCGATTGAAGGCTCCATTCCCGGAACCCTGGGCTCCGTAGGCGCCCATATACTGGCGGGTCAACCGGTTCCATATCTGGATCCGGTTGTTGCCGGTATCAAGAACAAACAGGTAGTCACCCTTATAAAACAGCCGCGTCGGGCTTGGCACGGATCCACTGAATTGGGCGGAACCGGTTCCGACCGAGCCCAAGGCGGCCTGGGCAAGGCTCCAGCTGGAAACCAGCGGGGCAATGGCAACACGGGGATCCATATTATTCGTCACGCAATAGATGTCCAGAATGCCGTCACCGTCGCGATCACGTCCGGAAGGCAACGGCGAGGCCACCGCCCAGGTCCCGAAATCGTAAGTCTGGCTCACCGCCGACGACAGGGGATAGAGAGCTGAATCGCCATAGGCCACGGAACCCTCGAACGACGAAGCATCCCATGCGCGCACATAGACCTTTGTCCCCGCCGCCTCACCATGGCTGAAGGACTTCAGGAAGCGCCCGTAGTCCGGAGGAATCATCGTCCCTTCGCCGAATCGACCCCAGGGAAGCGCGCCCACCTCCGCGTACAGGATACGGTCATCACCCGACACCTGACCGGTGAGGGACGGCAGGTCTGGAATCCCGTTGCTGCCGGCCGCAATGACCTGGAACAGGCACGAGGTCAATCCGCCGTTTCCCTGCAAATACCGTCCCAACCAATTGGTTGCCCCCGTGCCCGACGTGGCGGTGAACCGGTTTGATGTCACCAGGGCCGTAACCCCGATCAGGGTAAACGGCAGGGGGGTCGCCGACAAGGCCGTCGCCATCGTTCGTGATTGATGAATCAGCTGAACATTCGGGGTTGTGAAATTACCGGACGCCGCCAGGGCAATTTGTGCCGGAACCGCCCCTGTCCGGATATCCCCCTCAGCCATGTCACCATACACCACCGGCACGGAGCTGGTCACCACATCCACGCCTGAATAGGGCGAACTTACATCACCCTGGACCTGGACCAGGGCATTCGTGGAGGAATTGTAGACGGTAAACGACACCGGAACCGTTGCACCCGGAACGGCGCTTTTCGGGGAATAATCGAGCACCCACACCCCGGGAGCCCGCTGGCTGTGCAACATCACGTCGTCAAAATACAGGCCGGCCTTATTCTCCGAGAAATCGCTGAATGCCCTGAAACGGATCCGTATGCTCCGGCTCCCGAAACGCGAATCATCAAGATTGATTTTCTGGGAATTCCAGCTTCTCCCATCGCCCTTATACGAGCCCCCGGGCGTCACATTTTCCCAACCCATGCCACCATCCACCTCCACATACCCGAGATCCAAATAGTTGGTTACCAAAACATACATATTAGTGTTGTAGCCGGGCTCG
>JAABPW010000242.1 GCA_011391785.1 Verrucomicrobiota bacterium
AGGCCATGGAAATGTTCCGGCAGGATCCCCACCGCCAGGATGCCTATGTCCGGGCAAAGCGTGTTCACGACCTCTTGGAACCCCTCACGCCCGTGACGGATGATTCGCTTGTCCCCGCCACCTCACTGCTGCGCGAATTCATCGGCGGCAGCAAATACAGCTACTAAGGAAAATGTCATGATACTTGTGGTCGGCCTATCATCAGCCTGGCAGCGCACCCTGTTCTTCGGGTCATTCCACCCCGGCTCGGTCAACCGCGCCACCCGCGTGCTTGAGACCGCTTCAGGAAAAGGGGTCAATGTCGCCCGGGTGGCATCGGCACTGGGCGAGGAGACCCTGCTACTGACTACGGCAGGCGGACAGCGGGGACGGCTCTTCTGCAAGGCACTCCGGCAGGCTAGATTGCCTGCCGTTACCATTTCTTCCCGCGGGGAAACCCGCCTCTGCCAGACTCTTATCGCCCCCGGTCTCGTCACGGAACTCGTTGAGGAGGCACCGGCCTTGTCGCCCCGCGAAGTTGCCGCCGTTCAGTCGGCCTATAACCGCGCGTTGGGAAAGGCCAGCCTCGTGATTTTGAGCGGAACCCTGCCGAAGGGCTGTGGCGATGATTTCGATGCGGAACTGGCCCGGCTGGCGACACGGCGGAATATCCCCGTCCTGGTGGATGCCCAGAAAACGACCTTGCGCCACGTGGTCAGGCAACGGCCAATCCTGGTCAAAATCAATGCAGCGGAACTGGCGGAGGCCACTGGAATACGCTCCTTGTCCAAGGGAATGCGTGAACTGAATAAAATGGGCGCCGGGTTGATTGTTGTCTCGAGGGGAGCCAAGGCCACCATCGCGTTTGATGGAAAACGCACTTGGCGGGTCACCCCACCCGGGATCAAGGCCGTCAATCCAATTGGATCCGGGGATGCCATGATGGCGGGTATTGCCACCGGCTTGATGCGCGGAATATCGCTTGCTGACGCCCTGCGCCTGGGCATCGCCTGCGGCGCCGCCAATGCCCTCACGGAAACCTCCGGCGTGGTCCGGACCAAGGATGTGAAACGCCTCTTGCGCCGGTGCGGTTAATTGCGGAAAACATTTTACCCAACAGGCTTGGGCAGGAAGATCTCCTGGAAAAAGCTACGGGCATAGCGGTCGGTCATCAGGGACATGTGATCAATGACGATCTGCGACTGTGAGGGACGGTCACCCTTCCCGTACATCTTCTGGATAAAGTGGTGAAGTTCCTGCACGGCCATCGGATCACGCGACAAAGGTGCCCCCCACTGGGCCTGACGCCGGGATGACAGTTCACGCTGCTCGAAATCAAAAATCACGGTCAGCATGTTCTCAGCCCGGATGGCGTATTCGCTCAACAACGGGTGAAAATAGATATTCTTGCAGTTGTACTGGTAAAGCTGGGTAAATGCGTCAAACACATCATCCGAAAAGCCGATCCGGTCAGGAGTCTTCATATTGGTCCGGATCATATCCGTAACCAGGTTATTGATGATGGTCCGGTTATCCTTACCCAGCACACGGATCACCACCTTCGGCAGGGGCGGCATGTGCCCGAACACACTCAAGGCATCCTCATAGTCACGCCCTGAATAGGCAATCCGGTCGGCCAGCCGCACCACGCAGCCCTCCAAGGTCAGCGGCACCAGTCCGCGGCGCTTGATCTTCTCCAGCGCCGGGCCGGGTCTTGCCCGCGGCGTCAGGTATTGCTCCGTGCTTTCACCACAATGGCAGACAATCCCGTCGCGCACCTCGTAGGTCAAGTTCAGCCCCCGCTCCTCGGTGGAGGGCCGAAACGCCAGCTGATCCACCACGCGTAGGCTGTGGAGCTCATGGGAGAATGATTGCGAGGGGTCATTCCGTTTCCAGAGCTTGTCGAGCGCCGTCTCCCCGGCATGGCCAAAGGGACCGTGACCCAAATCATGCCCCAGCGCAATGGCATAGGCCAGATCCTGATTCAACCCCAAAGCCCGGGCAATGGTCTGGGCAATGGAAGCCATATAGAGGGAATGGTCAACGCGCGTGGAAACATGATCGCTCTCGGGGGAAAATATGACCTGCGTCTTGTAGCGGAGACGGCGGAAGGCGGTGCAATGGAGGATCCGGTGGGAATCGCGCTGGAATGCCAGGCGGATGGGATCCTCGGGTTCCTGGCGCAGGCGCCCCCGACTCGTCGAACTGGGTGTCGCCAGGGGATGGTCGAGGATCTTGACCTCCCGGTCCTCGGCAAGCTCTCTAAGGGTCTTCGTCATTGCTGTTTTCTATATCAGCCCCCACCCTTCCCCGTCCAGCTCGAAAGGGGACAGGGACAGGAGTCAGTAGCCAGAATACAGTAGCCAGGACTTGACCGATGGGGGAAAACAGAATCATAAGTAAGTCGTTTATGATCAATTCTGAATTCTGACTACTGTCTCCTGACTCCTGTCTCCATTATTTACGCAAGCCTCCTTTTTGTATCGTCATCCAGAGAACACTTCACTAGGGTAAGCGCATGAACATTCCTGAAGTCATCCGCTCGAAAAAGGGTTTTATTTGCGACATGGACGGTGTTCTCTACCACGGAAACCAGTTGCTGCCAGGAGCCCTTGAATTCGTGAACTGGCTCCAGTCGGAACAAAAGCGGTTCCTGTTCCTGACCAACAGTAGCGAGCGCTCACCCCGCGAGCTTCACCACAAGCTGCACCGCCTCGGACTGGATGTCGGCGAGGAGCATTTTTACACCAGCGCCCTCGCCACGGCTGCGTTCCTCGCCAGCCAGCATCCCCATGGCAGCGTCTATGTCATCGGGGAAAGCGGACTGACCAACGCCCTCTATGATGCGGGGCTCACCAATA
>JAABPW010000243.1 GCA_011391785.1 Verrucomicrobiota bacterium
CCCAAGGGGGGCTGAATGGCGGCCCAGGCCTCGGTTTGATCCCCGATGTTCTTCATCGATGTGTCCACCATGTCGCCCGTGCTGACCAGAATATCCGGCTTCAGGGTTTCAATGGTCCGGCAGAGACTCCTGTTCCAGGCGCTACTGCGCATCATTCCCAAGTGGACATCCGACACCTGGACAATCCGGATGGAATGACCTGGTGGGATGGCGGGATGCCCGATGCGGATCGTCTGGATACGGGGTGTCGATCCCTCAAAAACGCTCCAGCCCGTTGCCAGAACAATCATGACGCAGAGCGACTGGAACTGTTTTTTGGGGGGCAGGGTAAACCGGGCAGGATTACTGTTTTTTCTTGAGAGCTGGCGGATGACGACATTCCAAAGATCCATGAAGATTCCAGCCATGGCGAACCAGAACAGCCAGGCGATCCACAGGAAGATGGGAAGGTTGATTGTGCGGGACAACGCGGGGTTCCCGTCATGATCAAGGTAGCGGGAGATAAATGGTGCCGCGATTAAAAATTGGAGCAAAAGCGCGAGGATAAGGCGGGTGACCCAGCCGGGAGTGAAAGCCGCAATGATTTTGCGGTACAGGTAATAGTGCAACCCTGCATATCCCGCCAGGATCAGGAAGAAAATGAGTCCGATCATGAATGTGTATAGAGTGCGGCTTCAAGCGCGGCACGCATGACGCCCACCGCGGCTGGTTTCCCCGTCCAGATCGTGAAGGCGGCCGCCCCTTGGTGGAGGAGCATGCCCAGGCCGTTTGCGGCTTGGGCTCCGCCCTGGCTTGCGGCCAAGGTGAAGCACGTTGAAGGCCTGTTATAAACAAGATCGAAAGCCTTTTGCCCCGGGCGAAACGCCTGAGGGGGCAGGGGGCAAATATCGTCTGCTTTCATTCCGATAGGGGATGCCTGGATAATCAGGTCGGCCTCCTGCGTCCGGAGGATCCAGTCCTTCACGCTGGCTCCTGCCCAATCCACGCGGGTAGGTAGAGAGAGCGAGGCGATATCCCGGGCAACACCCCGGCAACGGGCTTCGTCAAGATCGGCCAGAATCAGGTGTCTGGCACCATCTCCGGCCGCCGCGATGGCGACGGCGCGACCGGCTCCGCCACATCCGAGCACGAAAATCGTTTTGCCGTCGACCGGAAAATCCAAGGATTCCCGGACAGCGGTCAGGAACCCCTGGCCATCGGTGTTGTGGCCGATCATGCCGTCCGGGGTGAATTGAACGGTATTCACCGCGCCGAGCCGTCGGGCTGATTCGGCGAGGTTCGCCAACCCCTTGAATGCCACTTCCTTGAGGGGGGCTGTCAGGTTCACTCCGCCGAAGCCCATGTTTTTCATGGCCGGCAGGACTTCAAGCAATTGCCCTGGCGCCACGTCGAATGCCAGGTAAATGGCATCCAGTCCGAGTGATTCAAATGCCGCATTGTGCATCACGGGTGACAAGGTGTGGCCGATGGGGTGCCCCAGGACGGCGTAAGGGCGGGTGTGCCCGCTCAGCGCCTTCACGGCTGCCGCCCCTTGCTCCGCGTGGTCTTCCGGCGCAGGGACCTATTGAAGATAAAGCGGTTGACGCAGGACAGGTAGGCCTTGGTGCCGGCCTCGACGATGTCGGTGCTGGCGGCCTTGGCGCTTACCGTCTCGCCGTCGAACGCTACACGAACCGTGACTTCACCCATGGCGTCCTTGCCAACGGTGATGGCCTGAAGGGTGAAGTCCAGAAGCTTGCCCTTGATCCGGGTAATGCGGTCAATCGTCTTAAGGGCGGCATCCACCGGTCCATCGCCGCAACCGGCGTCTTGAAAGACGTCCTTGCCGCGCTTGAGGCGGACAGTGGCGGTGGGAACCGTGTCGGTCCCTGCCGAGACGTGGAGGTAATCGAGCACATAGGCGTTCGGAACCACATCCATCTGGTCGCGGGCAATGGAAAGCAGGTCGTCATCGTAGATGTTCTTTTTCTTGTCGGCCAGTTCGATGAACCGGTTGTAGGCGGTCTCGATCTCGGCATCAGTCAGATTAATCCCCATGCGAGAGAGCTTGTCGCGGAAGGCATGGCGTCCGGAATGCTTCCCGAGTACCAGGTCCGATCCCTCGATGCCGATATCCTCGGGGCGCATGATTTCATAGGTGCGGCGGTCCTTGAGGATGCCATCCTGATGGACTCCCGCCTCGTGGGCAAAGGCGTTGGCGCCGACAATGGCCTTGTTGCGCTGGACGGTGAGTCCCGTCATGCGGCTGACCATGCGGCTGACCCGGTGGATTTCGCGCGTATTGATGGCGGTATTGACGTGGAAGATGTCGTTCCTCGTCCTGAGCGCCATGACGATTTCCTCAAGGGCGGCGTTGCCGGCGCGTTCACCCAGTCCATTGATGGTGCACTCGATCTGGCGGGCGCCATTCTGGACGGCCGCCAGTGAGTTGGCCACGGCCAGCCCGAGATCGTTGTGGCAATGAACACTGATGATTGCCCGGTTGATATTGGGGACGGTGTCGTAAAGATCCGCGATGACCTGGCCGTATTGGCTGGGTACGGCGTAGCCGACGGTGTCGGGGATGTTGACCGTGCCGGCACCGGCATCGATGACGGCCTCCACGACCTGGGCGAGGAAGTCCGCCTCGGTGCGTGCGGCATCCTCGGCGCTGAACTCGACATCCGCGCAGAAACGACGGGCGTACTTGACCATGGCGGCCGCCTGCTTGCGAATCTCGCCACGTGCCTTGCGGAGCTTGAACTGGCGATGGATCGCCGAGGTGGCCAGGAATACATGGATGCGGGGGCGGGGACCGGCGCAGACGGCTTCGGCGCACCGCTCAATGTCCTTT
>JAABPW010000244.1 GCA_011391785.1 Verrucomicrobiota bacterium
ACAGGCGGCGTACTCGCCGCATGTGGCCTTTGTGATCTTCGTGCGCTTCTGTTCAAATTCTTTTCTCGTCCATCACCTGACAGTGTGCAAGCAGAAGAAATTTGTCATGCGCCCATAGTCTCCCGACGCTTGACGGAGGGCTCCGAGATTGCCAGTATCCACGGCTATGACAGAGCCACGCCAGATTCTCGACATTCAGCAGCAACTGGTGAACAGCCATGAATCCCCGATGCGGAAATACCTGGCCTTGGTGATCGGGCGGGGGAGCTGGCTGTCGCTCATGAAATACGAGGTCATCATCCTGCTTTGTTCCACTACGCCCGGGGCGCTGGGACTGGCCTTGCGCAAGGTGCTGTATCCGAGGTTGCTCGGGAAATGCGGCCGAAACGTGGTGTTTGGCGCCAATGTGGTCTTGCGTCACCCCAAGAAAATCACCATCGGTGACAATGTGGTGATCGACGACAACTGCCTGCTCGACGCCAAGGGCGAATCGAATGCCGGGATCACCATCGGCTCTGGCGTGTTCATCGGGCGCAACACCATCCTTCATTGCAAGAACGGCGACATCGTCATCGAAGACGATGTGAACATCGGCTTCAATTGCGACATCGCCTCCTCGAACCGGGTGGTGATCGGGCGCAAGGTTCTGGTTGCCGCCTACAGCTACATCGTCGGGGGTGGCCATGACTTCTCGAAATCCGACGCCTCGGTCATGGACCAGAAGCGGACGGCCAAGGGGATCTCGATTGGCGCCGAGGTCTGGATTGGCGCCGGGGTGATTGTGCAGGATGGTTGTTCCATCGGCGAGGGCGCCATTGTCGGAGCCGGCGCCGTGGTAACCGGGGACCTTCCCCCCAAGACCGTCGCCGTCGGCCTTCCCGCCCGGGTTATCCGCAACCGGGAGTAGGGGGAGTATTCAGTGTTCGGTTTTCAGAACGATCCTTAATCACAATCCCGTATCAGTGCCTTGGCCTTATCCATCTCGGGATGCTCGAATGCAGGGGCAAAGTCCTCAACTTCAGTCGCGGTCAAACCCACTTCGGCACTCATTGCCAAGGAGCGCCATCGGGTGACTGCCGCATGGACCTCCGCCAGGACCGCAAGGGCCTCGGGCCTTGTCAGATGAAAATAGCTGGACTTTTCAATCAAGGTCTCGATGGCCATGATGGGTCCGGTATCCTCGCTGAGCCAGGTTTTTGACTCGCGATCCTTGTCTGGAAACGGGTTGAGGTCGAAGGCGGGAGCCAGCCTCCATAGCCCGTTACCCGCATATAGGAAGCCAAGGTTCTGAAGATGGTCGTCGACGTTGGTGATGAGGTGATTGAACACTAGGCGTCGCCAGAGTTGCTGGGCGTCCGCCTTCACCCCGACACATGTCATTCTCATGGCATCGACCACCTCGGTGTAGGCGCGTTCTTCATTGCGGCCTGCCTGCAAGAGTGAAGCCGCGGAGATATAGGCAATCCTGCCATGATCAATGGTTCGGTCAAACCGGCTGATCACCGCAATGGGAGTGCCTTTGACGAGTACGATACGCGCGTTGGAAGTTTCGATGCCCGCCTGGCGGGCAAGGCGTAGCGCGAGCACCTCGCCGCGGGTGATGCTTCGCTCGTCCTTCACGCTCGGAAACTTACCCAGGGCGAGTGTTCCGTCATCATCCAGGACGGTGCATTTGGGGCGCATCCCGCCTAGCGAGGTTCCTTTCCCCATGAGATAACTCAGGTCCTGCGCCGATTCCTGGCTGCGCTCGACGGCGCGGCTGGCCTCGAATATGTGCTCGAGTTCCAGCAAGGGTGCAGCAGCCCTCAGGCCTTGCTCAACGGTGCGCAGGAATTCTCCCTTGTCGTTACGCAAACGCAGTGCGCCGATACGACTAAAATCATCCACGTCGCACAAGTAGTCCAGCTCTGTCAATGCCTTGAGCGTAGGATTTATTTTACGCTCTTTTGCGTGTGCCCGGGCAATGACGCGTCGACCCCAGGCATCGGGCTCAGTGTCGGCAAGCGCCAGGAAGAATCGCGCGTCATCCTTGGTCGGCGGTTTGCGAATCTGGTAGCCCATCGCGAGGGCAAGGTCAGGGGAGATGGCGAACCGAGCCGGATGACCCAGCCAGGCCTGGCTATAGGCAAATACAGAGTACTCGCGGGCTCCCTCTTTGACGTAGGCGAGCGTTCCCACAGGCAACCCTTCCTTGCCGATGCAAACATCGAGCTGGACTTTCTGTGCGTTCGCTGTGTTCTTGAGGGCAGCCATCACAAGACTCCTTTGCCTTGTCTTGGCTTGCGTACGCGTTTTGGTACCCGCTCATCCATCAGGATGAGTCCAACGGTGTCCTGTGCAGAGTCCAGCAGGGTGTTGAGTTTATCCAGTTCCCCGAACACTTGCAGGGCGCGCGCCAGGTATTGTAGGGCTGTTCCAGGATGCCCCGCCTCCATCCGGCGTACCGTCATGACGGACGTGCCAAGCCGTTCAGCCAGCATGGCCTGGGAAAGGTTGCGGCGACGGCGCGCCAATGACAAGTCCGAGCCAAGCTTCCTGATGGCTCTGTCAACTGGCACTGGCAAGGGAAGGTTCATTAAAGGACAAATATATTGTATAGCACTATTTATGAGCTCTTATTTGTTCTCTTATAGCATGATCCGGGTGGCTGAATCAAGAGGGAAAATCTAATAAAACAAGCCGGATAAGACACAACCCCGGCGGAACGCTCTTAATAAGTGCGGCCCATGGCGCGGCGGATCTTGTAGAGCATGATGCCCCAGAGATAAACGAAGAA
>JAABPW010000245.1 GCA_011391785.1 Verrucomicrobiota bacterium
AATCAACATCAGGGCGGGGTCAGTGACAATTCCGCCATAGAGGCTGGAATACATCGCGAAATAGCCAGCCTGAAAGGGGCGGCGCAGGCCTGCCGCCAATTCAGGCCAATCGGACAGGGAAAACTGTTTCATGTCGGCCACTATAACAGCCCCGGTAATCCAAGGCAAAAGAAAGACAGTAGACAGTAGTCAGTAGTCAGGAGACGGTAGTCAGAAGGGAGGAAGAATTCTATCTCTTGACTCCTGTCTACTGACTACTGACTACTGTCTACTGTCTTTCTGCATGCGTTCAGGACTTCGGTGACGGTGATTCCGGTCATGCAGGAGATGGAATGGCAGAATTTGTGGTAGCCGAAAATGAAGCAGGGGGAGCAGGCGAGATCGCGGCGCACGATGGCATTCCGGGGGCCTGCCACGCCCCATTTCCGGTGATCACTCGGGCCGAACAGGACCACGGTGGGGGTACCCAGGGCCACGGCCAGGTGCGCCAGCCCGGAGTCGCCGCCGATGAACAAGCCCGCCTGTGCAATCAGCGCTGCCGTTTCCCGGATGGACAGGTCCCCGGCCAGGATTCGAACGCCTTCAACTCCCGCCTGCCGCGCAATCACCCGGGCCTCGTCACGGTCCTGTCTGCCGCCCACCAAGGTGAGGGATGAAGGCTGAGGGATGAGGGAGGAAAGTTGTTTCACGAGAGAGGCGAAATTTTCCGTGCCCCAGCGCTTGTACCGGCTACCCGTGCCGATGTGGATGACGATATACGGCGAGGTGGACGCCGATCTCCGAGCGGCGTCAGGTGACAAGGATGTGCCATGCATGAGCTGACCGTGCTCGGAGAGCCCGGTCCACCTCATCGGGAGTCCGGCGGCTTCCTTGATTCCGAGAGGAACCAACAGCCGCATGAATTCGCCGGCCTCATAGCCTTCCAGGTCATAGTTAACGAGGTGGGTATAGATCGTGTTGCGGCCCGGGTTGATCTTGAAGCCGATCCGGACCGGGGCGCCGCTCAGCAGGGCCATGATGGCGGAGAAGTAATGGAACTGTTCGGTGTCCACGGCAATGTCGTAAGGGTTCTTCCGGAGTTCGCGGACCAGCTGGAAGGGGCGGGCATCATAGGGCAGGACCCGTGCGCCGTGCCCGGCCAGGGCGGGGATATCCTGGTTCCGCCGTTCGCAGACCAGGTCGATGGCGGCCGCGGGGAACTGCTGGCGCAGGCGCAGCAGCATCGGCTGAAGCAGCACCATGTCGCCAAGTCCGCCGGGCCGGATCACCAGGATCCGCCGGACTTCCGCCGGAACCGGTGCGCCGCCCGGGACATTCCGGTGCCGGATGTGCAGCCACCATCCTGCCAGCCAGCACAGGGAAAACCCGGCCGTCGCATCCACTATCTTGAGCAGCCGCACCTTCATGGTTCCTCATTCATGTAAATGACAGGGAATTCTTTACCACGGAGAGGCGGAGGTTGCGAGAGAGAAGAAAATGTTGCGGCCATTTGGAGTCGTGAGTACACGATTCCAAATGGCCGCAACCCTCTTGGGGAGGAAGGAAGAGACTCCAGTTGTCCTTCGGACAAACAAAGCTTTTTCTCTCTTCACCGGGAGGTGTTTTGTGAATTTCACGGGGCAGGTACCCCGGCCCCGTGAAATTCACGAAACATTATTTCCCCCTCTCCCTCAACCTCCGCCCCTCCGTGGTAAAATCCTTGTGATCAGTATTTGAAGCTGCTGCGGCCGATATATTCGCGGAGCATGGAGGTGTTGGGGACTTCGCGGTCGGGGATTCCGATGAAATTCGAGAGGAAGGCGGTGAGGCGGCGGGCCTCGGCGTATTCGCGGTCGAAGGGCTTGACCTCCATGAGGAGCGGCTCGGCGATGGGCTTGAGGACGGCCAGCTCATAGTCGAGGGCGGAATTGAAGGTGGCATCGGCCTTGGCCTGGAAGGGAAAGATCCAGCGTTCCTCGCCGCGGCGCACGGCGGACCACATGCGCAGGGTCTTGAGCGCCGAGTGGGCCCGGAATTTGTGGTCGCGCACCATCCGCCGGATCAGGCGGTTGTCGGTGGTGGAGATGCGGTTGTTGGCATCAAGGCTGAGCTGGGTCAGGGCGCTGACATAGACTTTGAACTTGGTGGCGTCGGGAATCATGGAGGTCAGGTCGGGATTCAGGCCGTGGATCCCCTCGATGATCAGGATGCCGTCGTTGCCCAGCTTGATCTTGTTGCCGCGGAAGATCCGTGTCTTGGTTGCGAAATCGAACACCGGCAGTTCCACTTCCTCCCCGGCGGCAAGCTGGTTCATGTGGATGTTGAATAACTCCAGATCGAGCGAGTTGATGTGCTCGAAATCAGGGGCGCCCGTGTCGTCCTTCGGGGTTTTGGCCAGCTCGAAGAAATAATTGTCGAGGGAAAGGGTATTGACCCGGAAGCCGTTGACGCGGAGCTGGATGGCCAGCCGCTTGGCGAAGGTGGTCTTGCCGGAGGAGGAGGGGCCGGCAACGAGCACGATGCGGGTGGTGGCGCGCCGCCGCAGGATCTCGTCGGCGATACGGGCGACATTCTTCTCGTGGAGCGCCTCGGCGACCTTGATGAAGTCGCTGATGTCGCCGTTGACGACGATCTCGTTGAGCCGGCCAACGGTACCGACGCCCATGGCGCGTCCCCAGACCTTGTGTTCCCGGAAGATCTTGAAGAGCAGGGGCATGTCGCGGAAATCGGCGACCTTTCCTCCGTGTCCCTGTTCCGGGAGCTGGAGCACGAAGCCGGGCGCATAGTGGATCAGG
>JAABPW010000246.1 GCA_011391785.1 Verrucomicrobiota bacterium
ATCACCGAACAGATCACGGAGGAACTCTGCAAGACCTTCGTCACCCCGCTGGAACGCGAGGACATCGAAGCCCTTTCCATCGCCCTTTACAAAATCCCGAAAACTACTGAAAAATTCAGCGAGAAATACATCCTCTGCAAGCAGTACCTCAAGGACGTGGACTTCCTTCAGCAGGCCGTCATCCTCGAGCAGACAACCGAAACCGTGTCCCTCATGGTCAGGAAACTCCGCATCCGGGCCAATCTGGAACAGATCAAGGAATACAACGACCGTCTCCATTACCTCGAAGGCGAGGCCGACAAGCTCATGCTGGACCTGGTAAAGGAATTGTACAGCGGCAAGAACGACCCCCTGAAGGTCATCATCATCCTGGATCTCCACGAAACCCTGGAGAAAATCATCGACCGCTGCCGGGATGTGGGCAATATCATTTTCCAGGTCGTCCTCAAGTACTCATAAGGGCACCCCATGCTGATCCTCATCCTGTTCGTCATCCTGGTGGCCTTGATTTTCGAGTACATCAACGGCTTCCATGACACGGCGAACTCCATCGCAACGACGGTTTCGACCAAGGTCCTGACGCCCCGTCAAGCGGTCGTCATGGCCACCTGCTTCAACCTGCTCGGGGCATTGGCCGGAGTTTCCGTTGCCAAGACCATCGGACAGGGACTCGTCGACACCCAGTATGTGTCCATCTACACCATTCTCTCCGCCCTGATCGGCGCCATCATCTGGAACCTGCTCACCTGGTGGCTGGCCCTTCCTTCCAGTTCAAGCCATGCCCTCGTGGGGGCGTTATGTGGCGCAACCCTGGCCTCAGCGCACGACAAATGGAGCGTCATCCACTGGGTTGTTCCCAATGCCAAGACCGGTCTGGACGACGGGCTCTGGCCGAAGGTGATTTTTCCCATGTTCGCCTCACCGGCAGCTGGGTTCATCATCGGCGCACTCCTGATGGGCTTGCTGGTCGTCCTGCTGCACAAGCTCCGCCCCCAGCTGATCAACAAGATCTTCTCCAAGGCCCAACTAGCCAGCGCCGCCTGGATCGGCTTCAGCCACGGAACCAACGACGCCCAGAAAACCATGGGAATCATTGCCCTGATCCTTTTCACGGCAACACAGGACGGCACCTTCAAGCAGCTTCCCGAGTGGCTGCAGTTCCTGAACACACCGGAATTCACGGTGGCGCTCTGGGTCAAAGTGACCTGCGCCCTGACCATGGCGGCGGGCACGGCGGGTGGCGGCTGGCGGATCATCCGGACCATGGGACACAAGATCGTGCGGATGCAGCCGATCCACGGGTTTGCAGCCCAAACCACGGCGGCGGCCGTTATTCAAGTCGCCACCCATTGGGGCATCCCGCTGTCCACAACCCATGTGATTTCCACCTCCATCATGGGCGTCGGCACCATCAAGCGCATGAGTGCCGTCAAATGGGGCGTTGTCGGGCGTATCGTGTGGGCCTGGGTTCTCACCATCCCCGTCACCGCGATCCTCGCCTACTGGACACAGCGCCTCATCATGCGAGCCTGGCTGACCTAAGCCCGGCAGGGGATTTTGCCATCTGAAACGTTTCAGAGGCCCGGAGGCGGCATTGACCGGCACCAAGGCGGCTCCTGTTTCAGGACCGGAAATGTATATACTTCGAGGCATAGACTCTGACGCAGATTCCGTTTTCGAAGTTGTTTCCCGCCAGCTGCCCGAATCGGGTGTTGATGCCATTATGATAGGCGGACATGCCATTAACCATTATGGGGTTTCCCGGGCCACGCAGGACATTGGCTTCATGATCGCGACTACAGACGAAGGCACCGCAAGACGAGTCATGCAGGATGCGGGATTCACCAATATTTCCGCCCATGAGAACGTGTTGTTTTTCAATCGCCCAGGATCGCCCCTGCGCGTCGACTTTCTCAAAGTGGATCAGGAGACCATGACCAAGCTTCTGGCAAATTCAAGCGAAGTAGACTATTTCCAGGGCCACCGTGTAAGGGTCCCGCAATTGAACGATCTATTAGGCATGAAACTCTTTGCGCTCTCCAATGGTGGGGCCAAGCGCGAAGCCGAGGATTTCTGGGACATTGTAAAGTTAGTCATTGAAAATCGCGTCGCCGTTGACACGGATCTTCATGAGTTGTGCCAGATGTTCGGCACGGACGAAATCTACGCCAGACTTTGCACACAAATCGGAGCGCTGAAGAATGCTTAAATTTCCGATTGTTTCTGCTGATACGGAGTTGCCGATGCCGAAAATGAAACTGCGCGAGTATGCGCTCTTCAGTGAATTCTGCCTGAAGAGTAATTCGCATATCACTCCGGCCAACTGTCTTGAAAATCGTGCTCTTGAAAAAGAAATCAAGAAACCCTTCATACTTTCTTCCGCTTCCATCGCCCCGTCAGAAACCACGCGCCGACCATGAGGCCGTTGGCCACCAGGGTGAGGGACACCGACCACCAGATTCCGTGGGTGGCGGGATCGACGTGATGGGCCAGATAAAGAGCCAGCGGGATCTGCACCCCCCAGAGCCCGATGATGGTGGTCACCATTGGAGCCACCGTGTCACCGGCGCCCTGAAGTGCTCGCCCTAGAATGATAGACAGCGCCGCGAAGACGTGGAAAAGCGACGTGATCCGCAGGTAGTCGGTTCCAATGCGGACGACTTCGGGATTGTCATCAAAAATCCGGATCAGCGGGGACGCAAAAACCGTCAGGACCACGGCGCACACCAGCAGGATCAGGGCGCCCAGTCCGGTGGCCAGCCAGCCAACCC
>JAABPW010000247.1 GCA_011391785.1 Verrucomicrobiota bacterium
TGGCGACTCCACAAGGGATTGCAGGCGCTCGGCACTGATTCCCGCATGCTGGTCCAAACCAAGACCAGCGGGGATCCCAGTGTGATGGAACGGGATTCGGCCCTGTCCAGGGGACTGGGCAAACTCCGGCCCTACGCCGAAATCCTGCCCCTGCTCCTGCATCATGGGCGGCCCCCGACGCACTGGGCGACCGAGTGGCTCCCCACGCGAATCAACCGGCAGATCGACACCCTCAACCCCGACCTGATCCACCTACACTGGATCTGCCGTGGCTTCATGTCGATCGCCGACGTGGGCCGGCTTTCCAAACCCGTGGTCTGGACTCTTCATGACTCCTGGGCCTTCACAGGCGGGTGCCATGTGCCCGGCAGCTGCCCGCTCTACCGGAAGACATGCGGGAAATGCCCGCAACTCAACTCCACCGAGGAGGACGATCTCAGCCGCTGGATCTGGGAGCGGAAGCAGAAGGACTGGAGCCGCACCCCCATCACGGTAGTCACCCCCAGCCGGTGGCTGGCCGATTGCGCCCGGTCCAGCACGCTGTTCGGCAACCGCCGGATCGAGGTCATCCCCAACGGCATCGACAGCGGGACCTACCGCCCCATCCCCCGGCAGGAGGCGCGGCACGCACTGGCGCTCCCCCCGGACCGCAAGCTGATCCTGATATCGGCCATGAACGCGACGCTGGACCTGAACAAGGGGTTCCGGTTCCTGGAAGCGGCCCTGCAGCAACTCGCGGCGACCGGCTGGAAAGACAAGGTCGAGCTCCTGGTCGTCGGGCAATCCGCCCCACCCACCCCGGTCAACACCGGAATCCCCACCCGTTTCCTCGGAGTCCTCAAGGATGACGAGTCCATGCAGCAGGTGTATTCCGCGACGGATGTCACGGTACTGCCCTCGCTCCAGGAAAACCTACCCAACTCGATCATGGAATCCATGGCCTGCGGCACCCCCGTGGCAGCCTTCGATGTGGGAGGAGTCGCCGACCTCGTGGAGCACAAGGTAACCGGCTGGCTGACCAAGGCCACGGACAGCGCGGATCTCGCCGCAGGCCTGGCGGAACTTCTATCAAACGATGGTCTGCGGTTGCAACTCGGCCAAACCGCCCGCGCCAAGGTGGAACGCGAATTCGATTCCACCGTGATCACAAAACGCTACCAGGCTCTTTATCAGGAACTTCTTTCCCATTAATCCCATGCCTCCCATTACTCTCACGCTCATCACGGTCGTTCGCAACGGCGCAGCCACCCTGGAACAAACCCTCGCCAGCGTGGCCCGGCACAGCTGCCCGGGCGTTGAGTTTCTTGTGATCGACGGCGCCTCGACGGACGGCACGGTCGACCTGCTCGCACGCCATCCTGAAACCGTTACCGCCTGGCACAGTGAACCGGACGCAGGAATTTATGACGCCATGAACAAGGGCGTCCGGAAGGCGCAGGGTCGCTGGATCCTGTTCATCGGCTGCGATGACGAACTCGCCGCCGACCTGTCCGGCGTCCTGCCCCTGCTCCAGGATCAGCGCACCCTCTATTACGGGAACGCCTACTGGCGCCATTCGCGCCGCACCTACGACGGTCCTTTTTCCCCCACCAAACTGGCCCGCGCCAATATCTGCCACCAAGCCATCCTCTACCCCCGCGTCGCCCTGCTGAAGCATCCCTTCAACCTGCGCTACCGGTATCAGGCCGACTGGGAAGTGAACATGCGCTGCCTCAGCGATCCCGAATTCCACTTCCAGTACATCCCGCTGACCCTGGCCACCTACAATGACGCCACCGGAAACAGTTCACTGAACCGGGACCTCGCCCTGGAAGCCGACTACCCCGCCCTCCTCTGGCGCCATTTCCCCGCTCCCGTCGCCTTCTGGTACTCCACCCTCGCCCTGGGCGGCCGCCTTCTTCGCCGTCTCCATCTTCGCCCATGAGTCCCGTTCTTCCTCTAATTCTTGCAATCCCATACCTCCTTCGATAATAAGTAACGCCCATGGAAACACCCGACACACCCCTGCTCGGAATTTGCATTCCGACCTACAAAAGGCCGGATCAGCTCGAAGCCTGCGTCCAGTCCATCATCCGGTCCATCGATAACCGGATTGTCCCGATTTTCATCTCCGACGATTCCACGGATGACACCAACGTGGAGGTCATCGCCCGGCTCCGCACCTCGTACCCCCACATTATCCATGACCGCAACCCGAAGAACCTGGGGATTGACCGCAACATCCTGAAATCAGCCGACATCTGCACCTGCCGTTATGCCTGGCTCATCGGCGAGGATGACCGGATGGTTCCCGAAGGTATCACCACCGTGCTGGATATCCTCACCAAAAGCCCGGAGCCGATTCCGTTCGTCTACGTCAACTACGCCTCGGTAGATGAAACCCTGACCCTGGTTCTCCACGAGAAGTCACTCGCCCTGCAGCAGGACTCCCTGAAACGGGTAGGCGATTTCCTTGAAAACGACGCATGGTCCATCGGTTTCATCGGCGCTTGCGTCATCAACCGCCAGCTCTGGTCCACCGTCAACCCGGCACCCTATCTGGGCACCTATTTCGCCCATGTCGGCGTGATCCTGGAATACCTCAAGGGGCGTCAACTCTACCTCATTGCCAAACCGCTCGTCCTCAACCGGTGCGGCACCGCGCGGATCTTCACCTGGGCCCACACCGCCTTCGAGGTGATGTACGGCTGGTCCCATATGATGAAGGCGCTCGAACCGCACTACGGCGCCACCGCCTGCGAGAATGCCACCGAATCGA
>JAABPW010000248.1 GCA_011391785.1 Verrucomicrobiota bacterium
CAAGCGCAGACCTCGATACCGCCCTCCTGTCGGCCACCCTGTCGGAGATCGAGCAACATCTGAAGGCCGTGCCTTCCCGCCATCGCGCGAAACCCCTGCTTACGATCCTGCTGGTTCTTGCCGGGGCGGCCCCTCTCCCGGCGGCGACGCCCGAGGAGCGGGCGTTTGTCTGGGAGCAGGTGGTGGCCGAACTGCGGACGGCGCAATCGCCAGCCGAGTTCCTGGCCGCCGCGGGCACCTGCCAGAAACTCGCGGATCTGGGCGTGCGCAACGCCACCCTGTTTTACAACCAGGGAACCGCCCTGCTGCTGGCCGATAAACCGGCCGATGCCATTGCCGTCCTGCTGCGCGCCGAACGGTATGGCGGCAGCACCCCGGATGTGCGCCGGAATCTGGCGATTGCCCAGGCGAAGCAGGACGGACTGAAAACTCCGGAGGGCTCCTGGCTGCGCCTCGTCCTGTTCTGGCATTACGGCCCGGACTGCGCCACCCGCGCGGCCCTTGCGGCCATCGCCTTCAGCGGACTCTGGCTCGCCGGCCTGCTCCGGCTGCTCGGCTCAAGGCGAACCGGCAAGGTCCTGATGACGGTCTTCGCCCTGGTCCTGGTCATCTTCGCCTCAAGCGTCCTCACCACCCTCCATCAGGAAAGCCGGATCCAGAGGCCGGGGGCGATGGGGAAGATTTTAGAATGAAGATTTCAGATTGAAGAATGGAGATTGAAGAGGGGGTGCGTTCAATGTGGGAGGCGCACTCCGTGCGGCGATGGTTCATTCCGGACCCCAAATAGGCCTGTCGCGGCAGGGGACTGCCCCTCCCACATTGAGAATAGTGTATTCGGCAGATTTTTTTTATTTGTCTCATTTCCCCTTGTGTCGCACTGAGGTCTTGCCTACATTCCTTTTTTTTATTTGGGGCACCATGTTTCAACCAAAAACAACATCTCAGGGAACCATCCCGCCGGTTGTCTTCCACAACCTGTCGGACCTGCTGGGTTGCCCCATCCGCTACGAGGATGACCCGCGTCCCTTCGCCCGCCTCCATGACATTGGCGGGTCCACCCTGACCCCCTACCCGCTCTCCAACTCCCTGGAAGCGGCCCTGCGCCAAGGCGGCGGACGCTGCTTCATCCCCTGGAGTTCCGTCAAGGTCTTCACCGGCAGCGAAATCATCATCCGGCGATCAGACGAAGCGGCCCCGGTATCCGACTTCTGGGCGCGGCGGGATGTCCTGGACGACCAGGTGGTTGACGTATCCGGCGCCCAGGTGCTGCGGGTCAACGATGTTCACCTGATCTACTCCGACAACACCCTCATCTTCGGCCATGTGGAAGTCGGCTTGCGGGGAATCCTGCGGCGGCTCCGGTTCGAACGGCCCATCGCTTTCCTGATGCAATGGCTGTTCGACTACACCATCAAGGACAGCTTCGTCACCTGGAAGCAGATCCAGGTGCTTTCCCCGGGCGGCATCCCGGGCGGGGTTCGCGTCAACAATCTCTCGGAGCGGCTGGCGGACATCCATCCCGCGGAACTGGCCGACATCCTCGAGGAACTAGGCGTCAAGGATCGCCAGGTTCTTTTCAATTCCCTTCCGGTCGAGACCGCGGCGGATGCCCTCGAGGAGGTCACCCCGGAATTCCAGCGCACCCTGGTTTCGAACGGGGAGCCCGGCCGCGTGGCCGATATTCTGGAGGAAATGCCGCCCGACGAGGCGGCAGAGGTCCTGCGCGACCTGGGGCCCGATGCCCAGGGGCTCATCAACCAGATGGAGAATGCGGCGGCCGCCGAGGTCCAGACGCTCCTGTCCCACCGCGAGGAAAGCGCGGGCGGCGTCATGGACCACAACTGCATCACCGCCAGCCCGGATGACACCGTTGCGTCGATTTTGGAAAAGATTCCCGAGCTGACCCAGGACGTCCAGGTTTACAACCTCATCTTCGTCGTGGACGGAACCCGGAAGTTGAAAGGCGTGCTGAGCCTCCGTGAGTTGTTCCGGGCGGACCCGGCGGCCACGCTGGCAAGCATCACCACCCGGGAACTTATCACGGTGACCCCTGGCACCCGGCTGAAGGACGTGGCCCGTGAATTCGCGAAGTACGGGTTCCAGGCCATCCCGGTGGTGGACGCGGACATGACGCTCCTGGGCCTGGTGCGGTATGACAACGTCCTGGCACACCTGGCGGAATTCCTGAAGGATTAAGAAGGATGATGCAACGACTCAAAAACTGGAAGGCGCACCTGGCCCTGTTCGCGCTGGTGGTGGGACCCGGGATCATCACGGCCAATGTCGACAATGACGCCGGCGGGATAGCCACCTATTCCGTGGCCGGGGCCAAGTTCGGGTATTCGCTGCTCTGGGTGCTCTTTCCGACCTGTTTCCTCCTGGTGCTGGTCCAGGAGATGTGCAGCCGGATGGGCGTTGTCACCGGAAAAGGCCTGTCCGCCCTGATCCGCGAGCGATTCGGCCTCGGGGTGTCGTTCTACCTGATGCTGGCGCTGTTTTTCACCAATCTCGGAAACGTCGTCGCGGATTTTGCGGGGCTGGCGGCCAGCTCGGAGATTTTCGGACTCCACCGCATGTGGGCCGTTCCCGTGGGCGCCTTCCTCCTCTGGCACATGATTATCAAGGGCTCCTATAAAACCATTGAACGGGTGTTCTTCATCGCCTGCATCTTCTACGTCGCCTACCTGATCTCGGGATTCCTGGCGGATCCCGACTGGAAAACGGCAGCCTACCAGAGCGTGGTGCCGACCAA
>JAABPW010000249.1 GCA_011391785.1 Verrucomicrobiota bacterium
GGGTCTCGCCCCTGACCTATTGGGTGTCGGCGGTGATGGTGTTCATCGGCGCCCACCTGTCCGGCTTCTGGATCGTGGCGGCCAATTCCTGGATGCAGACCCCCGCG
This sequence comes from Verrucomicrobiota bacterium, assembly GCA_011391785.1. Taxonomy (GTDB): domain Bacteria; phylum Verrucomicrobiota; class Kiritimatiellia; order CAIKKV01; family CAITUY01; genus JAABPW01. The sequence goes on from JAABPW010000249.1 coordinate 108, forward strand.
GGGTTCGCCATTGTCGATGGTCGCGTGGTGCTGACGGACCTGGTCGCAGCCCTGTTCAATCATTCCACCCTGATCCGGTTCGCCCATGTGGTTACGGCGGCCTGGTTGACGGGTTCCATGTTTGTCGCCGCCATTGCCGCCTACCATCTGGCGCGTGCCCGCCATGAGGCCTTTGCCCGGAAGCTGCTCTCCTTCGCCCTGCCCCTTGCGCTGGCGACCGCGTTGGCACAGCCCTTGATCGGGCATTTCCATATCATGCAGGTGCTGGAGCATAACCCCGAGAAAGATGCCGCCTATGAGGGTATCTTCAAATCCGTCAACGGGGCGCCCCTGCTTCTCTTCGGGATTCCCGATGAGAAGAACGAGGTCATCCACTATCCCGTCGGGGCGCCCTATTTGTTGAGCCTGCTGGAGTCCGGCGATCCGATGGGGCATGTGAAGGGGCTCGAGGAGTTTCCGCGGGAGAACTGGCCGCCCGTGAATGTGATCTTCACGACGTTTCACCTGATGATTGTGCTGGGTGTGGCCATGATCGCCGTGGCGGGACTGGGTGTGTTCCTGATGTGGCGCGGGAAGCTTGACCGCGCGCGCTGGTATCTGTTGCTGCTGCCCTGGATGCTGCCGCTTCCCTACCTGGCCAACGAGCTGGGCTGGATCGGTGCCGAAATCGGACGCCAGCCCTGGATCATCTATGGCGTGATGCGCACCTCGGACGCCTCCACCACCACCCTGCCGGTGTGGCAGCTGGCGGTGTCGTTCACCGGCATTCTCCTGGTATATTCAGCCATAACGGTCTGGACATTTGTGTCCGTGAAAAAACTTGTGCAAAAAGGGCCGCCGCAGCCGCAGTCTTGAGGGGTATGATCATGGATATGGAATTTTGCCAGAATGGTGTCTTTCTTCTCATCGTCCTGTTCTTTGCCCTTTACTCTCTGCTCGACGGCTTTGACCTGGGCATCGGGATGCTGCTACCCTTTACGCGGGACAAGGATGAGTCCGCGCGGCTGGTGTCCCACATCGCCCCCTTCTGGGATGGCAACGAGGTGTGGCTGGTCATTGCCGCGGGATTCGTGTTCGGGGCGTTCCCTTCGTTGCTGGGGCTGCTGCTGGGTACGGTTTATCTTCCTTTCCTGCTGTTGATCGTTGGCCTCATTCTCCGCTCCATGGCGCTGGAGTATTCCTACCACGACCTGGCGCGCCAGAGGATGTGGCATGGGGTAGCGGCCTGTGGCAGTTACCTGGTGACGGTGCTGGGTTTGTTTGTGCTCGGCACCGTGGTTCAGGGCCTGCCATTCGAGAAGGCCGGGGTCCTGAGCACGAGGGTGGGGGACTACATTGCCGCCTTCCCGATCCTCTTCAGTGCGGCGGGAGTGATCGTGGTCATGTGGCATGGCCTGACCTATGCCCTGGGGCAGGATCCTTCCGATGTCGCCCGGGAAAAGGCGAAGTCTTTCTGGCCGATGCTGGCTGTGGCGGGTGTTGTCCTGTTGGCGGCCTGGTTCTATCTCCTGCCCGGGACCGGATCGCGGCCGGTTGTCCTCCTGGGTGCGGCGTTGTGCCTGGGCGGTGGTATCGCAAGCCGGTTCCTGCTGGGTCGCAAGGGCGGGTCCTTCCGGGCTTCCTGTGTCACCGTCGCGGGACTGTGGCTGATGATCGCGGCGACCTTGTACCCCGCCGTGCTACCCGCGCGGCATCATCCTGAATGGAGCCTGACCCTTGCTTCAGCCACGGCACCCTTGTCGACGCTGAGGATTCTGGTGATCGTCGGGCTGATTCTTGTTCCCGTTACTATCGGGTACAGTTATTTCATCTACCGGGTATTCCGGCGACCTGCCGGAGAACGGAAACTGTAACGTATTAGGACGTGTGTTTTATGAATCTTTCCTCGTAATCGTAATCATAATCTTAATCGTAATCCTCTCTGGGGTAAGAGATTAAGATTAAGATTAAGATTATGATTACGATTGCGGTGAGAACATTAGTATATACTGAATTTTATTTTCAAGGGAGAGGCTGACAATGAAGCAGATGATGATTTGCAAGGCCTGTGGTTTCATCATGGCGCAGGAGAAGCTGGGGGAGTTGTGTCCTGCCTGCGGCGTAAAGGCGGCGATGTTCATTCCCCATGACGAGCGGATCTCGGAGCGGCGCAAGTTCCTCCTGTCGCTCGACATCCATCCGGTGCTGGTCCACTTCACCCAGGCCTATACGGGCACCATCCTGGCGCTTTCCCTGCTGGCGATGGTGTTGAAATCCGGCTGGCTGGAGCGGATCACGGCCGTGGTGATGGTGCTTTCCCTGGCCTTGCCCTTCGTCGTGGTGGCCACTTTCCTGGCAGGGATGTTTGACGGAAAGATCCGTTTCAAGAAGTACAGGACGCCCCTGCTGGTCAGGAAGATGACGCTGGGCGGGATCTATTTCCTCCTGACCTGCGGACTCTTTGCCTGCGCGCTCCTTCCCTCGCTTCCGCTGGTGATCATCGCCGTGGTAAGCGCCGCCGCCATGGCCTGTGCCTCTATCCTGGGGATCTGGGGCGTGAGCCTGCTGAATTCACGGTTCCCGGGATGTTGAGGGGAAGAGTTTTGATTTTAGATCATTAGCGTCCCACGGAAATCCTAATCTTAATCGTAATCTTAATCTTAAT
>JAABPW010000261.1 GCA_011391785.1 Verrucomicrobiota bacterium
TGCTGGTTCCGAAGTAGAGAAGCTCCCATAGGTCCGGTATCCCGTTTCCATTGCTGTCCCCGCTGCCGGGCGCAAAGGCGAGGTTCAGCGTCCCGTCGGAATAATTGTGGGTGGCCGACTGGAGCCCGTTGCTGCTGGAGAGGGCGTGCCGCGAGTTGACGCCGGCCGACCGGTCCGTGCCGGCGAACAGGATGGGATAGGTGCCGGGCAGCAGGTCCGGGGCGGCGGACACGGTGGCCGTGCAGAGGATGCCCGACGAGGCCATGACATTTGAAACCGCGGTGGCGGCCAGGGCCAGTTCGGTGCCATTGCTGGTGGCGGTCACGGTATAGTAGAAGCTAAAGGTGTTGGTGGGGATCAGCGGGCCCGGGAGAACGTCCTGCACGGCAACAACGGCGGGTATCAATAAAACCGCATTGAAGCCGGCGTAGCCCTCGGTGCCTGATGAAAGCCGCAGGACCAGGTTGGTCGATTGCCCGGGGCGCATCGACAGGGTGTCCACCGACAATACCGGCGCGGCCCCGGCCATGCAGGTGGTGATCCCGCCGGCAAGGATGGATAGCAGGCACCGGTGATAGCGCATGAGCAGGGGGTGTTGAAAGGACATAGGTTAGTACCTCTTCAGGAGAACATTAAGCAGGAACTGGGAACGCAGGACGTTTTGCTTGTTGCCGCCCGGCCAGTCCATGACGCCATCGCATTCCGCCTTGACCTGGAACAGCGCTCCGTCCTCCTCGTCGGCGCCAAGGGACAAGGTGAACTGGCCGGTGGCATTGGTTTCGCAGCCGAGGCCGGTCGGGGAGATGCCATAGACGGGGTAGGATGTCTTGGACAGGATGTACCGGTTGACCCCGGTGATGGTGACGGTGACCTTGTTGGTCGGGTAGAAGGGGCTGGGATCCGGTTCCTCCCAGGTGGTTTCCAGCGGGGTGGCAGCGATGGTGGAGGGGATCAGGAGGGAGCCGTCCTGCCAGACATCAAGGACAACGAGGCGCTGCTCCATGGATACCAGGTTGGTCTGGTAGCCGATGAGGCTGCTGACGGTCAGGGAACCCGTAACTTCCATGTGGGGCCGGGTTTGGGAAATGGTATGGGACGCCAGCGGGATAGCTCCGTTCAGGAATTTCACCAGGCCGAAATCGAGTCGCATGGGGGTTTTGTCCAGCGGGCAGGTTTTATCATTGTTTGATACCAGAGGGAGGATGGAGCGTTTGTCGGATTGGAGCTGGCTCAGGTTCTGCAGGAATAGCCTGGAGGTTTTCAAGTAAGGGTTGAAGGTGGCATCCCAGCTGTTGGAGTCAACCAGTTCGGGGCGCAGGGATTCCGTTACCACGCTCAGGCGGAAGTTTTCGCTGCCAGCCAGCTTGAAGGCAAGATAGTCCTGGCTCGTGAAGGGAACCGCCTGGTCCATGGTGATGCGGTAGAGTCTGGCGGAGAGGCCCGGGATGTCTTCCTGGAAACTGCCGTGCCGGTATTTGCTGGTGCGCGCGAAGATGTCGTCAGCCGTCTTGATGTCGAAACGATGGGATTTCGGGGTGAGTTCCTTGCGGATAACGAAATCACCGGGTTCAGCCGTGTCATAGGGATAGATCCCGCCCTTCAGCCAGTTCACGAAATATTCGTGATGCCATTCGGTCGCGGGGGCGGGCAGGGTATTAGCCAGGGCATCGGTCGTCGAGGCGCCGGCCAGGACGTTGCTGAAGATAGTGGCGATTACAGCGGTACCCCGCTTGTCGACAAGGTGCTTGATCATGCCCGCCATTCCGTAACCATGATTGAAGGCGGGGGACCGGTCATAGTAGGAGGTGCTCCCGACGTTTTCCATGCCCGCGAAGGCTTCCGCCCGGTTGACCTGGAAGTTCATGGAGATATAGGCGGGATTGGTGCTGAAATAGCCCTCTGCCCAGGTGGCGGTTGCATCTCCCAGCCAGACGGTGCCGAGCCCGTGGTAGGTGAAGTCATACATGTATTGGACGATGTGGAGGAGTTCATGGGCGACGGTGGTCCGCCTCATTTCCAGGTCGTCCTGGAGCCTGTAATTCAGGTTGATGCTGCCGGGTGAGGAGTCGCCTTCCCGGGTGCCCATGTCAAAGACAAAGACCGGAAACGGATCGGTTGCCCAGCCCTGCGCGCTGATGCGGCTTAAGCCAAGAGTGCTATTGAAATACGTATAGGCATCCTCAAAGTCTTGGGAGATGGCCAACATCTTGAGGCGCTTGGGTTCCCGGTCGGAGACGAGACGGGGTTGGAGGTAATGGATGGCGAAATGACCATTAACTTGCTTGAGAACCATCCACTCCGTCAAGTCCCAGCCGATCCAGGTGTCGAGGGTTGAGCGGATCACGTCTCCCGCGATTCCGGGCTGTTTCTCAGGGAAGCCGGACAACGAAAGGCTATGCAGGGTGGAGGCGGGAATGGTGAAGACGATTTGGCCTCCGATATTGGTGCCGGCAATGGCCCGGAAGCAAACCTGGGTGGTGAGGCCGTCATCCGGAAGGGCGGGTCCGGTTTTCCCGATAAACAGCATGGGCATCGCATTGGTGAGGGCGCCCCGGGTGTCGGGGACGCGCAGGGTCAGGGGTTGGCTAATAGAGGTGGGTAAGCCGCCGAGTTTGTACATCCGGGCCGGGGAGGCGTTGCCGAAGGGCCGCTCGGTCTGGGACACGCCGAGTTCCAGGTTCGGGGAGGTGGCCCAGGCGCCCGATGGCACGGTTAATTGGAATTCACCCGCCCCCAGGACCCCGCCGGACGGTCCGATGGTGGTGCGGGTGACCGGGATATAGCCTGCCTCGTCGGGCGCCAGCAGTCGCCGCAGGATGTCCTCGGCATCATTATCGGTCACCGTGCCGCTGGCATCCATATCCGCCTTGGGGGGGTCCGGGGTGGTGAGGTTGCGCGCCATACGGCGGCAGAGGACGACATCGGCGGCATCCACCTGGCCATCGCCATTGATGTCGCCGGTGCGCAGGCCGGCCGTTCCGATGGAATGGTTGACGCTTGAACTCCAGTCGGACGCCAGGCCCGAGCTGTTGACCGCGCGCACCTGCCAGAAGTAGCGCCCCGGGGGGATGCCGTTCAGGAGTGCGCCGGGAATGCCGTTGGTTTGGGGCGATGCTTCGTAATCCCCGGGCGTGTTGGTGTCGATGAGGCCGAAGCGGCAGGGCGGGAAAAGCGAGCCGGCCTCGCTGAGCAGATCGCCGCCTTCAGGAAGGAGCCCGGCGCGGACCTGGTAGGACAGTCCTGGCGAGGCGGTGTGTAAATCCGTTGCCGGGGTCCATGACAACCGGACGGCGCCGGCGCCGGGGGCCGAAGCGGATAATCCGGAAGGCGTGCTGGGCGCGGTGTTGGTGGCCCCGAGTCCCGGGGAGTGATTGCAGGCCAGGTTCTCGTGGAAGGCGGCCAGGGGAAGGGGGGAGACGGAGGCATCAGTGGGGCCGAGCAGAAAGACGTCGAGGTCGCCATCTCCATCCACATCGACCAGGGTGCTGTTTCCCTGGGCGATGGGCGGCAGCTCGAGCCCGGCCCGGGTGAAGGTTCCGTCGGGCAGTTGCCGGATGATGTCCGTGAATTTGGCCAGGTAATCAAAACGAAGGGCGCCGCTGGCCAGGAGGTCAAGCCGCCCATCGAGGTCAACATCGCCCCAGGAGAGGCTGCCGTCAAAAAGACCCGGCAGGTTGGTGGCCACGGCGGTGAGGACGAGTTCATGAGAAGCCGGGTTTGTGAAAATGCCGGGTATCAGGACCGGCGGGTAATAGAGTTCGGCGTCATTCCGGTAAATGGTGGTGGTCAAGACGGGTGAACCGGTGACGTCGAGGTTCATGGTGGCCAGGTCAAGACGCCCGTCACCATTGAAGTCGCCCCAGGCATGGGCGCCATGGGAGCCGCAAACCAGGGTGGGGGCGACGAGTTCGAAGGCGTTCGTGCCCGTGTTGCGGTAGAGGGATTGCCCCACCGCGCAGTCCAGCCAGCCATCGTTGTTGAAATCAGCCCAGGATACCGGCATGTTGCCGCTGTTGGAGGCGGATTCGCTGCCCTTGAAGGCGAGGCCGGTGTCGACGAGGTTGGTGCCGCCGAGGTTCCGGAAAAGCCTGGCCTTGGCGAATGACAAGCCGGCAAGGAGCAGATCCGGGGCCCCGTCATTGTTATAGTCGCCCCAGGCCATGCGGACATAACTGCCGGGGGCGGAAATTGAAACGTTGCTGTTGCTGAAGGTGCCATTCCCGTTGTTCAGTACAAGCTGGAATACCAGGCTCGTGGCGGTGCTGCCCGCCAGGGCCAGATCCGGAAGGCCGTCCCGGTCGAAATCCACCCAGGCCACCGCGCCAAAGCCCAGCTGGGGGAGCCCGTTGGTCAGGGGCATGAACAGGACGCCATCATTGCGGTAGACGGCGGAGAGGTAGTTGGTCAGGTCCGGACGCCAGCCGCAGACGGCCACATCGGGATCGCCATCGCCATCGAAATCCGACCAGGCGGCTGTGGTGTCGTCGAGGCCGTTTGTCCAGAAGGTCTCCTGTATGGGACGGAAGAGACCGGCGGAGAGCAGGGAGTCGCCAAAGTTGGTGATGGAAAACGGCATTACGGTTTCGGTCTGGAAGATGCTGTTGGAGTGGTTGAGCTCTACCTTGAATTGACGGACGAAGCCGGAAGGAAAGCCGGGGTCCTGGCCATCGGTGAATTTCAGCCAGTAGATCCAGCTGTTGGTGCTGGTGAAGTCGCTGATGTCGGCAACGATCGTGCCATCAAATTTCTGACCAAGGCCAGCGCCGGGGAAAACATCCAGCCAGGGGTGATTCGTGTCCGAGAGCAGGTCCGGCTTGATACTGACGCTTAAATAGGAGGGTACGGGGTGGGACAGGTTCAGGGAAACCATTTCAGTGGGCTGGTAGTCGATCCGGTCCGTCATGATATCAATGATGGCGGGGCTATTGTCGCCGGGCGAAGGGTTTCCTGCCCAGCACCGCAGGTAATCATAACCGAGCCAGCAGAAGCCCCCGGTACCCGCATCAGGATCGGTGACGCCCCAGTCGGTTCCCCAGGAGTTGACGGCGAAAAAGGCGCCGGTTTTGGGGCCGGCATCGTCCGTATAGGTCCGGGTGTCATCATAGCCGATGATCGTCAAGGCATGATACGCCCAAAGGACGGATCCCCGCTGGCAGATGACATCGTTGTTGATGCCGGATTCAGAATAGGACACGAAGGTGTCGTAGTAGGCATGGATCGTCGCGGCCGCCAGGTCGCCGGTGGCGAGATGGGCTTTCAAGGCCTGAATGCCGGATTCAGTGCTGACGTCGATGCTGGAGGCCTGCTTGCCGCGGTATGGCATGGCGGCGCGGAACTGGGTCTCGTTGGGGCACGAGAAAAAGTTGGAGCTCTCGGGCATGTCCTTCCAGGTGGTGGTCCCATACCGGCAGATCAAGGACAGCACATAGGCGATATTCGCGCCTTCATCCACACCTTTATTGCTGAGGGGGTAGGTGAAGCCGGGGCTCATAACGTGCTCTGGATCCACGTCCGGGTCGGGGTGTGCCCAGCCGTGCTCGCGGGCTTCCTGGTAGGTTTTATAATAGTAGGTGGGACCATAGGCCCCGCAGTTCTGCAGCGATTGGCTGCGGACCTTGGGGAGGTAGTGGGTGTTCCGGACAACGGGCGGCAACGTATCGGCGATCCGGGTGGGTGGGGTGCCGCGCATTTGCCTGATGAGTGATTTTTCAGATTCCTGGGGGGTTACGCGAACTCCGGTGGGATAACGGGGTGCCGGGTTTGGCGCCGCCCCATATGCCATTCGGTTTCCACCGGGAATCAGCAGCAAGCCTGCCCCGATTCCCGAAAAACAACACCGCTGAAATCGCTTAACGTTCATCCGGTAAAAATATCACGAAACCCCGAGGGGGACAAGAGGGAGGCTATTAGAACGGCGGGCCTCTGAACGGGCCCCATTTTGGGGCGATTGATTAGGTGGGCAGTGTGCCGGGTGTGGGGATTTTGACCATGACGGGTTTCGGAAGCGACAGCCGGTAGAGGCGGCCGCGGGCCCCGACGGCAAGCACTTCTCCGGGGGAGGGCATCGTGAGGGATTTCACGTCCGGGGGGCAGATGCCCAGCTCCTGCCAGGTGGAACCGCCATCGGTTGTGAGGGTGATCACGCTCGAGTCGCCCCGCAGCAGCAACAGGACCCCGGTTGATTCACTGATCCACTGCATATCCTCGATGGTCCAGGTGGACGGCACCTTGGCGTCAAGCGCCTTCCAGGTCACGCCGCCATCGCGGGAGGACCAGGGGCCGCCGCAGTGTTCGCGCACGGATCGTGCCCAGCCGCAGGCCGGTGTGAGGAACTGGATCTGCTCCAGGTTGCCGCCGCCGGGGATGTCCGCCTTCAGCCAGGTTGCCCCGCCGTCAGTCGTCAAGGCGAGCCCGCCCTTGCGGCCGGTCACCCAGCCCCGCTGGTCATCGAGGAAGAACATTGACTGGTAGTCGTTTCTCGGAAGCGGAGCCGCAAGGGCAGTCCACTGGCGCCCGTCATGGCCCGTCCGGTAGATCCGGTTCCCGTAGGTGGCCGGCTGCATCTGGTGGTAGGAGGTGGCTGTTCCCGATCCGCTCCCGTAGTAGTAGAAGTTGCCGGGCAACTGGGGGACGGGGTTCCAGTGTTCACCGGCATCGCTGGTGTGGAGAAGGGTTCCGGAACTTACCGCCCACCCATTGGAGCTGCTGGTAAAGGTCACTTCCACGAAATCAGCTCCCTTCGGGGCGCGCGGAGTCATGCGTCGCCAGGTGGCGCCTCCGTCCTCCGTCTTCAGGATGGTATTGGCCCGGCCCACGGCGAAGCCCAGGCGGCAACCCGGCGGCGTGTCCACGCCGGAAGGCAGGGTAAGGGGACTGATCATGATCACGTCGTTCAGATCATCCTCGCAGAGGGGCTCGCCCGGATTAATGCCCGGTGCCAGGCTCAGGCTGCCCCCGGGGGCGGGGCCCTGGACTGTTTTCGATTTGACGGGAGCCTTGCCGCATCCCGCGAGGCTCAAGGCCAGACTGACCGCCACAACCCCTCCGGTGAAACGCATTCTTGCACTGTCCATGGTGAACCCTCCTGCTGCCGTGTCGCCCACTGATCAGCACCGATCATAGCGTGAATCGGAGGATAATCAATCCCCAGGGCAGGGGAGCGGGGATTTCACCACCCGCCGCCAAGGCAAGCTGAGCACTATCTTCCTTGTGACTTTCTTTAATAAAACACTCAACAGAAACTTGCATATAGTGAAATGTTCTGTATAGTAATTGGGTAATGCAACCTATACGACAACTGGAGAAGGTGTTGGGGGGGCTGGTGGATGCCGACCATTATCTCTTTTCCACCTCGGATCTGCAGGGGGTGTTAGGGGGGGCGAGGGGGCTGCCGGTGCTGTTGAGTCGGGCCGAAAAGGCTGGGATTCTGAAGCGGGTGTGTCGGGGCATTTATCTTTATCCGAGGGTCGATTATCCCCGTGGCCGGCTATTGTTCCATGCGGCGGCGCTGCTTCGGGCTAATGAGTTCAATTATATCAGCCTTGAGACCGCCCTCAGCGATGCCGGCATTATTTCCCAGATTCCGATCAACTCGATCACCCTGATGTCGTCGGGACGCAGCAGCGTGATCCGCTGTGGCGATTTCGGGCGCATCGAGTTTGTTCATACTGTCCGCCGGCCGGATGAACTGTCCGGGCTTCTCACCTATGATCCCGCCTGCCGGCTTTGGAGGGCCTCCCCGGCCCTGGCCCTGCGGGATATGCGGGCTACCCGTCGCAACAAGGACCTGATCAATGAGGAGGTGGCGCGTGAACTTGTTTGACCAGTTGGTCGATGAGGCGATGAGGGCCACTCCCGGACTGACTTCGGTGCGGGCGGTGGTTGAAAAGGAATTGCTCCACCACGATATCCTGAGGGAGATGAGCGCCGCCGGCTTGCTGGCCGGCCTGACGTTCATCGGGGGAACCTGCCTGCGGGACTGCTATGGCTCGCCACGCCTGAGTGAAGACCTTGATTTCACCGGAGGGCAGGAGTTCACCCGCGAGACGCTGGGCTCGCTGGCCACCGTGCTGACCGGCAGGCTGGAGCGGAAGTATTCCCTGAAAGTGCAGGTGGCGGAACCCGTGAAGGAGTCCGCCGGCGTGGACACCTGGAAGATGACCGTTCTCACCCATCCGGAGCGGCGCGACCTGCCGCCGCAGCGGATCCATATCGACATCTGTGCCGTGCCCAGTCACGTCAGCCGGCCGATGATGTTGCGGAATTTCTACGGGGTCGATATGGGAACCTCCGGCTTGATCATCCGGGCACAAAGCCGCGAGGAGATCCTGGCGGACAAGTTGATCGCCCTGGCCTTCCGCCCGAACCGGATCAAGAACCGGGACCTGTGGGACATCCTTTGGCTGAAGCAGCAGGGGATCGAGATGCCGTCCGAGCTGATCCCCGTCAAGATCGGTGATCACCGGCGTGAGATACCGGACTTCATCGAACTGATTCAGGCGCGCACCGCCAGCGTGAAGGATGATCCCTCCGTGCGCATGGCCTTTCTCGATGAGATGCGACGGTTCCTGCCCGTGGGGATCGTTTCAGGGACGCTGGAAAAGCAAGATTTCTGGGCTTACCTTGCAGGCCTGATCCAGGAGGAGGGCCAACGGGCCATCGCCACCGTCAGAACAAGGGACGGAAGAGGTTGAATTAAAGATTTCAGATTTCTGAACACTGAACACTGAGTGAGAGGGCTTAGCTGAAAGAATCGGCTTGCATATCACGGTGGCCGGAGTAGGTTTCAAACCAGTTGCCCTGGCGATTGTCAGGCGTTGGAATTGTCAGTGGGCGGGGAGCCGCCCGGGACCTCAACAGGAGAGAAACCATGAGCAGCGAAAGCAAGTGTCCGGTGACAGGCAGAACGCGCAAACAGGCCGCTGGCGGCGGGACATCGAACAAGGACTGGTGGCCGAACCAGTTGAACCTCAAGGTGCTCCACCAGCATTCCGGGCTGAGTGATCCGATGGGCGCGGATTTCGACTACGCCGAGGAGTTCAGGAAACTCGACTTGAAGGTCGTCAAGAAGGACCTCGCCGCGTTGATGACCAACTCGCAGGACTGGTGGCCGGCCGACTTCGGTCACTACGGGCCGTTCTTTGTCCGCATGGCGTGGCATAGCGCCGGCACCTACCGCACCGGCGATGGCCGCGGGGGCGCGGGATCCGGCGCCCAGCGCCTGGCGCCGCTCAACAGCTGGCCCGACAACGCGAACCTCGACAAGGCGCGCCGGCTGCTCTGGCCGATCAAGCAGAAATACGGCCGCGCGATCTCCTGGGCCGACCTCATGATCCTCGCCGGAAACTGCGCGCTCGAGTCCATGGGCTTCAAGACGTTCGGCTTCGGGGGCGGGCGCGTGGACGCCTGGGAACCGGAAGAGGATATTTACTGGGGGGGCGAGAGCAAGTGGCTGGACGACAAGCGCTACTCCGGCGACCGTGAGCTCGAGAACCCGCTCGCCGCCGTGCAGATGGGCCTGATCTATGTGAACCCGGAAGGGCCGAACGGCAATCCGGACCCGCTCGCCGCGGCCAAGGATATCCGCGAGACCTTCGCGCGCATGGCCATGAACGACGAGGAAACCGTCGCGCTGATCGCCGGCGGCCACACGTTCGGAAAAACCCACGGCGCCGGTCCCGCGAGCCATGTCGGACCGGAGCCCGAAGCCGCCCCCATCGAGGAGCAGGGCCTCGGCTGGAAGAGCAGCTTTGGCACAGGCAAGGGCGGCGACACGATCACCAGCGGACTGGAAGTCGTCTGGACCACGACCCCGACAAAGTGGAGCAACAACTTCTTCTGGAACCTGTTCGGCTACGAGTGGGAGCTGACCACGAGCCCGGCCGGCGCCAAGCAGTGGACCCCGAAGCACGGGGCCGGCGCCGGGACGGTGCCGGATGCGCACGATAAATCCAAGCGCCATGCCCCGGCCATGCTGACCACCGACCTCGCCCTGCGGGTCGATCCCGCGTACGAGAAGATATCCAGGCGCTTCATGGAGAATCCGGATCAGTTCGCGGACGTGTTCGCCCGGGCCTGGTTCAAGCTCACCCACCGCGACATGGGGCCGCGCGCGCGCTACCTCGGTCCGGAGGTCCCGGCCGAGGAGCTGATCTGGCAGGACCCCGTCCCAGCCGTCAACCACAAGCGGGTAGAGGAACAGGACATCGCCGCCCTCAAGGGCACGATCCTGGCGTCCGGCCTGACGGTGCCGGAACTGGTTTCGACCGCCTGGGCCGCGGCGTCCACTTTCCGCGGTTCCGACAAGCGTGGCGGTGCGAACGGTGCGCGGATCCGCCTGGCGCCGCAGAAGGACTGGGCCGTCAACCAGCCCGCCCAGCTGGCGAAGGTGCTCAAGGTCCTGGAAGGCATCCAGGCTGCTTTCAACAAGGCGCAGTCGGGTGGCAAGCGGATCTCGCTGGCGGATGTGATTGTCCTCGGCGGCTGCGCGGCGGTCGAGGCGGCGGCGCGGAAAGCCGGGCAGGATGTGACGGTTCCCTTCAGGCCGGGTCGCATGGATGCCACTCAGGAGCAGACCGATGTCGCGTCCTTCGCGGTGCTTGAGCCGGTGGCGGACGGGTTCCGCAACTACCTCAAGGCCAGGCTCTCCGTATCGGCCGAGGCGCTGCTGGTTGACCGGGCGCAGTTGCTGACGCTGACCGCGCCTGAAATGACGGTTCTCCTTGGCGGACTGCGGGTGCTGGACATCAATGCCGGCCAGGCGCAGCATGGGGTTTTCACCAAGCGTCCCGGGACACTCACGAACGACTTCTTTGTGAACCTGCTCGATATGGGCACGGTATGGAAGCCGGTTTCCGAAGCGGGCGACGTGTACGAGGGACGAGACCGCGCCACGGGCGAACTCAAGTGGACCGGTACCCGTGTCGATCTGATCTTCGGTTCGAACTCCCAGCTCCGGGCTATTGCGGAAGTCTACGGCTGTGCGGACTCGCCGCAGAAGCTCGTGCATGACTTCGTGGCGGCATGGGACAAGGTGATGAACCTGGACCGGTTCGAGGGGTGAGGATTTTCGATTTCAGATTTCTGAATGCCGAATTCTGAGCCCTAACCATTTATTGTTTATTTCCGGAAAGTTCCTATAGTCTTCCCGCGTTGTAACGATGCGGGGAGGAAATCATTATGGGCGGATTCTTTGGTGTGGTGTCTAAGGCGGATTGCGTCAGCGACTTGTTCTACGGGACTGACTATCACTCCCATCTCGGGACCCGGCGGGGCGGGCTGGCCAGCCTGGATGACGGCGGCATCATGCGGTTCATCCACGACATCACCAATGCCCAGTTCCGGTCCAAGTTCGAGAATGACATCGGGCGCATGAAGGGGAATTCCGGCATCGGGGTGATCAGCGACACTGAGGATCAGCCCCTGATCATCGGATCCCATCTGGGCGATTACGCCATCGTCACGGTCGGCGTCATCAAGAACATGGACGAGCTGGTCCGCCGCGCCTATGCCAAGCGCTCCACCCATTTCTGCGAGATGAGCGGCATCGGGGTCAATGCCACCGAGCTGGTCGCCACCCTCATCAACCAGGAAGCCACTCTGGAGGCCGGTATCCAGGCCGCCCAGAGCGTCATTGAGGGATCCTGTTCCATCCTGTTGCTCACGAACAAGGGGATCTATGCCGCCCGTGACCGGTTCGGCCGGACCCCGGTCATCCTGGGTCGCAAGGATGGAGCCTGGGCGGTCACCATGGAAACCTGCGCCTTCCCGAACATCGGCTTCGAGGTGGAGCGGGATCTCGGGCCCGGCGAGGTTGTGCGCATCACCGCCGATGGCGTGGAGTCGTTGGTGAAGCCTCAGTCCACGATGCGGATTTGCGCCTTCCTCTACGTGTATTTCGGGTTCCCCGCCTCCTGCTATGAAGGCATCAACGTCGAGGATTGCCGCTACCGTTGCGGCAAGGCGCTGGCGAAGCGGGACACGGTGAGGCCCGACCTGGTGGCCGGTGTTCCGGATTCGGGAACAGGCCATGCGCTCGGCTACTCCCACGAGTCGTGCATCCCCTACAAGCGCCCCTTTGCCAAGTACACGCCCACCTGGCCGCGCAGTTTCATGCCGGCCGACCAGACCCAGCGTGCCCTGGTCGCCCGCATGAAGCTCATTCCCATCGGGGCGCTTATCAAGGGGAACAGCCTGCTCTTCTGCGATGACTCCATTGTGCGGGGAACCCAGCTCAAGGACACGGTGCGTCATTTGTTCAGCGCCGGGGCCCGGGAAGTCCATATGCGGCCGGCCTGTCCCCCGCTGCTGTTCCCCTGCAAGTACCTGAACTTTTCGCGGTCACGCACCGAGCTGGACCTGGCGGGCCGCCGGGCCGTGCAGCAGCTGGAGGGGGATCACACCAAGAACCTCGATCTCTACAAGAATCCCGACACGCCGCAATATGCCGCCATGGTCGAGGTCATCCGCAAGGAACTGGGGCTGACCACGCTTTCCTTCCAGCGCCTTGATGACCTCCTTGATGCCATCGGCCTGCCGCGCGACAAGATCTGCACCCACTGCTGGTCAGGCGAGGAATAAGTCGGCCAGAATTCAGTGTTCAGTATTCAGTGTTCAGTATTCAGAAAGCTGAAATCAGAAGTCGGAAATCTGAAATCTAAAATCAGAAATTAGAAATCTGAAATCTGAAAAGGGAGTGCTCATGGGAACAACATTGATCACGGGCGGGTGCGGGTTCATCGGGTCGCATATCGCGGAAGCCCTGGTGGCCGAGGGCGTTCACGTCCGCGTGTTCGACAACCTTTCCAGTGGAAACCCTGAAAACCTCGCGGGATTTGCCGACCGCGTCGAGATGGTCCGTGGCGATATCCGTGACACGGCGGCGCTGGCCCAGGCCATGAAGGGCGTCAGCCAGGTCTTCCATGAGGCCGCCCTGGTTTCGGTGACGGGTTCCATCGAGCAGCCGGAGGAGAACAACGCCATCAATATCAGTGGCACCCTCAATGTCCTGCAGGCGGCGCGCCAGGCGGGTGCGAAGCGCGTGGTGCTGGCCTCCTCGGCCGCGGTCTACGGGAACAATCCCGATCTCCCGAAACGGGAATCCATGATGCCGGAACCGGAGTCCCCCTATGCCCTCGGGAAGCTGGCAAGCGAGTATTACCTGAAGCTGTTCAGCAGCCTCTATGGCCTGGAAACCGTGGCGTTGCGCTATTTCAATGTGTTCGGGCCGCGGCAGGATGGCAAATCCATGTATTCCGGCGTGATCTCGCGGTTCATGGAGGATATCCGCAACGGACGGACCCCGACGATCTTCGGGGATGGCGAGCAGACCCGTGACTTCGTCTATGTGAAGGATGTGGTCCGGGCCAATCTGCTGGCCATGCGGTCGCCCCGCGTGGGGAAGGGCGAAATCTTCAACGTCGCCACCAGCCGGAAAGTGTCCCTGCTCCAGTTGCTGGCGACCCTCGGGACCCTCACCGGGCGTACGCTGGTGCCCCAGTTCCGCGACACGCGTGCCGGGGACATCAGGCATTCGTTGGCCGATATTTCCCGGATCCGCAAGAGTCTTGGCTATGAGCCCGAGTTCGATTTGGAATACGGCCTGCGGGCGATTGTGGAGTTTTCCTCGTAATCTTAATCTTAATCGTAATCTTAATCCCTTCCGGGGCAGAGGATTACGATTAAGATTACGATTAAGATTAGGATTGGGATGGGGAGCTGGACAGGGGGAGATCCGTTATTATGAAAGGGAGCTGAGGGATGAAGAAAATCATGATGGCCGGATTGGGGTTGTGCTCGTTGATGCAGGTGCTGGCGGTCGGGGCGCCCACACGGAGTCCCGGGGATTTGCTCGACAGCTTCAATGTTGTCTGGGATTCGCCCAGCAAGAATTCGCATGGATCCATGCCCCTGGGGAACGGGGACGTGGGCATCAATGCCTGGGTTGAACCGTCCGGCGACCTGGTTTTCTATGTGAGCAAGACCGATGCCTGGGACGAGAATGGCCGGTTGTGCAAGGTCGGCCGCATCCGCGTGAAGTTCGATCCGGCCCTGTCGGTGGAGAGCGGCTTCCGCCAGGAATTGAAGCTGAAGGATGGACTCATTCAAATAGGAGGCCGGTTCCAGAATCCGGAATCCAGGATCGGGAAAGAGGAAACAGGCATCCGGGATCCTGAAGCGAGCATCCGGATCTGGGTGGATGCGAACCAGCCGGTGGTCAGGGTGGAGGCCGAAGCGCAGGTGCCGGTCCATTGCAGGGCGGAAGTCGAACTGTGGCGCTTGAAGGAGCGGCCCTTCGGCGCGGATGACAGTCATTCGGGGAATGGACTTGGCGGAACGTCGTTCAAGCCCACGGTGCTGCCGGATGTGGTGGTGCCGTCGGAGCCGGCCCGGGTGGCCTGGTATCACCGCAATACCCGCTCGATATTCGATCTGACGCTGGAGGTCCAGAACCTGTCGGTGTTGAAGGGGCGTTTTGCCGATCCGCTGCTTAACCACGCCTTCGGCGCAAGCCTGAGCGGCGAAGGACTGGTGCGGGCCGGCGAGCGGGCCGTTAGATCGGCGAAGCCCGGCAAGCGGCACCAGCTGGCGGTGTGTGTGCTGTCCGGGCGTATGGAAACGCCGGAAGCCTGGCTCAAGGATCTTGGCACCCTTGAGCGCAGTGTTCCGCGCGCGGCCAAGTCGAGGCGGGTAACCGCGAAATGGTGGCAGTCCTTCTGGAACCGGAGCTGGGTTTTCACGGACGGGTCGAAGGATCAGTCGGTCCTGACGCGGGGGTATGTGCTGCAGCGGTTCCTGAATGCCTGCAACGGGCGCGGTGCCTCGCCGATCAAGTTCAACGGGGCGATTTTCAACGTTGAAAATGTGCCGGGTGCTTCACCGGAGAGCCCCGAGGGGGATCCGGACTGGCGGCGCTGGGGCGGCAACTACTGGTTCCAGAACACGCGGCACCAGTACTGGCCGATGCCGGAGTGCGGTGATTTCGACATGATGAAGCCGTTCTTCGGCATGTACCTGAAGGCGTTGCCGTTGGGCAAGGCCCGGATGAAAACCTATTACAATTTCGAGAATGCAGCGATATTCCCCGAAACGATGTACTTCTGGGGATTGCCGAACAACGGGGATTACGGGTGGGGGAACAAGGCGCCGGAACCGGCCAACAGCTATATCCGGCGGTACTGGAGCGGGAACCTTGAGCTGGTGGCGATGATGCTCGACTACTATGACTTCACGCAGGATGGCAGATTTGCCCGGGACACACTGGTGCCGCTGGCCGACCCGATGATCTCGTTCCTCGACCAGTACTGGCAGAAACGCGATGCGAACGGGAAGCGCGTGTTCGAGCCGGCGCAGTCGCTGGAGACCTACCACCAGGCCTCCAACCCCCTGCCGGAAATTGTCGGTTTGCGCATGATCCTGCCGCGCCTCCTGGCCATGCCCGGGGAAATTACAACGGCCGGGCAGCGGGCGCGGTGGACGGCTTTTCTTGCCGAGCTCCCGGCCGTTCCCATGGCCGGTGCAAAGGGTGAAGAGGTGTTCCGGCCGGGAGACACCTTTGCCTCCAAGGCGAACGCAGAGAATCCTGAATTGTACGGCGTGTTTCCCTTTAGGACGTGTGGTGTGGGGCGGGACTTGCTTGATGTCGGGCGGAGGACCTTTGCGCGCCGCATCCATCACCTGAACGCGTGCTGGTGCCAGGACAGCATCCAGGCCGCCTGCCTGGGGCTGGCGGATGAGGCGTCGACGCTGGTTGTCAAACGGGCTTCGGCGGGAACGGCGGATTACCGGTTCCCGGCCATCTGGGCGGCGAACAACGACTGGATCCCGGATATGGATCACGGCAGTCCTATTCTGACCACCGTGAACTACATGCTGCTGCAGCCGGTGGGCGACAAGATCCTCCTGTTCCCGGCCTGGCCGAAGGACTGGAATGTGACCTTCAGGCTGCATGCGCCGAAAAACACCACGGTGGAAGGGGAGCTGCGCGACGGTAAGGTGGTTTCGCTCAAGGTGAAACCCGGCTCCCGCGCCGCCGATGTCGTCAACATGCTCGCGAAGTAAGCGGCAAGGAGATTGAAGTCAGACGGTCATGAACATTTGCCTGGTGAACCAGTTTTATCCGCCGGACCTGGCGCCGACCGGGCGCTACCTGCGTGATCTGGCCGAGTCGCTTGCGGCACGGGGCCACCAGGTTACCGTGGTGAGCTCCCGCCTGTCCTACACCGCCGCTCGTCCCGCCACGGGCGGTGGGCCGGTGGCGGGCGGTGTCCGCGTGATCCGGGTGGGGGCGGCCGGCAGGGAAGCGGTTTCCCTGACGGGCAAGGCCATCGGCTATGCGAAGTTCATGATGCTGGCCTGGTGGACGCTGGTCACGATGCGACCCAGGCCGGATGTCCTGGTGGCCCTGACCACGCCGCCCTGGATCGGCTGGGTGGCCTCCCTGGCGGTGGGCCGGCGATGCCGCCGGGTTCATTGGATCATGGACCTGTATCCCCAGGTCCTGGTGGCGCACAACCTGGTGCGGTCGGACTCGCTTCAGCACCGGATCCTGGCCTGGCTGACGCGATGGGAGTGGAAACGGGCGGACCTGATCATCACCCTGGGCTCCGCCATGGCCGGGTGGGTGAAGCGCGAGGGGACGGCCGTGCCGGAATCCCGGATCGAGACCGTGCCGCTCTGGTCGCTGGATCAGTTGGAACCCTGGCCGGAGGGGCAGGCCAATCCGTTGCGCGGGGAGCGGCGCTGGGGGCCGGATGCAACGATCCTGATGTACACGGGCAACATGGGATACGGCCATGAGATCGGTGTGTTCCTGGAGGCTGCCCGCCAGGCTGGCTCCAGCGCAGGCTGGCGGCTGGTGTTTTCGGGGTGGGGCGTCCGTCAGGTCGAGGTGGAGCGTTTTATCCAGGAGAACCCGGAGCTGCCGGTCGAGTTGTTGTCCCCGGCCTCGCCCGAAAAGCTGAGGGAGCATCTTTGCAGCGCGGACGTGCAACTGGTGAGTGTCCGGCGTGGCTGGTCCGGCCTGATTGTCCCGAGTAAATTCCAGGCGGCCTTTGCCGTGGGCAAGCCGGTGCTGTACGTGGGGCCGGAGGATAGTGAAACGGCCGGATGGATCAGGGACTCGGGCGGCGGCTGGGTGGTGGCCGAGAGCGACGTGGCCGGGCTGGTCCGGGCTTGCCGGGAATGCTGTGATCCCGCTGAACGCCAGCGGCGCGGGCAGGCCGCGCGGGCCTATGCCGAACTTCATTTCAACCGGGACACCAACATCCGGCGCATGGCCGGGCGGATCGAGGGTGTGGTCCGCGGCCGGAACGGGGAAGGGGCGATTCCCTGAACCTGATCCTCCTGCATCCTGAGGACTTCATCCAGGCTGACCGGGTGGTGTTGGCTGGGCGCCGCGCGCTGCATGTCAGGGAGGTCCACCGTGCCGTGGTGGGCGAGTCCTTGCGGGTTGGGGTCCTCAACGGCAAGACGGGGGCCGGCGTCATCCGCGAATCCGCGCCCGACCGGATCACGATGGATGTGAATCTGGACGGGGATCCGCCCCGGCCGTTGCCGGTCACCTTGCTTCTGGCCATGCCCAGGCCGAAGGGATTCCGCCGGATCATGCAGGGGGTGGCGTCGATGGGCGTCAAGCGGCTCGCGCTGTTCGGGGCGTTCCGGGTGGAGAAGAGTTATTGGAAAAGCCCGTGGCTGGATCCGGAGGCGCTGCGGGAGCAGATGGTCCTGGGGCTGGAGCAGGCGCGGGACACCCTGCTTCCCGAGGTGACGATCCACCCGCTGTTCAAGCCGTTTGCGGAGGATGTTGTTCCCGCTCTTTCCGGTGGAAGCCGCCGGCTGGTCGCCCATCCCGGTGGCGGCGCGGTTTGTCCCGCCGCGGTGGCGGATCCCGTCACCCTGGCCATTGGTCCCGAGGGAGGCTTCACCGACTACGAAGTCGGCCTGCTGACCGGGCAGGGATTTGAGCCCGTGACCCTGGGTCCGCGCATCCTGCGCTCCGAGCAAGCCGTCCCGGCGTTTCTGGGCCGCCTCATGGAGGGATAAGGGGGGAGATTTACCACGGAGTAACGGAGGTTGAGAGAGAGGGGGAAAGAAAATGTTTCGCGAATTTC
>JAABPW010000251.1 GCA_011391785.1 Verrucomicrobiota bacterium
GTTCCGTTGAAACTGATGCTTGACCCCGAGAGACCGGGCCGGTCGGCATCCGTTCCCTGCAAAACATGGCGTAAGTTCCCGCTCTTGTCATTCCAGGCGCTGACCCCCGTGCCTTCCTGGGTTATGGATGCCGCATCAGCCGCATCAAACCAGGCCAGAGTGGTCATATCCGCAGGCGTCCAGGGACGAGAATAGGGTTCTGCCGAAAATGCTGTTGCCGAATCAGACCAGGCTGTCCCTGCCGTGTTCGTGGCGTAACAGCGGAACCAATACGTCACGTTGTTGCTCAGACCTGAGGCCACGGTTGAAAAAGTGTTGCCCTGCATAGACTGACCCAAAGACATGGCATTGTTCCAATTTGTCAATGAAACTGTTCCTGCATCATTTGTGCCCCAGCATATCCAGACATTTGCATAACCACCGGTGGTCAACAAGCCATTCAAGGTGCAGGAACTGACTGACTGGCTGCCTGTACCTGCGTTGACCACGGCCGAAAGACTTTGCGTCGGAGCGGCCAATATGAGCCGGTCGCGCACAATGCCGGTCGGATCCTGCGGATTCCAGAATGCTTCCAAGGTGACGGTGCGGTTCAGCGGCAGCACGGACGGCACTACGCGGATCGTCGTGGTCTGTCCCGGTGTCAGGCCGTTGGTGTGCACATAGCCCTCGCCAGTCAGGATGACGCTCGTGATATCCCG
This sequence comes from Verrucomicrobiota bacterium, assembly GCA_011391785.1. Classification (GTDB taxonomy): domain Bacteria; phylum Verrucomicrobiota; class Kiritimatiellia; order CAIKKV01; family CAITUY01; genus JAABPW01. The sequence continues at coordinate 699 of JAABPW010000251.1, forward strand.
GCCGCTGGCATCGAGATAGGTCACAGTTCCGCTGCCGACACCCGTCTCAAACACCGCCACCGCAGGCAAGCACATAACGTCGCCATCGTTACGCAACTGGATCGTATTGGTCGCGCCGGAGCCCAGCAGCGTGAACGTCAAATGCTCCAGCGTACCGTTGGTGTCGGCAATACCCTTGAGGTACTTGATCCCCTGTTTCACCAGACCGCTGAATGAATTGGAGTTGCTTTCCGGAGCCCAGCTGTACGGACCAGAGTACCACGATTCGAACAGATATTTCTGCGTCCGCCCGCCCATCTTCTGCTTGGCAATGATATACGCGAACGACCTCTGCGCGTTGGCAGCATCCCAGGCATTGTGGTTTGTTTCATTGTTGCCGGAATTGTTGCAGATGGTAATCGGGAAGAACCCGTTCGTGCGCTGCCAGGCTTCATAGCCGAGAATCTTTGCCTGATTACTTACCCGTGCAGAGACATCGGACCATTCCACGAGATAATTATACGGGCAATCGGAAGCGAACCCGAAAAAACCGTCATGAGCAAGAGCGAGAGTCCTGGCTTTATTGAAGAACTCGTCCATGGCGAAACTGAACGATACGCTCTGGCCGGCCAAGTTGGTGACGATGTTGCCGTCGGCATCCTTAACCGGATCGACAATAAGGCCGTCACCGTTGGTTCCTGCCAGCGCCGGATACCCGTTCCAGTTGAAGTAGACCGGAGACCAAGTCCACCCCAGCTTCAGGCCGGGCCAATCCTCATGCACCGTGCCCGCAAAGTCGGCCCAGCACTGCAGATTACTGCTAAGCAGTTGACCATGCGTCCAATTAGGCCAGGCCTGGCACCAGCCCGGATTAACGACACCGGGCCAGACTTTCATGCCGGGATTGAAGTCCGGTGACTGGAAGGAAAGGTGAAGGCCCGCCCCGGCCAGAGCCTCCAGATCGGCCCTGCATCCAGCTGCCGTGTTGAGGCCATATTGAAGGTTTGCCTGCACGTAGAAGCCGCCCTCCCGTCCGAAGCGGCCGCCGTGCGGCGCCACGGCAGCGGCCAGTTTCTCCAGTGTGCCCATGGTCGACAGAATGCCATGGAGAAATATGCCGTCCTGATTTTGCTTCACAAAGTCCCATGGCTTGCCGTCGTCCACGAGCTGGTCAAAACCGTATTCCGGCGCAAGATCGGTCGCCACGCCGCCCCACCAGATTTCCGCCGGATAGGGCCGCGGCCGCACCGCCGGATTCGTGCCCAGCGCCAGCACCACCTGCCTGGAATCCTCGTGCAGCCTGCCGCCCGCGTCCTTCGTGAACACCCGGACGTAATTCGTCCCCTCCCGCAGGTGGCGTAGCCGAATTGTCCAGTTCGTCCCGGGCGGCATGGCGCCAAAATCCCACAGCTTGCCGTCCCCTGTTTTCACCTCATACCATACCGGCTTCATGGAAAAACCGCGCAGCACGCCATGCATATCGAACTGGAGCGAAGCGCTGACCGTTGTGTTGGTGGTCGTGAACTCAATCGTCGGCAACAGCTCCTGCAGAATCAGTTTCACCACGCCCGGCGTGGAAACATCGACCTGCACGTTGCGCGGCGAACGCGGATCCATGGTCAACCCCGGCCCGGAAAGAGCGCCCGTATAGGTCATGATGGTTACAACGTCGTTCGATGCCGCATCGCCAAGATCCTGCACAATGAGCGTTCCGTCCAGAACCAGATCCCCGTTCACCTGGATCACCGTATTGTTCAGATTAGTCGGCGAGCCCACATTCACCCCCAGCGCCGACGTCGGGCTGAGCGTTAATCCGGTCATCGTGTTGGTCCCGTTGCCCAATAGTAAAGTCGTCCCGTCAGCCACGCTGACCGCACCGCCGTTCAAGCCGCCGACCAGGTTCAGAATTCCGGCGGCAACTACAGTCGCCCCCGTATGGGAACACATTCTGTTGATGGTGAGTTTGCCTGCGCCGTTCTTGACCAGCCCTAAATTGTTTTCATTGGCGCCGATTCCGCCAAGATAGCCGTCAAACAGCTTGTCCGTTGTACAATTGAGCGTAAGCACGGCTGG